>JAYVUD010000157.1:0-5639 GCA_043788335.1 Chloracidobacterium sp. | reverse complement strand
TGATTGCCACCGGCACCCCGTCCGGAGTTTCAAAAATGGTGAGTGGCGACGTCTGCGAAGTTGAGATCGAAGGGATCGGGGTGCTCAGAAACTCGGTTGCATAGGGAGCTCTCGGACCATACAGGACCGGATCTTAAACCGGAGATCTGAGATCAGCAATTAAAAACAAAACATATGAAATTTTTTATAGATACGGCAAACTTGGATGAGATCAAAGAGGCGGTCGAACTTGGGTTGATCGACGGTGTTACAACCAATCCGTCGCTCATAGCACGTGAGAGCGGCGTCGATTTTAAGGAACATATCGCGAAAATATGTGCCCTAGTGTCCGGCGATGTGTCGGCTGAGGTAACATCTCTCGACACCGCGGGTATGCTGAGCGAGGGTCGCGAACTCGCCAAGATCGCGCCGAATGTCGTCATTAAATGCCCGCTAACGCTCGACGGCCTCAAGGCAACACGTGTATTCCGGGCTGAGGGCACCAAGGTCAATGTTACGTTGTGCTTCTCGGCTGCACAGGCTCTATTGGCGGCTAAGGCCGGAGCAAGCTACATCTCGCCCTTCATCGGCCGGCTGGATGACATCGCTCAGGACGGAATGCAGTTGATCCGCGATATCGTCCAAATCTACGACAACTACGGATTTGAGACTGAGGTTTTGGCGGCGTCGATCCGTCACCCGATGCATATCGTCGACTGTGCCCTAGCCGGTGCCGACGTGGCGACGATCCCGTTCAAAGTGATAACGCAGCTCGTTAAGCACCCGCTGACGGACAAGGGCCTCGAGGGCTTTCTGGCTGACTGGAAAAAACGCGAAGCAAAATAATCGAATCTCGGCCGTTTCGAGATCCTGAGCGAAACGGCCGAGACCCTCGTATACCTTCGTTTGATTACGACAAACGATCAGTCTTATGACAAGATCTGCGTTAGCTCCAAGTGATATTCGGCTACGTCGGGGTAACGTTGTAATGAAAACTGGTATTTCGCCTTGAAATACTCGTCCGCCTCCTTCATTTCCACCAGTTCGACCAGCTTTGCCAAACTTGCATTGATCATTTCAGCATTGATGCCATCCTTAAGCGCGAACATCTCGTCGACCTCGACGATCAGCATCGAGAACTTTCTCAGCCAGGCAAAATCCTCGTCGTCGATCAACACGTTCAGAAATCCACCGGCCGTGAGTTTTCCGTGAACGCCCTCGTACATTTCCCGTTCGTGATCGATGAGGGATTTATGCAGTTTGAGTAAGGTATTTCGTCCATTCTTAAGCTTTTGGGTGTTTTCCATAAATAAATCTTAGCCTACTTCATAAATAAATCATACCGTGCTAATGTTTGATTATTAGCTTGCTAACTAAATATACTTAGCACGCTAATTGATTTATATTAGCCCGCTAAATATAGATAATTCGCCAGGTAATTGTTTACTTAAAGCACTTAAACAGAGGCGTCAAATGGCTCAACCGATCAAGTTTGAAGACACAGTAAGCTACCTTTTGGCCAAGGTATCCACGGCGTTTCGAAGTTCGCTTGAGCGGCAACTCGGCGTCATCGGTTTGCACGGCGGGCAGATCTTTGTCCTGCTTGAGCTCTGGGAAAAGGACGGACTACGCCAGATCGATCTCGCAAAAAATCTCGACCTCGCTGCCCCGACGGTCAACCGGACGATCAAGGGCCTGATCGAGGTCGGCCTGGTCACGCGTGCCCGGATCGAAGATGACGCTCGATCGACACGGATATTTCTCACCTCACGGGGCCGAACGATACGTACCGAGATAGAGGCACAGTGGCACGAAATGGAAGAGGATACGCTCTCCGGGCTCAGCACCGTCGACCGGGTGGTCCTCGTTTCAATCCTCAAAAAATTGAGAAGCACGTACACCGGACGAGCGGCCCCCGAGGACGACGACGAGTAGCCACTCCTCAAAAAACCGCGAGTTGAGATAGAATTGAACCAGACCGGTCTGAACCGAAACTTGGAGGCATTTATTATGAAGATACTTTTTGCAACCGATGGAACGAAACACGGCGAAGCTGCCGGGGCGATGATCAAGAAACTTGCGCTGGGCGATGGTGATTCGATCCACATCATAAGTGTCGTCGATATGGCTGTGCCGATGGCGGTAGACATCTATGGTGGATATTTGCCTGACACGAGTTCGCTTGAAAAAGCAGCAAGCGAGAGTGCGTCGAAGATCGTCGACGATGCCTGCCGCGACCTGACCTCAGCATTTGCCGGCGAGAACATAGCCGTCACATGTGAGGTTCTGTTCGGTTCGCCCGACAGCCGCATCGTGGAAACTGCCGAGGACCATGTATCGGATCTGATCGTTTTGGGGTCTCACG
Organism: Chloracidobacterium sp.; assembly: GCA_043788335.1. Classification (GTDB taxonomy): domain Bacteria; phylum Acidobacteriota; class Blastocatellia; order Pyrinomonadales; family Pyrinomonadaceae; genus OLB17. The sequence goes on along the minus strand of JAYVUD010000157.1, from coordinate 3,295 downwards.
GTTATAACCGCTGGGAACGGCTCCTGTTAGGCTCGGTCTCAAACTCAGTCGTCCATCACGCACATTGCTCGGTACTCGTCGTTCGCAGCGAAGCGGACGAATCGCCGAAATAGATGCCGCGGTCGACGACGATCGTCAGATCGCGCAAGTATGTCGGCACGCTTCACCGAAGTTGGACGTGCGAACTCATTAGCCGGAGTGGAAATGCGTTGACCTTCGTGGGTGTTTTTGACCGCGATGTCGAACACAGCGAACTTGGGTCGATCTGTAGCGGAACGATCTCATACGAATTTTACTGGCTCGACCGCTGGTACAACGTGTTTCGGTTTCACGAACCCGACGGCGCGTTTAGAAACTACTACTGCAACATCAATCTTCCCCCCAAGTTTGACGGTGAGACACTGGAATATGTCGATCTCGACATAGACGTCCTCGTTTGGCCCGATCAGCGCGTCGAGATATTGGATCGCGATGAGTTTGCAGAAAATTTGGCGACCTACGGATACCCGATCGATGTGATCACAAATGTGGATGCGGCGGTTGCGGAACTATTGGCGATGATCGAAAATCGTGAATTCCCTTTTGAGTACCCCGAACGATCAGCGTGAAAGCCTGACGTTTTCGCCGAGATCACCTTCGAGCCGTTTCAACGAAATTAACCTGATCTTAACTTTGCGAATGTTCCAAAGTGTTTGGGCTATTCCGTAACTGGCCTGTCCTAAAGGCAAAAGCAACCAATAGGCGGAATACTTCGGGTAGTAGGACCAAAGAAGGATAGACAATCCTACAAATACCGCATCGAGTATCAGTAGTCGTCCGAGAGTTTGCCGGTGATGTGCTAGATCCTTCTGAGCGTCGTCAACCGCCACGGTAAAGGACGTAAAGAATGGCGGCCCTGTTAAGTTGTTGCTGATCGCCATAATCCACGTGGGAACCGAGCGGCCATTGCACACTGCTCTATTTGGGCTGAATGCGCAGCATATAGCTGCAGACATTCAACGCCGCACCCGGAGCGATAGCAAATCTTTGATTTTGCGGTATTTCGTAATTGTTTACCGCCGCGGCGTTCTTGCCCTCGTTGACCGCCCAATAGTTACCCTGGCCGTCTGTGACCAATGACAAGTGGCGTCGGCTGATCTCGACGTCGCCGGCGAGCGGGATATCGACGGGTTTCGATTTTGAACCGCGGCCGATCGAGATCTCCTTTTGATAGATCGGAACGACATTTTGCCGAACGCCACCACGCCAGATCTCGAGGCGGTATAGTTCGGTGAGGCGTGACGCGACGTGAGTCATCTCTTCGCCCTCTTCGCCGACGATCGGAACCGCTTGCTGCACATTTGCCTGCGGTAGGGTCGGCTGTATCCCGCTCGCATACTGAGGGGCCGGCGTAAATTTAGGTGCTAAATTTGGGTTCGCCGGTGCCGATCTCTGTATCGGCGACGGTGGCTGAGCAAACGGAGTCGCGACGGGCATAACGTTGCTCGGCGCCGGCGCAAGCGGCGGGAGGTCCTTTGGACGAGCGAGAACGCCGGTCTTATTCGACGACTCTTCCCACGAGTGCTGTACGCGGACCTCGCCCGGTTCGAGCGTTCCGTCGATCCTCAGTTCGATAACAAACGACTTGGTTTCCAGCTTTCGCTTGCCGGCGATCTCCTTGGCACGCTCGGCGAGGATGTGATAGAGGCCCTGCTCGAGGCCTTTTCGTTTGACGCCCTGCCATTCTTTGTCGTCATCGCCATTTAAGAAGATCGTATACTCGCTCGGGATAATTGCCGTGCCCTGCGGCAGCGGCACAAGTTCGCTCTGCATCACCGACTCGACCTGTTTGGCGATCTTCACAATAAAATCCTCAGATTTACTGCGCGGTTTGACCTGAGCATCGCGTGCCGCCTGTTCGAGCACGAGCTCATTTCCGTCGCCGTCGATCCATTTCCTAACTGTGTCGAGTATGCTCAATCGTTTTCCTCTGATCTACATCTAATCGATGTCCAAATATTTTCCGTTCAACCAGCCGCGCGATACTGTACTTTGATTTGGGCGAACGCGGCCTTGCTCTATTATATCAACTAGATACCAGTTATTTTGAGAATTTACAATCTTAACTTTTGAGTTTTTGGTCACGAGGCCGACCGGATCGTTATCCGTATTCGGCTGCGGTCGAAGATAAATGTCCGTATTCGCAACGGCGGTCTGCGTTTTGAACGGGTTTCGAATCTCGGGGAGAATGCCCGCACTCCGCATATACGCATGTGTTCCATAGAGGATTGCCGTAAATATGCAGAGAAAGATCGCAAATACCGCAAAACGTCTGAGAAGCCGCGATCTCTTTCTCGGCTTGGGGACGTCGGCTATCGGCACGTCAGCGTGATCACCGCCGGCTATCGGTATATTTAGCGTAGTCGGCGGCGTTAAAGGCGGGCCGGCATTGTACGGAGGCTTCACCGGCATCGCCGGATGCATTTGCACCGAACTTGCCGCTTGGAAAAGTGCGGGTTCGGCAGCGGGATCGAAATGCGGCTGTGTCGGAATGATCGGCGTATATCCGCGTGAAACGTGCGGCTGCGGTTCGGGGTACCGGACAACGGTGCTCGGGCCGCCGTCGCCGACGATCGCTCGAAATTCGCCGAGGTCCTCCCAAAACTCCTCAACGGTCTGGTGCCGGTAGAACGGATCGTTGGCGGTGGCACGATGGATAACGCGGATCAGTTCGTCGGCCCATTCCTCGTCGCGAAATTTCATGGGAATCGACGTTATCGGATTGTTCGAAAATGCCCGCGGAGACTCGCCGGTAACGATCGTGTAGATCGATTTTGCAAGTGAATAGACGTCCGAGGCCGGCGTCAGACGCACGACACCGTGCGAATCGTCACCCGCCGACATCGGGCTGTGCTCGGGCGGTGCGTACATATTTGTACCGACACGCGTGATCGGCGAATCAGATACCGTCATGCGGGCTACGCCAAAATCTGCGATCTTGACGGTTTCGCGGTCAGCGGTCAGCAAGAGATTCTGCGGCTTGATGTCACGGTGAATGACGCCGCGCTCGTGCGCATGGCCGAGGCCGGCACAAATTTGCTCGATGTATTTGACCGCGCGTTCGAGCGGGATACTTCCCCGCCGGACGGCATTTTGGAGATCGCCGCCGGGCAGGTATTCGAGAACGAGATAGTGAAACACCATCCCGCAAACGTCGCGGGCGGTACCATGGCCCAGTCGGCTGATGATATTCGGGTGCCGGACGCGGTCGAGTGCGACGGCTTCGTTTTGAAAATTTTCGACCAACGTTCGTTCA
>JAYVUD010000156.1:0-3862 GCA_043788335.1 Chloracidobacterium sp. | reverse complement strand
CTCGGCAAACTGCCGATCCCGACGTCGTTTATCGCACAGACGCAGATAATGCCGAGCGACTCGCTTAAACGCGTGGCATTTTCGCTCGGGCTTTCAGAGTTGGGGCTTGGGAACCAGGACCTTTTGGCCGAGGTCTATTACATGGTCACGCCGTCGTTGACCAGTCGGTCAGCGATCAATGCGTCATTTGCGACCGGAGCCAGCAATCAGGCAGTTTCGCCCGCCGTAGTGCCGACGCCCTCGCCGACGCCTACTCCGTCACCGACGCCGACTCCGACGCCGACGCCCACGCCGACGCCCACGCCGACGCCCACTCCGACGCCCACTCCGACACCCACTCCGTCACCAACGCCGACACCTGTGCCCACGCCGTCGCCGATAACGCCGCCTGCTGTGTTCGGAATGGCTCCGGGAATGCAGGCGATAATGTATTATCAGGCCAGTCTCGACCGCCCGATAGCCACCCGAACAGGAGTCGGTTCGCTTAGCCGAAGTTTCACGCTTCCGATCGAACTCAGCGGAGTTACGCTGACGATCAACGGAGCCGCGTGCGGCCTGCGTTCGGTCAGCCGTCACAAGATCGAGTTTGTCGTACCGCCGTTTATCCCGATGGCGACGGGCGGAACGAGTTACGACGTCGTGCTTACGAACAACGGCGTTGCGATGAAAACGACGGCAACGATCGTGGCTTCGCGGCCGGACATTTTCAATATGGAAGGTATCATCGGACCCGGCGGCAGGACAAAGATCTTTAATGTAACTAACCGCGTCTTCACGACCGAACCTTTCACGGTAACGACTAAGCGGATAAAACCGTTTGGCAGGGTGCCGAGCAGGATGCGACTGTATCTGACCGGACCCGGTCTCGCTAATACGACCAATATAGTGATCCGAATCGGAGCGTTTGCCGCAGCCCCGACGCCGGTCTTGTCAAATCCGGTCTTGGTGGCTCCGGGCGTTTACACACTGGACTTTGCGCTTCCGCCTGAGGCCAACGGCGGGGGCGATCAACCTATCATCCTGACCGTGACCATCGACGGAACCGCTTACTCGTCACGGCTCGATGACACGGCAACCAGATTCCGTATTCTCTGACGCGGCGAATATCGGTAGATCTATGGGGACAGTTTTACGGCTGTCCCCTTTTTTTGAGCCGATAACGCAATGTTATTGCTCTATAAGCGGATACGTCTGTTGCGAAGCATTTGTCGTTGTAATATTCTTTTACCGGCAGTTTAATATTTATTTATTGCATATATTTTTGAGAAGAAATCATTTATATCGGAGATCGTTGAGTCTTATTAATTATTTAGGAGTTCTGTAAATTTTATGGCTGGAAAAGACGTCAGTACTATGAAAATATCGCCAAAAGTCTGGAAAAACGGCGAATTTATCAACTGGGATGATGCAAGAATACACGTGATGTCCCACGTGGTGAATTACGGTTCGAGCGTATTCGAAGGCATCCGGTGCTACAACACGACCAAGGGTTCGGCCGTATTTCGCCTGCACGACCACATGCAGAGGCTCGTTAATTCAGCCAAGATCTACCGGATGGATTCAAAATTTGGCCGTGACGAGTTTTGCGATGCGTCGGTCGAGCTTATTCGGCATAGCGGCCTTGCCGAGTGCTATCTGCGTCCGCTGATCATCCGCGGGCTCGACGAGGCAAAGCCGGCGTTCGGCGTAAACCCATTCCCGAACCCGATCGACGCTTATGTGGCGGCGTGGGAATGGGGCAAGTATCTCGGCGAAGGAGCCCTCGAGGCAGGCATCGATGTCTGTGTTTCGAGTTGGACGCGGATAACGTCAAACGCGATGCCGGCGATGGCAAAGGCGGGTGCTAACTACATGAACTCGCAGCTCATAAAGATGGAAGCTCTGCTCGGCGGATTTTCGGAGGGCATCGCTCTCGACGACCGCGGTTACGTTTCCGAGGGCTCAGGCGAGAACATCTTTTTGGTCAATGGCGGCCGTCTGATCACGCCGCCGCTCGGAGCATCGATCCTGCCGGGCATCACTCGCGATTCGGTGATCAAGATCGCCAGAGAAATGGGGATCGAGGTCGTCGAGACCACGATCCAACGGGCTGCCCTGTATCTGGCGGACGAGCTGTTCTTTACCGGAACAGCGGCCGAGATCACGCCGATCCGCACGGTCGACCGGATCACGGTTGGCGCGGGCAAACGCGGCGAGGTCACCGCCAAGCTCCAGGAAGAGTTTTTCAAGATCATAATGGCTGAGCGCGATGCGCCGGGTGGTGCAAAGTGGCTGACGTTCGTTAACGACTCGGACGAGAAACAAACCGCTACGGCATAGTTTCGTTGTTGGATATTAGCATTTCAACCGTTGTTTACATTCGGTGACGCCGATCGGTTTACCGGTCGGCGTTTTGCTTTTCGTCCAAGACGATATTGCTCGTGACGACCTCGTCGTCCGGGACGATGCTCAGATCGGCACATAGCCGAATTGACCGGACCACCGATATTGTTTTGCCGTTCTTTGTCTCTTTATGGCCACTGCTGATGTTCGTCGCTTTTCTATAGGTATCGCCGTATTTGTCTGCGGAGCGATGGTGATGGCGTTTGAGATCGTGGCTTCGCGGATATTGGCGCCATTTATCGGCACATCGACATACATCTGGACCAGCCTGATCGGTGTGATCCTGGCGAGTCTGAGCCTCGGATACTGGTTCGGCGGGCGTCTGGCCGACAAACGGCCCGATGTGCGTGTGCTGGCGGGCGTCGTATTTGCCGCCGCCGGCTTGATCGCCGTCACCGAACTGATCAAGGACGTCGTCCTTTCAACCATTACGTCTGCCCCGATCGGCATCGAACTTAGATCGGTCGTCGCGGCCGTTCTGCTGTTTGCTCCGGCAAGCGTTTGCCTCGGCGTCGTCACGCCATATGCGGTCAAGCTGACGATCTCGTCGCTGTCGGATTCGGGTTCGACGGTCGGACGTTTATATGCACTCTCGACCGTCGGGAGCATCGTCGGTACGTTCGCAGCCGGCTTTTTTCTGATCCCGTTCGTTGGCAGCACGCGAACGCTGTACCTCATCTCCGCAATATTGATCGCGGTTTCGGTGCTCCTGTTTCCGCTCCGGGTCACCCGGTTGTCGATCGGCACGATCGTGGTAGTGCTGCTCTCGATCGTCGCGAACGAAGCGACAATCTACATTTTGCGAACGCAGCACGGGCTGTACGACGTCGATACGGAATATAGTCGGATACGCGTCTTTGACACTACGGACCCGCGGTCCGGTAAGCCGATACGGGCGTTAGTGTCCGACCCGTACGCGATCCAGTCTGCAATGTTTCCGGACAGCGACGAACCGGTTTTCGAATACAGCCGATACTATCATCTGGCACAGCACTTCAAGCCGGATTTTCGCAACGTACTTGTCATCGGCGGTGCGGGATATTCGGTTCCGAAGGATTTTCTGCGTCGGTACCCGGACGTCACGCTCGATGTGGTCGAGATCGACCCGCAAATGACCGCGATCGCCCGCCAGCATTTTCGTTTGAAGGATGATCCGCGTCTAACGATATTTCACGAGGACGGACGGACTTTTTTGAATCACACGGCGGCAAAGAAATACGACGTCATTTTGATGGACGCGTTCGGTTCGCTGTTCGCGGTCCCGTACCAGTTGACGACCCGTGAATTTGTGACCGAGATCAGTCGTTCGCTGACGGACAATGGTGTGATCATATTCAATCTCGGTTCGGCGATATCGGGGCCGGGCAGCGGATTTCTCCAGGCCGAACTCGCGACCTATCGGTCGGTGTTTAGCAATGTAATGGTATTTAAGGTGTATGCCGAGTACCCGGACGAGCGGCTTCAAAATCTGATAATTGCT
>JAYVUD010000155.1:0-19127 GCA_043788335.1 Chloracidobacterium sp. | reverse complement strand
TAATTTCATCCGCGTTGATCCACTTCGGGTTGCGTTCCTTTAGCTTCTCAACGCCGCCCGGTTCTTTCTTGTAGTCCTCCATCATGTCCATTATCCATTTGCCTTTGTTCGAGCTTTCGCCGCTGTAAGGCGGATTGCCGATGACGACCATTACGGGGGTGTCGCGTTTGATATGGTTGGCTTCGTTGGCCTCGGTGCTGAGCCAACTGGCAAAGAGCGTGCCTGTGTCGGGGTGATATTCCTCGAGGGCGTTGGTGAGGTAGATCTGGAAACGTTGTGACCGATCCGACGTGTCCGTAGCCCGCACGTGAGTAAGGGCTCCAGCCGGGTCTCGACACAACGTTGAGCCCTCACTTACGTGCGGGCTACCCACACTCCCGCCCGCCGACGCAGGCGTGCCGGAAAGTTCCGTCAACAGCAGATCGAGTTTGAGGTGAGCCATGGCGTACGAGGCCATGAGAATTTCGAAACCGTTGAGACGCGGTATCAGGTGATTTTCTACGTAGTTGCTCCAAACTCCTTGCTGATTCTCAAAACCCTTATAGATATGTTTTATAACCGACGCGAGAAACGTCCCGGTCCCGGTCGCCGGATCGAGTATCTGCACCTTGTGAACTTCGCGTTCCTGTAGCTTACCCTGGACGTCAACCTTTATCTTTGTTTTGCTTGTATCGGCCAAACCGTTCGGCAAATTGAACTCGGTCTTTAAGATGTCGTCGACCGCCCGCACGATAAAATCAACAACCGGCTCCGGAGTATAGAAAACGCCTCGCGATTTTCGCAGCTTTGGGTCATACTCGGCAAGAAACGTCTCGTAGAAATGCATGATCGGGTCATGCGTCTGGGTCGCCCGTCCAAAATTTTTAAGGATCGCCGCAATATCGGTCGCACGGAACAGATCGGCCAGAGCATCGACGATCCAGTCAATGCGGGTGTCAAGGTCAAAAGCGGCGATGAACTGAAAGAGCTTGCGAAGGAACGGGTTAGTCTTCGGAATAAGCTCGGCGGCCTCACGGCGTGAAAACGTGTCAAGCGTCTTGTCATGCAAACGTGCCGCAAACATGCCGTAAGCGATGGTCTGGGCGTAAATATCCGCAAAACCCTTGGCGTCGATATCGTGGATGAGAATGTCCTTGAACGCTTTCATCTGCTCCGTCAGGTCAGTGGCCGCTCCGGTAGCAATGTCTTCGTCCAGAGCATTCTTGATGATAAAGGCGAGGATCTTCGCTTTCTCGGCCATCATCTCGGCAAGCCTTTTCGAACTCTTAATGCTCTGCGGCGTACGTGCCGCAAACTCTTTCACGAGACTCGTAAACTGGTCAAACGTCGCTGGCAAAGCAACGACCTTGCCATTGCGAATCTCAGCGATCCGGACGGACGCCGTCGCAACGCCGTTTATGTAAAAACGAAAGTCCAGGTTGTCAGTAAATACGAGATTGTCGAGAGCTCCGCGATAACGGTCAAACTGCTCTTTGTGATTTTTGCCGTCGAGATCGACGCCGACATCCTTTGCCTCGATATAGCCGACCGGAATGCCCTTGCGCGTAAGAACGTAGTCGGGTGCACCGCAATCGATGCGTTTCGGCTCGTTCGTCGCCCGTATCTCGGGCACCAACGATTCGAGCAAAGTTTGCAGATCACCGCGAAATGTGTGCTCCGTGGCATTGCCGAGAGCGTAACGACGAGCGACGTTGTCGATGTATTCCTGAATGTTCATTTGGGTTTGTTGAAGACACTCAGAATCTACCACTAACAGGGTTTTGTTGGCAATCTGGCCGTCGAGCCGGGAGATGATTTCGGCGGCAAAGCCGGCGGGAAACCTAGGGTGAGCGTCTCGTAGAGGCAAGCCGTGGCCGCTGTGCGATGCGGCAAGGCCGCCGGAGGAATACTTGCCAAGCAACCTCGTCGATGTTCTCATGAAGCGTTGTTGGGGTTCGGCTTCGACACACAGAGTTTAATATTATGACTTCGATCTTGGCAAAATTAGGAGCGGGGTGGTTCGATGGCGGCGGGTGGGCGAGCCTCGGGGAAGAAAATGTTTTCCGATCAACGAGCTCCCAGGAGCCGTAAGAACCAGAACAGGATACGCTGCATCTTGGGCGGTAGGTACATTTTCATTTATAGGGACTGCCGACGGCGGCGACGGATCGTGTATGCTGAATGGCTGCGTGGCGAAACCAGCAGCGGGCTAGAGACCCTGATACCGTTTATGACGCCAACGCCAGAACGGGCTGATGGGGTACGACGTTTCGCGGCGGCCGGTGGCCAGATCATAGATCATTCTGAAATAGGTTGTTAAGAAAGAGTACATTTCCATCTAGTTTGCCTCCAACGCTGCGGCATGAGCGTGTTTTGATGTTACGGGATCGGGTGGATCACATTTCTTTTGAAAAGACGATCCGCCGTCAGTGGAATGAAACTGCCCTTCCCGGTAGACAGATCTTCCGTAAACGATAATAGATCCATCCCCAGCGGGTACGCCGGTGTACCTTGGCCTAACAGACCGGGCAGACGTGCCCGCCGCGGCGGACGTCCAGTGCATATGATTACTGTGCCGGCTTCGAAAAATGAGCGTGTCACCATGATTTCCGTCAAAACCATTTTTTACCTTTTCATAAAAAGTCGTTTCTATTCGGAAACTTTCGACCTTTTAAGCTCTGTATGTGACCATCTTCCGCTGATCGGCTCGGCTTGTCGGTATGCAAGCGCACATACATCAAGATTTGTATCGCGTAGACTAGGGAATGCCGAAACGATAACGTTTAGCGTGCAAATACCGCGATTCGCGGAATATATGGATCGGTTCGATCGTCGACGGGAATGCCGTTTAACGGAAATTTCCCGAGATTTTAAGATCGAGAGCGATTCTTTAGGAGAAAAGATCATGAGAAAAAAGACAATTTACGCGTTCACTTTAATTTGTGCCGCTTTTATACTTTCAGCGTCTACCGCGACCAATGCTCAAAAGCCGAGACAAACCGCGACGACCCGACAGGTCCGTACCGTTTTGGCTAGGATCGGAACCGAGACGGCCACGTTCAGGCAGCTGATGCAGCGGTCGGTTGACCGAAGCGGTGCCGGTAACGATGGCGGCGTGATGGATATGATCGCCAACTTTGAAAGCACGACGCAGACGATGCGTTCGCAGTTCAATGCTCGGCGTGCGATCGGCGATGAACTGACGGACCTCTTAAACAGTGCCGCGCAGATCAACACGTTACTGATCGAGAACCCGATGCCCGGCCGGACCGGATCGCAGTGGGTTCTGATCAGAAATGACCTAAACACGCTTGCCCGTTACTATAACGTCGGCTGGAGTTGGAATCAGACCGTCACACGGCCGCCGACCGGAGCGTATTCAGCGACGGAAGATCAGGTTCGCGAACTGATAGCCCGAATCGAGAACAAGACCAATACGTTTAAGGGCCAGATCAGCGATTCGCTCAATAACAGCAACGTCGATAACACCAATCGCGAAGATTCGATAAACGCGTACGTAAGCAGTTTTGAAAACGCTACCGACCGGCTTAAGGAACGGTTTAACGACCGTCAGTCGACAAACGCCGACGCCACCGAGGTGTTGAATCGCGGCAACTTTATCGATCAGTTTATGACCCGAAACCGGATGAGCCGTGCGGCCGAGGCACAGTGGCTGTCACTGAGGACTGACCTCAACACGCTCGCCACGTACTATCGCGTTAGTTGGAATTGGACCCCGCAGACGGAGGTCAATCCGATCAACAACAACAATAGTAATAATAACGGACGCCGGATCGACGCCCGATTAACCGGCACATATCGTCTCAATGCGGGACAGAGCGACAATGTCGCCAACGTGATCGACAACGCTTTGGGCAACTACGACACGAGCCAACGCGACAACGTCCGGCGGGGTCTCGAACGCCGCCTCGCGTCGCCCGAGATGATCGCCATCCAATTGAACGGCCAGACGGTCGATATGGCATCGACCAACTCGCCGCAGATCAACTTTCAGGCGAACGGCGTTGCCGTCTCCGAGACCAACGCTCGCGGACGTACCGTTAAGACAACAGCGACCGTGAATAACAGCGGCCTCTCAATCAGCTATGAGGGCGAACGGGTAAACGATTTTTACGTGACATTCTCGCCCGGTTCGAACGGCCAGCTTAAGGTCTCGCGTCGTATCTATTTAACGGACCGCGAAGAGACGATCACTGTCTCGAGCACCTACGACCGAGTCAGCAACATTGCTCAGTGGACGACCGTTAACAGCGGTAATCCCGTCGGCTCCAACAACGGCGGAACGGACAAGTTCCTTGTCCCCAATGGCACGGTGTTAGCCGCCACGCTGCAAAATTCGGTCAGCACCAGGTCTTCGCAGATGGGCGATCAGTTTACGATGGTCGTTAACTCGCCGTCGAGATACAACGGAGCGGTGATAACCGGCAGGGTTTCGCAGGCAGCAAATTCGGGCCGCGTTTCGGGACGGGCTAATATCTCGCTCGATTTTGACACGATCACGATGAACGGCCGGACCTACAAGTTTGGCGGCCTCATCGAATCGGTGACCGCAGCCAACGGCGACAGCGTAACGGTCAACAACGAAGGCCAAGTTCGCGACAGCAACCAGACCAATACGACGGTTGGCAGAGCCGGAATTGGAGCCGTGATCGGTGCGATCATCGGTGCTATCGCCGGCGGCGGCCAGGGTGCCGCGATTGGTGCAGGCGTCGGTGCAGGTGCCGGCGTTGGTTCGGTACTGGTCACGGGCCGTGACTCGATCGATCTGGGACCGGGCTCGACGTTTACCATAACGTCGACCGCCCCGGCTAACGTCGACAATAACCGAAACTAACACGGTCGGCACGCGCGAGACGGGCTTCTTCTGGGGCCCGTCTCGCGTTTTTTCCCTCGTAGGAACAATGAACGATAACAAACTTGCCCAAGACGAAGCCCAGCGGGCCTACAATTACGAAACGCTCAAATCAAACGTCAACAGTAATATCGGCGGCGAGATATTAACCGAGGCCAGGCGAACCGACGCGGCACAGGAAAACGATGTGGAAAGCCTGGCCGCCAACATGAAACAAAAGGCAGCGCGCGAGATTCGTCAAACGGAACGCGAGGTCGGCGTAGGCCGATTTGCGGCCCGCGTTTCGCAAGTCGTCGACTATGTATTTTTTATAATTTACGGGTTGCTGGTCATAAGGCTGATGCTCGAGCTGTTTGCCGCTCGCGAGAGTGCGGGATTTTTCCAGTTCATCAAGATGGCGACCGGCACGCTCTACGCCCCGTTCCGCGGGTTGGTCCCGAGCCCGACGACGGCCGAGGGGTTTACGCTCGCTCTGCCGATCATCGTCGCGATCGTCGTCTATGCGTTTTTGCATCTGGCGATAAATCGCCTGCTGCGAATGCTCGCTCATCGCAAGACCGACGTATGAACCCGAAGAGTATGGGGTCAAGACCGCGACAGATATTTTTTATGATAATGTACGACACCGTACATACGGCGGCGTTTAGTTCGGCTATTCTCTATCTAAGCCTTAGTTGTGGGTAACGATGAGAGTGGGTTCTCGATTGTTAAATGAACGAACAAGCAGGGCGATAGCCCACCGCGAAGGTTTATTAGGCGTAAGCCGATATTGAAGATCGATCGTCAGTGATGACGGCCTACTTTTCAAACTTGAGCAAAAGCTCCCATGAACGGCGGTTTGCAACTATTGTTGCCCGCCGTTCTATTTTTTTGAAAGGCAGTTTGCGGTTAGCAAAATCTAGCGGATCGTGCGGGCCTTATTAACGGCTAGCGAGCACTGATCCCCCACAATATTCGTTGCAGACAGAGAGCCGTCAGGCCACTCTCGATGTAGACAATAAAAAGCCCGTCGCGGGTGATGACGCGACGGGCTTTTCGGTTTATGCACTTTTATCTTCGCATGGCCGCGTACCAACGTTCAGGCCTATTCATTACGACTGCCTCGCCGGTTTGTCAATACAGCGAACCCCGATGCTCACAGCGGCAGACACGTTACTTCGTCGGGGGCGGTTTGACGATGTTTAGGTCGAGGCGGACGACGCCCCAGGTGTCGGGTCGATCGACGACGGTCTGGGCGTCCCGAGTGGCCGTGCCGGATTGCCTGAGGATCTTTTGGAGCGGGGACATCTGTGCATCACGCTGCGCGGCGTTCCACGACGAATAGAAGCTGAAATCGGCATAATCGCGTGAAACGACGACTATGTAATGCTCCACGCCGATGGGCGGGTCGCCCGAGATGTAGATGGTCCGGCCCTTGCCGTCCGCGAGCGGATCGTGCGGGCCGTTGCCGCCATACACCTTGATCTCGCCCTTGGTCGTGATCGCGAGGATCGTGACGTAAAGCGGTTCGCCGGATGCGTATGGATCGGTCTTTCGCCGGACATCGCCGGAGATGTTTTTCACCGTGATGCGGGCAATGGAACCGAGAGCGACGCTGCCGGGCTTCGTCGGGCGAAACTGACTGAGCTTTTCCTTATCCGCCTGCCGCGTCTTGGTGCCGTCGGCGGTGCAGACCTCGGTAACCGCACCCGCCGGGCCGGTCTCGAATCGGACGTCGATATTTCCGGGCAATGATGACGCGGCGTTGTTGAGGCCGCGGAGATTTTGCATGAGGGCGATCGACCGGATCGCTCCGGCGATGTCGGCCGCGAGCGTTTTGGACGCCGGGTCGAACACGTAACCGAAGAGCGGCGGATCGGCCGAGTTGCCGCCGTCGAGGTAATAAACCTCCTGATCGGCGGACGGAAACCGCTCGGACGCGGGAACCGCTTTGAGCGTCGCTCCGTCGCAGTAGTTCGCTTCCCGCTGCGGCCGCATTTGCGAGACATCGCGAAAAATGTCCCTTATTTTACCTCTTCGAAGCCGGATAATACTCTTGGCGGCGCCGCGTTCGAGCGGCGAGATGACCGGGCGAGCGGCAAAAGCGATGATCCGGTCCTCGACCAGCGCATCGTCACGCAGGCGTTTCTCGACCGCCGTGGAAACCGCGTCGCCACCCGACTCGCTCCGCCGGTCGGCATCGTCCGAGAGCGAAACAATGACGGCCCCGCCGCCGAATACCGGCGACGAGAGTATTGCCCGTGAGGTTTTGGTGACGATGGCCGCTCCCTTGGGCAATGCGACGACCGAATTTGTCGTACCGACATTGGTGACGACGCCATTCGCCAGCCAGCCGTCGCTGCCGGCGTTAGTTTTGGATTCGGGGGAGTAAAACGTGATCTGGCTGCCCTCTTTGAGGCCGTGGATCGCACCGGCTTTAATGACAACGGTGCCGCCGGTTCGGATCTCGGCGACCTCGACGTACGGGTTTGTGCGTTTGGCCGCCCCACCGAAAAGCAGCGTGTCGCGATTGCCGCCAGCCTGCGGTTCCTGCTGAGAGAAACGCGAAACTTCGTCGGCGATCTCGCTCACCAAGGAGCGGTATGTGGTCGTCGGGGTCGCCCGACGCAGTGCCTGGACGAGCGATCTGGTCATCAGGCTGTAAGGTTTGTCGCAATTGCATCCGGCGGCACTCTCGGATTTTGCACTGCGGTTGCTCAGCGACGCGGCGATCTCTGAGTAGGTCGCGGTGTCGTCGTCGCTGGTCGGGGGAAACCGGCGTTTGTACGGCGGCCTCGGCCGCGTGTCGTCCTCGGCCTGTTCGGAAATATACTCGCCGCCGCGGGTGCCGGTGCCCGAGTGGCAACTTTCCAAAATAAATGTCGCGTTTGTCGTGTACCGGCGAAGCTCGGCTTTTAGGTCGTCGATCTCGTCGTCGAGTATGTCGAACGACGTCGAACGGCTGTCGTAGGCGACCAGCGTTTCGTCGAGTCCGTCGGCTTCGTCGCCGTCCTGGTCGGGGTACTGCGAGCCGTGCCCGCAAAAGTAAAACACCACGACGGCCTCGCCGTTATTCGCCTTGATGGCTTTGGCACGGTCGATCAACTGTGTCTGAAAACTGTCTATTATCTTCTGATGCGTCGCCTCGCCGTCTGCCAGACGCAGGACGTTCGCGTCCTCAAACCCATAATCGCGAAGTGCATCGGCATGCAACGGAACGTTATTGGCGCAGCCGTCGATCTTGTTGAGCGTCTCTCGGTTAGGATAATTGGTAATGCCGACCATCAGTGCGATCTTGTTGCGGTCGGATGGGCCTTTTTTGGCGGATGCCACTGCGGTTTGGGCCGCCGTTGAAAACGGAACGGAGGCGATCACAGCCGTCAGGGCGATGAATGTCATTAGCTGACTAATGTTCTTAGATCTCATGTTTGCCTCCGATTCCTCGCTGTCGGTTTTGGATGTTAGGAGAGCCGCAGATGCCGCCTTTCAACGCCGTCTACGGCTCCCAAGATGATGTCATTCGTCCTATGGCTTGTCGAGTGCGGCAAAGATACGGTCGATCGCCGCGAGATCGAGTTTACCGTAGCCCCAGTTGTTATTCGGCAGAGACGACGCCATCGGATTGAGCCCGGTTTTGCTGACGTTCAGTTTCAGCAGTTCACGCAGACGTCCGAGCGTAAGCGTCGGCTTTTTCTGGAACAACAGAGCGATGACACCAGCGGTATATGGCGTGGCGGCACTGGTACCGTTCATACGGCGATAGTTGCCCGTCGTATCAGTGTATCCGGCGATGCTGCCCCAACCGGCCGGTGCTCCATTGACCTTGGCGTTCGCGGACGGGTAATACTCACCCGGTGAGACGATCTCAGGCTTGACGACCAGCGGACTCGCAGTCGAACCGCGACGCGGGCCGGGGCTCGAGTAGCAGGACAGCCAGCCGATCTCGATCGGCTTTCCGCACGAGTCGTTAAAGCTCACCGTCCGGCCGCCAACGCTGAACGTGTCATTCCAGTCGTAGCTGCCGATGGTGATCGCGTTGCTCGTCGTTCCGGGCGTACCGACGAGGCTGTTGTAGCTGGCATACTCTTCGGTAAATTTGCCAAGCGACCGATCGGAAAAGTACAGATCCGCCTCGCTCGGTTTTCCCTGGCCGTTTTTCAACCAGAGTGCACCGTAGCCCGCCGGCACCGAGATTCTCGCGTGGTACTGGTTCGTGATCGGGTTTAGTTGGATGAACGTATTATCCTTGGTTATCTTGGTCACGTTAGTGCCAAATATCTGATAAACGTCGCTCGAGTTGAAGTAGACATTGATCTGCGTCTCCTCAGCCGCGGTCCACGTGACGAGCTTTTCGTCGGCACCGAACACTAATTTGGCGTGGATGCGGTCGCTGCCCTCATTGCCCGCCGCAAAGACGATCGCTCGCGACGCCTTGGTCAAAGGAAAGCGGCTGTTTAGCTGCCGCTCATAGACGGTCTGTCCGTCATGTGCCGTATAATGGCCGCCAAAGCTGCCCGAAACGACGAGCGGCTGGGTTCCGGCTACGCCGTCAAGCCACTCCATGATCGCTCCGAGCATAAAGGAGTTTGCAAAACTACTGTCCTCGGAACCCATCCGGACGCCGATTATGTCCGCGTCCGGGGCGACGCCATTTACTGCCGCACGGTTCAGGCCGCCGGCCATCTTGTCCGCACGACCGTTACCGGCCGCGATGCTTGCACATGCGGTGCCATGGCCGTCAGTGTCGGTCGCCGGTATCGAAGCCGTGGCGGCACGGAGCTCAGTCGTGAGCTGGTCCTTGGTAAACAGCGTTCCGATCGATGCTCCGTTCGGGTACTTGAACGGCGCCGGTGTTCCGCGGCCGGGCCGGTATTCGAGGGATGTGTCCCAGAGGTACTTCAATCGCGAAACCGTTCGGCCGGTTCCATCTGTCGTAGCAAAATCCGGATGGCGAAAATCAATACCTGTGTCGAGGATCGCGACATTGACGTTTTTGCCCGTCAACCCTTTATAACCACCGCGGATGATCGACTCGGGGACCGCTTGCGATACGAGGCCGGCCGTTGTTCCCGGTTGCGGCGGAGGCGGGGTCACACGGGCCGCTTCCTCGGTTCGCAGGACGCCGGGATTCTGCGATATCGCGTCCCAAGCCTGTTTGCTACTGACAAAAACGTCGGCAAACTGATCGATGACCGTCAGGACGAATGCGTTCTGAATGGTCGAGGCCTTGAGATCCGTGAAGACGGCCTTGCGGGCGGCGGGCGTCTTGAACTCGACGTTAAGGATAGCGTACGTGACCGAACCACCTGCCGCAGCTGCCTTACTCTTGACCCTATTGGTCGTGTTCGCCATCAACTCCGAGTACGAGCCGAGTGACATTTTCGAAGCCATTTTATTGGCAAAGCTCGCTGACGCAAGCGGCATACCCGATTTGGCGTTTCTCGGATCGCTGTCGGTTTGCCCCGTCACTGCCGATGGAATCGCTCCCCACACAAGTGCGGTCAATAGAGCAAACGTGAACAAACGCGTCCGTAACGCTGCACCGCCGGTATTGTGCCGATTGGTGTTTCTGCGGGACCGATCAAATATTTCTGACATCATCTTATCCTCCAAAATTTTCATCTTCGACTTTGATGTGGTGCCGCACTGCCACGGTTTTGGCGGAGCGGCTACCTACATACTCTTGTGACGCAATCGTCAATTTCATTACATATGCCGACGAAATTAGCAGTCTGTGCCAATTTGCGTGCTGATCCTTGGTCGCGGCGTTTCCATTTCGACACGTTACTTTTCCACGCTGAACGAGTGGGCCGCGACCTTAGCACCGGTTTTATTAAACAGCTCTATCTTGTTGGCGCCGGCCCTTAGATCGGCCGCCGCGATGTTTACGGTCGCGTATTTCGACCCTTTCTGATCTGAGCGTGCCGTCAAGCTACCTGCCGCCTTGAGACCGTTAAGAGAATACGTCATCTGCTCACCCGCCTCGGCCGAATCCGGCAAACCGATCACAATGGCGATCTGCTTTGCCGAATGGTCGAACCTTACCGTCGGAGAGAGATTTCCGGCGCCGGATCCGTCCTTTCCGAGGGCAACGGTCGGCACGAGCTGGCTCGGAGCTTTCGACGGTGGCAGATCCTCGGGCGACCTGCGGAGTTTGGCGACCTCTGTCTCGAGTTGTTTTCGCGATGCCCGTTCATTTACGAGATCCGACGTGACGCCATCTTTTACTTCGCTTTCGCCGCTGAGACGCTTGTTGAGCTCGGCTTCGCGGACCTCAGCGGCACTCAGTTCGCCTTTGAGCCTCGCTTCGTTCGTTTTCCATTCCGTCGAGTCTCCGGCGTTGGCCTGGAGCCTGGCATTTTCGTCACTAAGGCTTCGGTTAGACAAAAGTAAGAACGAAGTTGCCACAAAGAGCATCACCGCCAAACCGGCAAACGCATAGCAGGCAATCGGCGTGCGAAAGGTAAAGAACTCAACGATCCTTGTCCATAGTCCGGCCGAAACGTCAGCGTTATCAATTGGTCGAGAACCTAGGCTTTTCTCGGCGACGATAAACTCGGCCAGCACGCCGGCGTTACGCATTTTATCTCGGCGGCCCGGGAAACGGTCCAGGCTCCGCTCGAAAACGGCTGTTTCGGCCGGGGACATCGTGCCGGCAACGTACCGATCGACGAGGTCGTCCTCGGCGGCGACAACCGTGAAGAACAGATCTTCGTCGGCGAAATACCTCGTTTCAAAACTCTCGCGCTCGTCGGATGACATTTCGTCATTCAGGTAACGAACGGCGTCGGTCAAATTTGCTTTGTTTGGACGATCAGTCATTAAATCCTTGCCCCCTGATCTCTAGTGTCCGTTCCGGGCGTTTTTGTTACATCGCCGACGCAATCGGTGATACAAGATTCGAGTCGGGTCCGCAGACGGCAAGCTCGCACCCGGAGAGCATTCTGTTCGATGCCCAGCGATTCCGCCAGTTTCCGGCGAACTTCCTTGACCTTGGCTCCGCTGTCCGTGTCGTAGTAACCGACGATCAACTGCCGGTCGCCCGCTGTCGTACCGAGGTGCGAAAGGCATCTGTTCAGGCATCCCATCCGCGGGTCATCACTGTCGTGAATGTCGTCGAAACTCGCATCGCCTGCACCGGTAAAATCGTCAGTCGGATCCTCTTTGTGCTTTCGGCTGAACTCAAGCCATACAAAGCGGGCGACCGCCACCGCGTACGCGTTGATATTCTCAACTAATTCTCCATCACTGATCTTCGATGCTATCCGGTCGATGGTCGTGTCGACGAGTCCCTCCGCATATGAGTGAGGGGAACCCTGCCAGAGCAGGAACTTCAATATCTTTAGCCGAAGATCTTCGTACTTGCGGCCCGCCTGTTCCCCGCTGGGGTCCAGACGGTCAAGAAGTTTCTCAAAGGATTCCGCATTAAGATCTCTCATTATCGATTGGCCGGCCAGCTTGGATCAAAAAGTGGAATTTGCCTGCCGCGCGACTGATCGGACAAACTTGGTTGTGTTTTCGGCAACACATATCCATAGCGGTTGAATTAAAGCACAGCCGTGTGGACTCATATAATATCCAGTAGATATCTGCATTTTAGGCTTTGACAGCCAATTGTCAAGCATTTCGGAAGCAAATGACAAGCTAACGCGTTTCAACGCAAAGGCAAAGCCGGTCAGATTTTCATGTCTGCCTCGTCAAATCATTTCCAGTTACCGAACAAAACGAATGGGGACCAGTAATACGGGTGCGAATACGGAGCGTTTGCGTCCTCTTTGAATACCGGCAAAGATTCGTCGGTCAGCGTAAATGAATCGGGACTGCGACGGGTATTTTTCTCGGCAGGTTTGTATTTGCCATACATCATGGCGACCTGTGTTTGCCGCATTGCTTCGGCTTTGGACATATCCTGTTTCTCATAGGTCTCATAGAATTTGACCATCCATTCGCGTGTCGAATCGTCCATCACGGACCAGAGCGTCGCCATCACGGCTTTTGCTCCATGTTTTTGTGCCACGGCACCAAATTGTTCGATCTCGACGCCGTTCTGCTGTTCACCACCGGGCGTCGCCGTGTTGCAGGCCGATAGAACCATCAACTCAACGTCGGTCAGAGACAGGCCGCGAAGGTCTTCGACCGTGAACCGTTTCGGTTCACCGCCGCCGAGCAGGAGAAACGAATTCATGTCGTTGCCCGGGTTAAGGCTGAAATGACTGGCGATATGGACGAGTGGGTATCTGCCAATGGCGTTTTCGAACGCCGCACGTGTAAACTTTTCGTCGAGCAACTTCTTGCCGTTGACAACGCCGCTGCGACAGAGCGGTTTTAGCGAGACGGTGCTGGACTGGGCGTCTGTAATAATGCAATCGAGTTCGTCGGGCACGGCCTTAAGGGCGACAAATCCCTCGGTAGCCTTTGATACGCCGACCCCGAGAGCCTGCCAGTTTTGTTTTCCTGTCACCGGTAAAGTGAGCGTTTCGCGGCTCGCTAGCGTGAGAATGACGCTCGCGAATCTCTCCGCAAGATATCCTTTTTCCTTATCCCAAAGAGCGGCCGTCGGGATGTACCGCAGTGTTCCGTCGAGGCTCCACAGAATGGTGTCGGCGTCGACGCCCTTGAGGTCGCCCTCGATCGGCTTGACCAATACGTCGTATAGTTTTTGCCCCGAGGGTCGCGGATCTACTTTCGGGTTGGTCAATGCCTGCCTGAATTCGGCGACAAGCGAATTAATTTCCTTTTCCGAGATATCGACGGTGTGTGCACGCTGCACACCGGCGGTCGTGACGATCAGATTAAGTCGGCCCTCACCGACGATGGTCGACACAACTGCTGTGCGGGTCGCTTTCAAGCGGCGAAGTGTGTTTTGAATCGACGAGTCGACCGCCGCCACTCGCTCGTCACGCTGGCCGAATTTGACCTTGAGCTCATCGAGAAATTTCTGAAACGCGACTCTTGCGTCGGCGGCTTCGGCTTTGAGTTCGTCGTATCGTGCCTGATTTGGGAACTTACCGTCATCGTATTTCGTGCGTTCACGCTCCAGATCGTTCAGTTCCTTGCCGATCAGCGTTATTCTGTCGCCTAACGCGTCGTACCGCGTCAGAGCCTCACGTTCCTTGGCGGTGAGCGACGCCGTTTGCATCAGGTTGCGAGCCACCTTGTCCTCGCGACGCAGAAATGTGAATGCCTCCTCCTCCTTGAGCATTGCGAGCACCTGTTCGGCCTCGGAGATCCGCCCCTTTGCGATCAGGATGTCTGCGAGGATCCGGTATGTACTTTCGACCGATTTTGCAAAAGATTTTTGCAGCACGTCGTCGACAGTTCGCAGCGAGGTACGGTACTCCTGATATATGTTGACCGCCTGCTTGCCAAAATAGACCGCTGCACCCGGGTTTCCCATCTCACTCATCAGAACCATCATATTGCTGGCCAATAACGCCTGTCCGCCGCGAAACTTGACGCCCGTATTGATGACCAGAGCCCGGTTAAAATACTCGATCGCCTTTTGATTATCTCCTGCTTTCCAATAATGGTAGCCGATATTACTAAAGGCAAGGATCTCGCCGCTACGATCGCCGATCTCGTCGCAGATCGTCGCCATCCGGTTGAAATTGTCGATAGCTTTTTCAGACTCGCCTGTCATCTGAAATGATACGCCGAGCAAACTGAGTGAGCCCGCCTCCGTGCTTCGATCACCGACGGACCGGGCCAGCTTTAGCGCGTCGGTAGCCAATTCAATGGTCTTTTCCCGCTTGTCCATTGATAAATAGATCTTCGCGAGCGTGTTTAAGACGATCGCCTCGCCGCCTTTGCTCTTCAACGCCCGGGCGATCGATAGTGCTTGCTCAGCAAATTCGAGAGCCTTATCCGGTTGTCCGAAAGTCGAGTAGACGAGACCTCTCAGATTGAGGCTCGATATCAGGTTCAATTTGTCGCCCACTTCCCGTTCGATCGGCAAGGCGAGGTTGAGGTATTCGACCGTCCGCTGCGGCTGGCCGAGGATAAAATAGACCTCGCCGATCCGGGAAAGTGCGTATGCCTGCAAACTCTTGGATCCGGCCGACTCGGCGATATGCAAACCGTTTTCGAAATATTCCAAAGCTCTTTTCGGGTCGGACCCCGAGTAGGCCCTGCCGAGTACGATATTTGACAACGCCTGATTTGGCTTATCCTGGGCGGTATCGGCAATGGCCAATCCGGCGTTGGCATTGGCGATCGCGAGTGAGGTTTTGCCGAGTTGGAGGTTTAGAAGTCCCAAATAGTTGAGCACGGACGCAAGCAAGCTCTGATCGCTGATGCTTCGCGAAAGCTCGACGGACTGGCCAAGCAAATCGAGTGCCCGCTGCGTTTCTCCGAGCTGGGCATAGGTAACGCCGATAAAATACGTCGCGTTCGCCTTGATGCTCCGGTCGGTGACGGCCGCAAGAGCACTCTCTGCCTGCCCCGCCGAAGC
The DNA here is from genome assembly GCA_043788335.1 of Chloracidobacterium sp. Taxonomy (GTDB): domain Bacteria; phylum Acidobacteriota; class Blastocatellia; order Pyrinomonadales; family Pyrinomonadaceae; genus OLB17. The sequence goes on along the minus strand of JAYVUD010000155.1, from coordinate 3,846 downwards.
GAGGGCATTTTCGGGTTCCCCGATATTCATTTGAGCCATGCCGCGGATCGCCAACAGCAGCAACTTAAGATCGCCAATTTCGAAGCGGCTGGCGATCTGGATCGCGGGCTCGATATATTCGATCGCTTTTCGATTGTCGCCCGTGCGGAGATATGCATTGGCTAGGTTTAAAAGCGTTGTTGCCTCGTATCCCATTGCACCGTCGGCCCTGCTGACTATAAGGGATCGGTTGAAAAAATCGATCGCCTCGGCCCACATGCCGCGTCTGCCGCGAATCTCGCCGAGGCTGTTCAGAGCAGCGGCCTCGACCTGCTTGAATCCGGTCGATTGGGCGATGGCGAGAGCTTTTGTCAGACTGGCGTCCGCGTTCTGAAAATCATCAAGATCGGCATATATCTTTCCAATGTTCGCAAGTACAGTTGCCTGTGTTCGTTTATCAATGGACTTGCTGTTAAGTTCGAGCGCCCGGTTGAAAAAATCAAGTGCTTTGCGGTTGTCGCCCACCTGGTAACGGTCTGCACCGAGATTTATCAAGGCGTTTGACGCACAATCAATGAATCCGCCGTCGGAGCAGATCTTGTAAGCCCGCTCGAGAAGATCTATCGCTTTCGGCCCGTCACCGACTTCGATGTAGGCCTTGCCAAGATTGTTAAGGATCGTGCCCTCGATCATAGCGTTATGGACGATCTGATTTACCTTTAACGCCTCCTCAAAGAGTTCGACCGCTTTGCGTGTGTCCCCGGTGGTCGAATAGATGAGGCCCATATTGTTCAGCGATATTAATTCGTACTGAGCATTCTTAAGTTTTCGAGACAGAACGAGAACGTCGCGATAGATCGCCAGGGCATTGTCGTATTCACCGAGCAGTTGAACTGTCCGGCCGAGAAAGAACAACGCTGACGCTCGGCAATCGTCGTCATTTCGCTGTTCACAGACAAGTTTCATCGCGTCGAATTTTGCACGGGCTGCGACGAGCGATTCGACCGTGCCCTGATCAAACAAGTCATTGCCCTCGGCAAACAATTTTTCCGTAGGATCGGTTGGTTCGGGAGACGGGGTAGGCGTTACCGCCGGCGACTGGCCGGCCAGGTTGACGCCAAATGCCAGCGTCAACACGATCACCATCAGGACCAAAGTGTCTTTCATTGTCCGCGTCCGCCCTTTTCCCTGCCGTAGTCTATACATAATGCCAATCCCGTCCGAGTCTTTTGCGTCCCCTCGAAAAATGGTGCCGATCCCGTAAGAAACATTACCGTCAACCAAAAAACCAAAATCCATGCAGGGTGATCTAGCGATTTTAACACGAAAGAGGTGGTCAATTTCGCCGTTAGATCGCTTCTCCGCCAAATCTGGCACCGATCTGCACCACCGGGTATGAATTCTTTGAAGTAAACGATAGGAATGAAGGTTGGAACCCGATTGATCAATTGCACACAATGCCCGCGAAGTGCCGATAACCGGGCCTACCTCATTAACATTACCTATCTGATTACGATCACGTACGACGCTCTCGAACTGTCCCGGGTAAACGGATATTGACCTGACTTAAGAAAAACGTCGCGGCACTCAACGTGGTATTAGGAAACGGCACGGTCGGCTCGCCCGTGCCCCTTTTCTCGCAGATCGAAGTACCGCGATCTAACGTCAGTTTCGCACGTTGAGCTTAATAAACGCGATCGCCGGGGTTCCCTCGTATTTACTTACGCGGTAGATCGACTGCGGTGGCGGTTCGTCGCGGGTGAGTTCGCGAGAGGCGGACCCGCAGGGTTTCGTGGCCGTGCTTTGGCGCTCGAGTTCCCTGGTTCGAGACCCACAGGTGGCTTGGGCTTCGGCATCTGAGTAAACCTTATTCTCACTGTCGTCACTACTGAAAACGTGAACGTTGAGGCTGGCTTCGAAATCGACGATAGTGTCGATGCCGATGATCCTGTTTTTGCTGTCGGACTTAATATCGAGCCGTGTCGGCGAGATGATGACGACCAATAACTCACCGGCGTAATTGGCGCTCTTAGGATTGATATCGAAATACGGGTGCGATTCTTTTTGATCGGGAATATCGACCAGCATCCCGGGGCCGACAAAATTGGGTTGAGCTACCGGGTCGGGAAAGATGAGCCGAGGTTCGCCATAGCCGCCGCCCGAGGAAAGTTCGACGTTGACGACATAAAGGTACCCGGCGGTCGGCGATTCGATGCCGATGCGGACCTTGTCTCCGGCCTGAAAGTCCGATGTGACCGGTACCCGCTCAGCGGTCCACCACTCAACCGATTTGTTTACCGTCACAGGCAGTTTGACGCCGACGTCCGAACTTAGCGGCCGCCGCATTTTCCACATTGTCACGCCGATGTCGTGGGTCACCACCTTGGCGGCCGGGCCCGGCTTTGGCGGCCTAGGCCGGCTTGCGTCCGTTCGCCATCGCACCGCATTTTGATCTTTTCGGACAAATTTATACGTGACAGATCTGCGTCTCGCGAGAGGCGGACGCCGTGGGCCCGGGGCGGTCGGCTTGACACCGGCGGGCCGGTCTTTGACAAAGTCGTCAGAGGTGATCGAGCGCGTCTGCGGGTCATCCTGGGCCGAGACACTGATCGCGATCAACAGCGTGCAAAAAACGAGGAGAACGAATCCGGTAGCCTGTTTCATATTGGAAAAACTGCTCCTATGCAAAAATAAGATCCATCTAAAAACTATCGTAATGATACATCAACAAACTTCACCACCACATTTCTGGTCAAGTAATTGCCGTTACCGATGACCAGCTCCATCCGTTTTGCCGACTTGGTGGCGTCCTGACGTTCGAGTTGCCGGCCGGTATGTGCAAACGCCAAAATGGCGCCGATAAACAGCAGAACAACTAAAACACTAAGAGTCCTTGTTTTCATAGGTCACGCCTCTCAAAATGCTGGAGATCAAAGATCACCAATTCATTGCCCGTCAATCTTATCAAACCGGCCCGCAGTTCCTCGGCTTGAACTGCCCCCGCACCATCGCATACCTTCTAGGGCAAAAGCTCGGGGGTCCTGGCTCCTCCATACTAAATTGCCGGGCTGGACGGTTCTTCGCCGGTGGCTACCAAACCGCCCGGCCCGCTTTTATTTTCGGATGTTCTCGCGAACATCACCGGACGCACGCTCTGGACTCTCTTACACACGCTCGGCGGAAATTCCTTTCGCCAATTCCGGCAATTAAGGAGTCTTGGGGCGGGCAACGAGACGGAAACCGATGTTGTTGTTACGATTTGTCGTATCGTTCCTGTTGCGATTGGCGGAGCGGGTGTTGTTACCGTTGTTGTTCCACGAACCGCCGCGAAGCACCCGTTTTCGAACGAACGCCCGTTTTCACGCTCTCGTAAAAACGAGACCCGAGAAAATTTTTGTACGTAGCCGGAATGTGTCGCCGTGTGCCAAATGTGCGGCCCAACTTTGCAGGCGTTCGCCGATCTTTGCAAATTCAACCTTGCCGAGTAGATATTCGTTCTGCATTGTGCGAAACCGTTTCCGCGTTCGCTGCAGGTTTTGCGACCTAACCCTGATGCGATCCGGGAGTATGCGGAAACCGACAAAATTGGCACCGTGGCCAGTTTCAAAGAGCTGACTCTTGACCGGATGGATCATCAAACGCGATGCGGCTAGTTGTTCTTCGACCTGCTTTCTAGCTTCACGCAATCGTGCGTGATCGTCGCTGAATAGGGAAAAATCGTCAACGTAGCGAACATACTTTCTCAATTTCAGCGTTTCCTTGACATAATGATCTGTAATGGTTCAGCGTCAAACGCAGTATTGCATAAATTCGGATAGTCACTGTTTAGTATAAAAAAAGGTACTTCATTATCCGTTCATACTTTTT
>JAYVUD010000154.1:0-2975 GCA_043788335.1 Chloracidobacterium sp. | reverse complement strand
GCAGTACGATCAAAAAGATCGCGACGTACAAACCTTTCCACGGGTCATCTGAAAAGACAGCGGTCAGGATAACCGTCAACCCGACGATCGCCGGCCCGATCAGCGGTACAAACTCGAGCGTTGCCGCTAAGATTCCCAGCAGCAATGCGTACTTGAGGCCGATAACATAAAACCCAATGGTGCAGATCGTCCCGATAACGAGGCACGATATGATCTGCGCCCGCGTGTAGGCCGCAAGCGTGGTGTTGACGTCCTGCAGGACCATCTCGGCTCGTAGCCGCCAACGGCCGGCAGGGAACGAACGCAGCACCGTCAGCCGAAACAGATTGACGTCCTTTAGGAAAAAGAACGCCAAGACCGGTATCAGGATCAGCCACGGCACAAATGTCACCGAAAAAAGGACAAATCCGCCGACCGCCGAGGTAATATCACTGCCGAGATCGGTCACTTTTTTGTTAAGTTCGGCCTGTACCTCGTCCGGGATCCTGAGCCGGTCAAATCGGCGATTGAGTTCATTCATCCGCTCGCGGGCCGCGTTTCCATAAGTAGGCAGATTCGTTCCAAACTCCTTTGCCTGCTCTACGACACCCGGAGCGATGTTTGCGATCGCCAGGCCGACGATCGTAAACACAACGATGTATGCGACCAAAATGGCGATCGGCCGCGGCATCAGCCATTCCATCTTATGCCGTTTGAATGGGCTGCGTATGCCGCGAACCAACGGGTCGATCAGGTACGCGAAAAAAACCGACAGCACGACCAGAAAAAACAGACTCGTCAGCGACGCGATTAGATTTTGCAGATAGCTGCCGAGCGACAGCAGGATAGCCGTGATTATTACCACGCGGATGATCGACCGCACAGACGGCGACGACGGATCGAGAAAAACGCGTCGAGCCGATTGCCGCCTTTCACGGATCTTTCGCTTGGTTGACTGTGTATCGTCTTCGGGTAATTTATTAATGGGCATATGCCAAATTTTCCGTTCTACTTGGTAACGTTTGCCGAGTTCGCCGGCGACGCGGCGGGCGGCGACGAAATGAGCTGAATTGCGAATCTCTCGCTGAGTCTGGCCATATTCTCGGGTGTGATCGGCTGATTTGTGCCGATCACAAACGCCGTGTCACTATCAGAACCGACCCGCCGGTTGGCACCCGTTGTTGCCTCTCGTATCACCGTTCGGTCCGCCGCGTCCATTTTACCGCCGTCCTTTCGTCGGAGTACAAAGATCAGTGCAAAGTCCGCCGTCGCCATATCGGCGATGTCTCGTTCGATAGTCGGAATTTGGCGTACGGCATTCGCTGCATTTGGGTCCGCCTTGCCCGACTTCAGGATGCCCTCATTGGCCCCGCAGGCAAACGTAAACAGACTAAAAATAGCGGCCGCCGAGATCTTTATCCAAACATTTTTCAGCATATCCGGTTAATTTCCGTTATCCTCATCGTCATTGACGAGATCGTTCGCACCGGCCTTTTTGTCCTCGTCGTCGAGTATCTTTTTCTCCTCGGGCGTTTCCGGTTCCTGGTCTTTGGCGGCGTCGAACCGCTCGCCTTTTTGGGCACGGATCTTGATAATGCGTGATTCGTCGTCCTCGTACGCCATCTCGCCCCAACCGCTGTCGAGCAGTTTTGCGACGAGATCTGTGTTGTCCTTGGCGTCGGTAAAGACCCAATTCGCCCCAAACCTATCGCGAATGATCGGACCCGGGTCCTCGACCTTGCCGTTATTTATGTCCTCGAGCAGCTTAAATCGGTCATGGTCGGTCGAATAAAGGTAGTTGGGGTCGAGCCCGTAAACGTACGTGTGCTTGGTGTCGAAGAAAAACAGCTTTGGAAACTTGTCCCAGTTCGTGTTGTAGATCCGGTCGCCCTTCGGGATATTGTCGGCTCCGGTCGCGTCGAGTGCGGTCGCCCACTCCATCGCACGGCGGTATCGATCGTTGGCGTCGTTGGATTTAATGCTGCCCGCCATTCCGCCAAAATCGAGCCCAAACTTGCTAATGCCGACCATGTTTACGAGCCACCATCCGCATAACAATATTCCGATCGCCCAAACGGCGATCTGCCGCCATGCCTTGTGGATCGCCTGCCGCTCGGTCGGCTTTTCGAAATCCAGATAATTTTCAATGTCACGAGAAAATTCCGCCGGCAGTACCAAAGTTTTTGGAGCCGTAAACGCATCCCAGCTAAACGCCGCAAAGAGTACGGCAAACGGCGGAAAATACTCGGCAAAACGTTTCGAGCGAAACTGCGACGCGAGCAAGAGCGAGACGAACGCCAGGAAAAACGTCGCCTTTTCCGGCAGTTTGCTGCCGCGAGGAACAAAAAGTATGTACCCGATGAGCATCGCCGCCATCGCGATGGGAAAATCGGTCAGCAATTCCTGCCCACTGTACGGATACCATTCGCCGCCGACTGCGACGACAAAATCGCTGCCGACCTTAAATTTCTCTAGGAAATGCTCGGCAAACAAATAAAGATTATTTGGAAAATAAGGGTTGATGACATTACCGAGGAGCATCCCGGCCGACGTGTATGCGAACGGACGCCATTCGAAGCGGCGCTCGTTCCACCCGATGATGATCGTCCAGATGATCGCGGCAAACCAGAGTAGCGGAAACAGACTGTACGTCCACACAAACGCAAACATCAGCGGCAGCAGCCAGACATATTTTCGCTGAAACAGCAGATGGATGCCGAGCACCGTGATGATGATCGTCAGCGGCGGGGCCTTGCCCATATTCATCCGGTAAAAAAAGGCGTTCGCACACGTCAGGATCGCCGCCAGCCAGATCAACTGGTGCTTGATGCCGTAACGGAAGATCAGCCAATAGATCGAAAATATCGCCAGCGTTCCGTAAAAGATCGTCGAGATCTTGGCGGCCGTCACCGGCTCGAAAAACCACAGAAACGGTATCTGCAGCAGATGAAACAGAAAGTGATGATCGGCGTAGTCCCGTGGGTTCAGCACCGTCA
>JAYVUD010000153.1:0-3293 GCA_043788335.1 Chloracidobacterium sp. | reverse complement strand
GTGACAACCGCACAGCGGGCACATTTGGCCGTGACTACGACGCGTTGTTTGATGCCCGTCGTTTGGGCCGCTTCGACCGCCGCGAGCCGCTCATTCTTCATTTTTTTACAGGCTTTACATCTCTTGGGTGGATTCTGCAGGTGCTTGTCGCGAAAAAAAGTCTGTTCGCCCGCTGTCCAGATAAATTCACACGAACAATCGATGCACAAGATCGGCATATCCGCGAACTCGGCCCACGAATCGCCGATTGACGATTCGACCTCCGTGGCTCCACCAACATTGTCATCTGACATAACCGATAAACTCCAGCTTCGGATCGCGCTCATTTTAGATATCTGGTACGAATGTAGTAGATTTTACAGTTGAGAGAAGCCGTAAATGTTTCGATTAAAACCATGAGCTTATGTCCTGACCTTACATCGTAGAAATTCGAGTGTCAAGCGGCATAAGCGGGCCTTTTGTATGGTTAATATATTGTTATGAACGTCTTAGTGATCGGATCGGGCGGACGCGAACACGCGATCTGCCGTGCGTTTAGGAAAAGCCCAAAAGTTACACGACTTTTCTGTGCGAACGGCAACGCCGGCATCGCTCAGGTTGCCGAGTGTGTGCCGATCATGCCCGACGACATTCACGCTTTGGCCGAGTTTGCGGCGGCAAACGCGGTCGATATGACGTTCGTCGGCGGCGAGACGGCTCTCGCACTGGGGATCGTCGACGAATTTGAATCCCGCGGCATGCGTATCATCGGCCCGTGCCGCGAGGCAGCCAAACTCGAAGCCAGCAAATCGTTTGCTAAGGACTTTATGTCGCGCCACGGCGTGCCGACAGCAAAATTTACGACGTCGCACTCGCCGGCATTTGCGATCCTCGAGCTCGAAAGCGGCGATTTCGGCGGCGTCGATAATCCTGTCGTGGTCAAAGCCGACGGCCTCGCCGCCGGCAAGGGCGTGATCGTTGCCCAAAACCGTGCCGAGGCAGTCACCGCCATCAACGAAATGGCCAATCTCGTCGGCACCGCTGCGGCCGAAAAGATAGTTCTCGAAGAATGCCTGACCGGCCGCGAAGTCTCTCTGCTGATGTTCGTCGACGGCGAGCAATTTGCCCTAATGCCGGCGGTCCGGGACCATAAGCGAATCGGCGACGGCGACACAGGTCCAAACACCGGCGGAATGGGCACGATCACCAACAGCGGCCTGCTCACCGATGATCAGATGCAGGAGATCACCGACAAGATCATCCGCCCGACGCTCCACGGCTGCATCCGCGAGGGGTTCCGGTATCGCGGCATCCTGTTTTTGGGCCTGATGCTGACCGCTAGCGGCCCGAAACTGCTCGAATACAACGTCCGCTTCGGCGACCCTGAGACCCAGGCGATCCTCGTCCGACTGGACACGGATCTCGTGGATATCTGTTCGGCGATGCTCGATAGTTTTCACAGCACGGCCGATATGATCAATGCCGCCCCCGGTATTCCGCACCGAGAGGCCGAGGAGCCGTCGACCGCACTCGCCGGCCTCGATATAGCGTGGCACGCTGGCAACTCGGCCTGCGTCGTCCTCGCGGCCGAGGGCTACCCTTTGAAACCACGGACGGGCGACCCGATATCCGGCCTCGCCGCCGCCGCTGCGGTTCCGAATGTGGAAATTTTTCATGCAGGCACATCGGTCGACAGCGAGGGCCACGCCATCACCAACGGCGGCCGCGTCCTCGGCGTTACAGCTGTCGGAGTCGACCTCCCGGCGGCCATCACTGCCACCTACGAAGCTGTACACAAGATCTCGTGGAGCGGAATGCAGTATCGCCGGGACATTGGGACATCATGACGGGCGATCTCGGGCCGGTTGGTCATTTTGACCGCGAGGTCACTGTCGAATACACGCCGGAATTGATCCGTTCGGCAATATTTCGCTATTGGGTAGCCATCGTTGGCCCGTTTTCGTTTGGGGCTTTGGCCGTGGTCGGTGGTGCCTGCTCGTATCTCCTCCTGACAGGAGAACGATCCTGGGTTATTGGTTCGATGACGACCATTTTTGTGATCCTCACATCGATGTTGGCCTTTGCTTATTTTCGGCTGCTGGGTATCTCGATGGCGAAATTTCGTCGAATGGAGACGCCGACAGCACTCTTCCGGTTCACGGACACGACGATATATATCGAGACCGATTCGGGAAAGAGCGAGTTCACCTGGAGATCTATCGACAAGATCTTAAAGTTTCCAGATATCTGGATGATCGTTTTCGTCGGCGGCGGCCAGATAACGCTGCCGACGAAAACCATCGACTCTGACCTCCAGGATCTCATTCTAGGATCGGTTCCAAGCAAATAGCCGTAGAGTGAGCTTAGGCTTTGTTGTGATCGCGGGTTGGGAAACGTTGGTTCTCGAGTACGATGGGTAGACTGCCCCTGATTTGACCGATAAGATTTGTTAAATGAGTTTTTCGAAAAAGAATCGTATCTTTTACGGATGGATCATCGTCGCGATCTCGTCACTGGCTCTGCTTATAAGCAACGGTCTGTCGATCGGTGGGTTGCCGGTCTTCTATAAACCAATCCAAGACGAATTGCTTTCTCTGGGCACCGTTACGGTTCAAACCAAGGACGCTGTGACCGGCCTCGGGGCTGGCCTGACCTTCCTGTTGGCGGGAACATTCTCCCTTCTGATCGGGCTCTTTATTGGTCGGATAGGACTGCGTTTTTTGATGATCATCGGCACGGTGGTGCTCGGCGGCGGACTGTTGTTCTACTCATTTGCCTCGACACCGATCGACGTATATCTGTCACATTCGATCCTCGGACTTTCGCTTGGGTTGGTCGGAGTGATGATCCAGACCGTTTTGATCGCAAACTGGTTCCGTCGGCGGCGTGGAACCGCCATGGGCATCGTATTGACCGGGACGAGTTTTGGCGGCGTCCTGATACCGCTTTTAGCATCACCGCTCATAACAAGTTATGGATGGAGAACCGCATTACAGATCCAGAGTTTGGTGGTTTGGTTACTACTTCTGCCGACAATAGTGTTTTTTGTAAAGAGCAGTGCTCAGGACGCCGGATTGAATTTCGACGGCGACCCCGACCTTCTAGACTCGGTCGACGCCCATACGAGCATCGACGGCTCGACGTTTTCCGGTGCGTTGCGATCTCCGCTTTTCTGGGTGCTCGGAACATGTGCGATCCTCATTTTCTACCCGATCTTCACGATCAGCCAGCAATTTAATCTCTATCTACAGAACAACATCGGTGTGTCGAAGGAACTCGCGGCGACGGCACAGAGCTTGCTGTTTGCGACCAGT
>JAYVUD010000152.1:0-5880 GCA_043788335.1 Chloracidobacterium sp. | reverse complement strand
TATTTTTGGTGCTGCTTATGGCGGGGCTCTTACTTTTGTCCTCCGGTTGCGGTATCAAGGTCGAAAATCCCACACCCCGGTTACTGAAGGTCGAGAGATCGACGCAGGCGGAGTTGATGAGCGAGGTTAACCGGTTCGCCCGTGTAAATTCTTTGCGGGCGAAGATGTATATCAAATTCGAGGACAATTCTTTCGCTGAATTTGGAAGTAAAGAGGTCTATCGCTCGGCCGACGGCGAAGTGGTGGTTCAACGTCCGGCAAATATCCTGCTTAAGGTAATGGTGCCCGTGATCAAGACAGACGTCGCTCAAATGACCTCTGACGGAACCACATTCCGGGTCGCTCTGTTGCAGGATGGGAGTTCGGGAAAGTACAAGAAATTTGTCAAAGGGACCAACAGTGCGGATTACTCAAAACTACAGAAAGAACTAAGGTCTGCGGACCTCGATAACGGCAAGGTCATCAAGGAGGGCGTTAGTTCATTTGCCAATATTCGGCCCCAACATTTTACTGAGGCGATGCTCGTTCGTCCGACGGATTCTGCGGACGTTTACGCACAAAGCACTATTTTTCAGGTAGAAGAGGATACGGCCCAGCCGGCCAAATCTCCGCTGAGGAATGTGATGCGCGGCTATTATCTGCTGGACGAATTTGCCAAGGTCGCCGACACCTCGCTGCAGATTCGTCGTCGGTTCTGGTTCGATCGAGTTGGGGGTATACGCCTGGCCAGACAGCAGATTTTTGACCAGAAAGGCGAGATCGAGTCGGATATCGTTTACGGCAAAGAGGGTAAACTGACCAGCACCGACGACTACGCCAATCTGCCTCTCGAAATACAGGTAACGCGACCTAAAGAAAAGTACTCGTTGAAGCTCACGTACCAGACGCCCGAAAATGTGGCAATTGGCGAGAAGTACAAAGAGTCTGCGTTCATTTTGAAAAATTCGTGGAATCTCGAAGAGGTCGATCTTGACGAGAAACTCCGGGCTGTGCAGTCCGAACCTGCTTCGACTGAGGCAAAACCAACCGCCACCCGGGTCCAATAAAGCTGATGAGTCCAATTTTACACGCTGAAAATCTAACAAAATCATACAAGATCGGAAAGGTCGAGGTGCCGGCACCTCGAGGCGTCTCGTTTGAGGTCGAAAAGGGAGAGTTTGTTGCCGTCATGGGGCCGTCCGGATGCGGTAAGTCGACGCTGCTCCATTTGCTCGGTGGGTTACTGAGCCCGACCAGCGGCAGCATCCTGATCGATGGCGAGGATCTGGCAAAGGTCACGGACGCTCAGCGGACCGACATTCGCCGGCGTAAGATAGGCTTTGTGTTCCAGCGATTTAATCTTTTTCCGACGCTGACAGCGGACGGCAATCTGAAGCTTGCCGAAAAGATCCATATCGGCAGCGGCAAGGGAAACGCCGACAATCGGCGAAAGGTCCTGAGCCTGCTGCAACTTGAGGGTAAAATGAACCACAAGCCGCTCGAACTATCGGGTGGCGAGCAGCAGCGTGTCGCTCTTGCCCGTGCGGTCGTCAATAACCCAGCGATCATCCTCGCTGATGAACCGACAGGCAATTTGGATTCTGAAAATTCGGAGATCGTGTTGAAGATGTTCAAGGAACTGAACCGCGAACTTAATCAGACGATCATTATGATCACGCACAATCCGGAGGCCGCGACGGTGTGCTCGCGAACCATCCAGATGCGTGACGGACACATTGTAAACTAGTCATATGATCGCGAGAAGAATAATCTTGTGGGATTTTGAGCGGGCGTCGTGGCAGTGGGACGTACTTTGCCTGTTAATAATGGGGTTCATTTTTCTAACGCCCAGAGCCTGGTTCGAAACTAAAAATCCACCGGCGAACCAATCGCGGTCCGCGATCGTCAAACCTCAGTAGTCTTTGCAAGGTTTTTGTTTATGAATTTGAAAAGTAACATCATTCGCGGCGGCATCGTGGCGGCAGCTCTATTTTTATCTATCGGCATTTTCGGCTCGGCATCGGCAAACGCACAGGGCGGAAACGTGCTGAAAGAAGTACTTGACCGAATGGATGCTAATTACAAGACGCTTACCACCTTTCGGTCAAACGTCTCGATGGTCAAGTTTAACGAGCAGATCGGCAGCCGCGATATGACCGAAGGCACGACAAGTTACATTTCCAAAAATGGCCGCAAGAAGATGTATATCCGTATCGACTGGACCAAGCCTCAGGATGAGAGCATCGTCGTGATCGGCGACGAATATCAACTGTACCGGCCGAAACTCGGCCAGGCTATTCGTGGAAATACCAAGAGTGCCAAGAACAGCGGTGCTGCCGGCGGGGCTTTTGCATTTATGAGCATGTCCAAGGCAGAGTTGCAGTCTAATTACGTTGTCCAGTACGCCGGCCAGGAGGGGGTTACGGGAGCGGTGCAGACTTGGCACTTAGTGATGACGCCGAAAACAAAGACCAGCTATAAGTCCGCTGATCTGTGGGTCGATTCGAACGGCATGCCGCTTCAGGTTAAGATCACTGAATTGAATGACGACACGACCACTGTTGTACTGTCAAAGATTGAAAAGAACGCCGACATTAAGGAATCGCAGTTTAATATGAAACTGCCCGCGAATACCCAGATCATCCCGGGCTAACGGGATTTATACGTCCAGACAATGGCCCCAGCCGCATATATGCTGCCGGGGCTTTTTACTTAGTTTGAAAAGATCTGCCGCAGAATCTATAATCAAGGGTTTAGTCATTAGATAAAGTATGCCAAAGGCGAGTAGTTTCAGTAGATTTACGCGTGGGGTTAAGCACACGATAAAGGCGTTTGCGTCGACGCGCCACCCGGTGCTGGTGCACATTGTGCCGATGCGGCGTTGTAATCTGGCGTGTACGTATTGCAATGAATTTGATAAAACGTCCGATCCGGTGCCGATCGACGTGATGCTCAAGCGGATCGACAAGCTGGCGGAATTTGGCTCGTCGGTGATCACCATTTCGGGCGGTGAACCGATGATGCACCCTGAGATATTTGAGATCATTGCCCGCATTCGCGAGCACGGTATGATCGCCGGGTTGATCTCGAACGGCTATTATTTTCAGCCGGAAAAGGTCAAAAAGCTTAACGAGGCTGGCCTCGATTATCTCCAGATATCGATCGATAACGTAACGCCGGACGATGTCTCGAAAAAGAGTCTGAAGGTTCTCGATTCGAAACTGGTTAACCTGCATGATTACGCCAAGTTTAAGGTCAACATCAACTCCGTGGTTGGCGGCGGCGTCGCCAATCCGGACGAAGCATTGATCATCGCCAATCGGGCACTCGAACTCGGGTTCTCGTCCACGGTCGGGATTATTCATGACGGCGACGGCCTCAACAAAGGCCTGACCGACCGGGAAAAAGAGGTCTACAAAGAGATCAAGGCAAAGGGTGCCCGCTCATACGCCCGCTGGAATTGGTTCCAGGACGAACTGGTCGACGGCGGCGAGTACGAATGGCGGTGCCGTGCCGGTTCGCGTTACCTATACGTTGACGAAGGCGGCATTGTGAGCTGGTGCTCGCAGCAACGGGGAACGCCGGGGATTCCTTTGCTCGAATATACGCACGAGGACCTGAAACGTGAGTACAATACCGAAAAATGGTGTGCTCCGACCTGCACCATCCAGTGCGTCCACCAGGTCGGCCACCTCGACGCCTGGCGTGATCCGCAGATATCGCTTGCCGAATATACGAAAAAGAACGGCGGACTTAGAAAAGAGACGGTCGCCCAAGTGTTGAATACCGACTAAATGCTTGCCCATGATCGACCCGCTCGCAGCCTGGCATAGAATGATCGAGTCTCGTGATGTCGCGGGACTTGGCTCGCTTTTGGCAGACGACGTCGTATTTTACTCGCCGGTCGTTCACACGCCGCAGGCCGGCAAGATACTCACCAAGCTTTATTTGCAGGCCGCTTATCTCGTCTTTCTAAACGAGACCTTTCGATACGTCCGCGAAGTCGTTGGCGCGAACGATGCCGTGCTCGAGTTTGTCGTCGAGATCGACGGTGTTTCGGTCAACGGCGTCGATATGCTCAAATGGAACGCAGATGGCCAACTGACCGAGTTCAAGGTAATGCTCCGGCCGCTGAAGGCGGTCAATCTGATCCATCAAAAGGTGGGAGAGATACTGGAGCAGTATAGAAACCAGGCCAGTTAGGCCTACTCATACCAGTCCAGGTGCCGCGATTTTTGGCCGCATCCGAGGCACGACGTCCATACCCAGTGGTGCGAACAACCGGGGCATACGCCGCGAGTCTCGAACGTGTTCCAACGCTCGCCACAGCCGTCGACGAAATTTTCGGGCGGGCCCATAGATGCACAAAACCAACGGTCCGACCGCCGCGGTCGCCAGCGGCAAAGCGGGCAGCGAATCCCGGGGATCCCGGCGTCGCTCTCGGCCGGGCAGACCTCGACGATCGCGTCATCATGTATGCCCGAACGTCGGAACAAGAGCAGAGAGTGGGGCTGGCGACAAATATACTGCAAGGGAAAGGTCATACCTAAGTATTTCGCATTTGGAAAATATTTCAAATTGCCCATAATAGGTCGTATATGAACGGAACCAAACTCTTCATCCCCATCCTCCTGGGCACTAACCGCAAAGACCGTTCTACCGAGAATGTCGCAAAATGGGTCCACCATAAGATGCTCGGTCACGCGGACATCGATACGCAATTGTTCGACGTGCGTGATTTTGATCTGCCGCGCGATCATTACGGGACGGAGATCGGGCATTTATTTCCCGAGTGGCGTGACGCTATCGTCCGTGCGGACGGGCTCGTCATCGTCGCTCCCGAATATAACCACGCGTATCCCGGCATCCTGAAGAGCGTCATCGACCTGTTGCTCAAAGAGTACATCCACAAGGCGGTCGGACTGGTCGGTGTTTCGGCGGGGCCGTGGGGCGGCGTGCGCGTGATCGAATCGCTCGTGCCGATGATCCGCGAACTCGGCCTCGTGCCGACCTTTACCGATCTCCAATTCCCGAACGTTCGTTCCAAATTCGACGCTGACGGCAATCTGCTGGATCCGGCGTACGACAAACGCGTCGCCGCCTTTCTCGACGAACTCACCTGGATGGCCAAAACCCTGCGTTGGGGACGCGAGACCCTTTCGTCAAAATATCATCAATAGGTTATCCTATCGTTTAGCAGGAAAACGTCTATGGTACACAACGAACTTCACCGCACGCACCGTATCGGATGGCTGCGAGCGGCTGTTTTAGGGGCGAATGACGGCATTGTATCGACGGCATCGCTGGTCATCGGCGTCGCGTCTGCGGCGGCAGCGGGTGCGTCAGCGTCCGAAGCCCATAACGCGGTGATGGTCGCCGGAGTGGCGGGGCTCTGTGCCGGTGCATTGTCGATGGCGGCGGGCGAATATGTGTCGGTCCACTCGCAGGCCGATACCGAGAAAGCCGACATCGCCCTGGAACGGCGGCATCTGGAAGACGAACCCGAATTTGAACTTCGCGAACTGGCCGGGATATATGAAACACGCGGCCTGGATAAAGACCTGGCGTTGCAAGTCGCCGAACAATTGATGGCATACGACGCTCTCGGTGCCCACACACGTGACGAACTCGGCATTACGGACACCCTCAGTGCCAATCCGATGCAGGCTGCGGGATTTTCTGCGGGGAGTTTTGCCATTGGTGCGATACTCCCGCTCAGCGTTGCGTGGCTATCGCCCGGGCCTCTGATGATCTGGCTGGTTGCCGTCAGTTCGCTCGTTTTTTTGACTATGCTCGGGGCCGTCGCCGCGCGTGCCGGCGGTGCGGGAATGATCACCGGAGCGTTTCGCGTCCTGTTTTGGGGAGCGATCGCGATGGCTGCCACAGCAGTTGTCGGAAAAC
>JAYVUD010000151.1:0-5165 GCA_043788335.1 Chloracidobacterium sp. | reverse complement strand
CTACATCAGAGAAATGAAGGAAAGCATCATGTTTTTGACCAATATTAACAAATGCTGCATTAATTCCTTGTACTACATTTGTAACTGGGCGAGAGAATGCGTCCGACGTAGAGGTCGATGACCGGAGCCTTTTTATCCGTTGCGGGCTTTCCGAGCAGGGCGATCGCCTGCTGCGGAGTGGTGCGGTCGATGACGACGCCCTTCCAACTATCCGCATTTTGTCCAAATACAGATCCGGCAAATGCCAGGACCAAGACGAGTATTAGTTTTTTCATAATTTTAAATTGCAAGGAATGTAAACAATTTAGTTGGGATTGTAAAGGCACGGCGGTCAAGGCGGAACACGCCGGATCGAGTCGTGTCTTCCCTTTCACGCCCGAACCGTTTATCATATGTCCGAAGCTGCTTTTCCGCTTCGATACCTCTCGGAAAAACTATCTGATGAACATCACGCTCTTAGCTTCGCTTGAGTCAACTCTCGGAGTACCCGAATTTATCGGTTATATTTTCGTTTTCGTTATCGGTGCGGCGATCGGCAGTTTTTTGAACGTCGTCATCTACCGCGTTCCGAACGAACTCTCTCTGCTGACCGACTCGGCCTGCCCCAATTGTAAGGCGGCGATCAAGTTTTATCACAATATTCCGATATTCGGCTGGCTGATACTCGGCGGCAAATGCAGCAACTGCAAACAGCCGATCGCGTGGCGTTATCCCGCCGTCGAACTGCTCACCGCGTGCCTCTTCGTTCTTGTGTATTGGCAGATCGGGTTCACGCCATATTTGCCTGTCGCTCTGGCATTCACGGCGACGATGATTTCGCTGGTCTTTATCGACGCGGACCATATGATATTGCCAAATGTCATCACGTATCCGCTTTTTGTCATCGTGCTGATCATCCGCGTGGTTTATCCGATCGCATTTACGGGAAACTACTTTTCCGATACGACATATTCGCCGATATCGTTGCTCAGCGGCTATCCGGCGTGGACCGTCAGCCTTGCCGGTGCACTTTTCGGAGCACTGATCGGCGGCGGGTCATTGTGGCTCGTCGGCGAAATTTGGAAACGCCTCCGCGGAGTCGAGGCGATGGGTCTCGGCGATGTGAAACTCCTTCTGGGCCTCGGGGCACTGCTCGGGTGGCGTTTGACGATACTGACAATATTTATCGGGGCGTTCACCGGTGCGATCGCCGGTGTCGCGATGATCTCGCGGCAAAAGGAAAAGGATATGCAGGCTCAGATCCCGTTCGGCATCTTTCTCGGGATCGGTTCGTTCGTCTCGATGCTGTTCGGCGAGCAGATGATCAACTGGTATCTGCGGAGCTTTATTCGTTAGTTTTCGGCTAACGCCATTTTCACGCACTCTTTCGAACAATAAAACGTTCGGGCATCGAACCTGATCGCCCGTTCACGCGGCACCCACGTTCCGCATCCGTTACAATTTACCAATTCACCCGCAGGCTTTGCGGCGGGCTGGTTGATAGACTTTCTGGCTCGGTTCGGGTCGACCGCTTCGCGGAGCATTCGGGCAAACCCGATCACGCCCGAGATCTGCTTGCGGTATCTGATCGCCGTGAAAAACAGCAAGATCAGAGCCACGACCAATATGAACGCAAATTCTCTCATTACTTGATCGGGACGGCCTGTTTGGCGGCGATCTGCGAAGCGAGATCGGCCACCTTATCGTTTTTGGGGTTGGCAGCCTTGAGCGTTTCGAGAGTCTTTCCGGCATCATCCCATTTTCCAAGCTGCATGTAGGTCTGGATCAGGAACGTGAGCGCCCGCTCCTGCTTCGGGTTCACCTTGATCGCCTTCTGAAACTCGTCGACCGCTCGGGCAAAATCCGGCGGCGTGTCCAGAAAATACGAAATAGCGAGGTCCGTGCGCACGTCCGCGTCACCGGGTTTGGTCTCGAGAGCTTTCAGATATAGTTCGCGTGCCTTCCTTAGACTTGCGGCATCTTTCTTAAAATAGCCGATGTCGAAATTCGCGTTCCCGAGATCAACCATCACATCGTAATCCTTCGGATCGAGTGCATTGGCCCGCGTCAAGATCCGAAATGATTGATCGAGCAGGCCCGTATCGTTCTTCATCGTTGCATATCGATAAAGAGCACTGCCGAGGTTTTTCTGGTATGTAAAATTGTCCGGATTGGCGTCGGCCTCGGCTAGCTTGGCCTTGATCTCGTCGTCACCGATGGTGAAACCGTCAGCCGCCGGATTTGTGCCCGACGCCGCTGGCCTTTTATTTTGTTCGGCCTGTCCGCGGAGGTTATTTATCTCGGTTCGATTGATGCTGTTGGCAACGGCAAAACCGACTATTAGTCCGGCGAGCAAGCCGAGGATAGCGGCGACGAGGATCTTGGTATTCATTAGCTAAGATTTTAGCAAACGCGGCGAGCATTAAAAAAAGCACCGCTCGCGAATAAACGAGTGATGCTTAAGATCAGAAATGATTTCGGGGCTATTTGCTGCCTTCTTCCGGAATGTACGGCAGATCGTCGGCACGGCGGCGGGTCGGCGGGTCGGTCGCACGACGTCGCGGGATCGCCGTGGTGTTTCGACGGTCAACGCTACCGGCAGGCAGGCCCTGGCCGTGAACTGCTTCGACGAGGATACGTGTGATCTCCTGCGATAGCGTACGATGCTCGGACGCGGCACGCCGTCGCAGTGACTCTTTGAGTTCGTTGGGGACGTACGCCCCTATAAATACGCCTTTTCTGTTTGCCATAAAAAGAAAATGTTCCTCCGTCTGTAATTCAATATGCGCACATCGCCAAGGGTTCGGAGTACGCCTGTAAGCCGAATTTTGTACCCGTTTGCACGGATGGCAATCATTCATCTAGGCCGGCCGTTACCGGACGGCTCGAGCGATCTACCCGGAAACGCCGCCGCCCCTCGCGAGGCGAACAGTGAGCGGGCCGCTCACATTAGACGTTTCCCTATTTGATCTTGCACCACGAGGAGTTTACCTGGCCGCCGGTGTTACCATCGACGCCGGTGAGCTCTTACCTCACCCTTTCACCCATCACCCTTGCGGGCTGGTTTACTCTCTGTTGCACTTGTCGTCGCCTGACCGAGATCAGGCTCCCGGACGTTATCCGGCTCGCTGCCCTATGGTGTTCGGACTTTCCTCTCTTGCGTTAAAGCAACAGCGATTGCCCGGCGTACTCCTAATCAAGGCTCCCTAATAGTAACAAAATTTGTTGAACAATTAAATTCAAGTTACAAGAATTGTTTCATTTGCCGGCGTTGGGGCCGTTTGCAAATTCGATCGAGTCGCCCGGGTATATCAGTTCCGCGTCGAGAACATTGCTATTCAGCAGATATTCCGTTGTGGCCGCGGACGATGCACGCGTGATGCGAACTCGGTCTGCCCGCGGGTCAATTCCGGTCATCGCCCGGATCACAAAAAACGGCACGGCGTCACGCTGGATCTGCTGATCACCGGGCTGGCTGACCAGCCCCCAAACCGTGATCGTGTGGCTGTTATAATCGAGGACGTTTACCTTGACGCGGGCATTTTCCACCAGTTTCAGCGAGCGTGAGATCATCAGTTCGACCTCGCCGAGCGTTTTGCCCGAGACAATGATGTCCGCTCCGGCTAATGGAAAATCTATCGTACCATCGTGATCGACCCGAACGAGTTTCGGCACACCGGGAACGTCCCTCAGATCGATTCGGATAACGTCACCATTCCCGATACGATAAACGTCGGTCGGTCGAACCGCCGCAGCGGATCGCGAACCGTTGTTTGCGTTTATTGGCCCGGTCTCGGCCGTCGTCAGGCTGGCGATGGCCCTAGCGCGTTCCGGTTGGGTTTGTGCAAATGCCGACGACATCATACCGACCAGCATAAGCGCCATGCTAAGTAATTGTGATCGAGAGAAAATCATTGCTTTTTTGATTGGGATGCTCGTCGCCATCCCTCAGCATTCCGCGGCAAACGGCCGCAACAAGCCCGGATACCGACGGGTTCCCAATCATATAAAGACCTAAAATGACAATATTTCTATTTTTTCGGGCCAGAAGTTCCGGTTTGGCGATCGGTGGGTCGGGCTCCAGATGGGTGGTAAAGATGTGGCCAGTTTTTCTCGTAGAATAGGTTCATCGCAGTTTCGGCAGCACTGCTTTCGTGTGTCTGCTCGACTATCCGGGCGAGTTCAACGGTCTCGTCGTAGGCGATGCCCTCGATCATCCGGCGAACCGCCGGCACCGCGTTGAGATTCATGCTGAACTCGCGTGCTCCGAGACCGATCAACAGTGGTGTATAAAATGGCGATCCGGCCATTTCGCCGCAAACGATCGCCGGTTTATTTGCCATCGCCGCCGCTTTCAAAACCGTGCGGATCGACCTGATAACCGCCGGGTGCAGCGTCTGGTACCAACCTGCCACGGCAGCGTTGTCGCGATCGACTGCGAGGAGATATTGGACAAGGTCGTTGGTACCGAGGCAAATAAAATCGACCACACGGAGAATGTCGTCGATCAAAGTAACCGACGACGGCACCTCGATCATCGCCCCAAAGCCGGGTTCACAGATGTCGTCTCCGGAACCGATCAGACTGTCCCGCTCCTCCGCCAGAAAACTCCGAGACTTGATGATCTCCTCGGGTCCCGAGACCATCGGCAAAACGATGTCGAGATTGCCATTCAGATTCGACCGGAGAATTGAGCGGAGTTGAACGCGAAAGGCCGCTTCATTCGCGAAACTGAGACGGATGGCTCGCAGGCCGAGAGACGGATTGGTCTCGTGTATCCCGGATACAAATGAAAATTGTTCTGCGTTCAGGTCGAATGTCCGGATCTTTACCCGGTCGGATCCGGCTTTCGTCGCGACGGCTAGGTATGCGGAGCTTTGTTCAGCTTCGGTCGGAAATGCGTCGAGCCTCTGGCCGAACAAGTATTCAGACCGCAAAAGGCCGATGTCAGATGCACCTTGCCGATGGATCTCAGCCGCGGATACAAACTGCTCGACATTTGCCCGGATCATGATCTGCCGACCGTCGACCGTGACGGGCGGTGCGTCCATTTGCTGTGGTGCGGTCACTGGTTCAGTGCGGACACACGGTCCACCCGCGGCAGTTTTGATGACGTCGTCCGACGGTCGAACAGTCACTCTGCCCGAAAAGCCATCGACGATCAGAGCATCACCGTCTTTAACAGA
>JAYVUD010000150.1:0-2294 GCA_043788335.1 Chloracidobacterium sp. | reverse complement strand
CAATGGATCGGTCCACGTGCCCGACGCCGCGGTCGGCAATGTGCCCGTCGATGAAAGCGAGTATCCGCTTTCGTCATAAGTTATCTGGCTCTTTGCCTTGACGTTACCGCTGGCGTCCTTGACCCGCGTTTCGGTCACGAGGCCGGTAATATTGCGGGCCTTGTAGTTCGAGTCGTACAGATAGTCGATCTCGGTTACGACCGCCGGGGTCGCACTTGAGAACCATCCGGCGGCGGCGGTGATGTTTGCCGATGCGGCGGTTGACGCACTGACGACGACATAGTCGTATTTCTTTGTCTGCTTGGCGTTGAGAGACGAAAAATACGCCGGGTCGCTATTTCCCGTCGTGTCGTAGACCGTCTCGCTCATCGTCGCGAGGGCGTAGCTGTTGTTCGGGTCGAAGGTGATCGCGATCTCTTTGGACGGACGCATATCGCGGGTCGCTCCGGCATAGCCGCCTGTCAGCGGGCCGGTTGTTTCATAGTTGGTAAGTTTTCGTGCAAGCAAATAATGGCTCGTCGAGCTGTCGTAAACCCTGTCTTCGTATGATCTGCCGGTCTTTGCATTGCCGAAACCGTACGGACGCCAGGCTCCGTTCGAATCCGGTTCGTCCTCTATATATTGCTCGGTGTATGACGTATCCGGCGCCGTGACCCGCACCTTGTATGGAGCCGGTGAGGATACCGTGCCCCGCGTTGCCGAATAGGTCCAGTGTACCTCGTCGCCGCTGTTTCCGGTCGCACTTACCCAACGGTCCGTGACGCCCCGATTTGCCTGATCGTACGCCGGACTGCCAACCTGAACAGGTGCCACAGCCGCGTAGGCAAATCTCTCGTATCCGCCGCTCGGGTATATGACCTTGGTGATCTCGCCGTAGACGTTGTATTTGAATTCGTAACGTTGATCATTCGGCAGCGTGATCTTTGTCAGCACGATCGGATTAAAAGCCGGTCCCTGCGATGTCGTTCCCGAACCGCAGACTCGCACCGGGGCTTCGACATTGGTAAACAGATTTACACCGGTCGTCGCGAATTCGGCGTTGCCATTGCAATAGATGTCGCTCAGATTACGGAGAGTGTCGCTTGTGTTTTCGAGGGCATCGTCGCCATTAGCATCGAGCAGATAATGCCAACCGAACTTTACGTCATAATCGGAGGCTCCAAAGCCCGGAAAATGCCTCGCAACGTCATTTTCGACCGTTTGATTTTGTGTTCCGTTCCAGTTGAACGCGATCGGGTCCTTGATAACCCGGCCCATCGTGTCGATCCATTCCCGGTTGCCCATGTCAAATGTCATCTTGTTGCCATGGCGGTCGATAAAGGTGTGGGCCGGTGTGCCAAGCGTACCGTTGTCGGGTGTTCCAAAGATATATCTAGACCCGTCCGGCATATACAACACGCTCGACGACGAGCCCGATTCCAAACGCATTCTCGATCCATCGACCGAAAGGAATGTTCCGGTCATATCCGCCGTGCATCCGCTGTTGATGCTGCCGCAATCGATCGGCGTATCGCTCGCACGAAACTCGTGGGTCGAGCCGTCAGGCATCTGAACCTGAAGCCGCTTGATATTGAACAGATCATTGTCAACCGAGCTTTCCCACGGGGCCGCACTGTAGGTCTGACCTTCATACGTGACCTCTTGGTTATTCCCCTGATACGGATCGTATTTATAATCGATTCGAGGCGTCCCGAGACTTGATGTCCATCCTCCCGCCGAACGTTTGGCATAAAGCGGTGTTACGCCCGTCAACGTGTTACCCATGAATGACTGCCAAAGGCCGATATTCTTCATTTCCCAGACCTTTGACGAGTAGTCGAGTGCTATCGGCATCCCGTTTCCGGCACGTCCCGCGTATCCGCCAAGCGGTATTGTGAGTTCCATTGCCAGCGTTGACGGATTGACGCGAGCATTGCTCTTCAAGGCCTTGTCCGGGCTGTAATCATTATTTCGTATGTTTTGTGCGTAAACAGACGGTGCCGAAAAAGATACCAATAGACCAAAAACCAAAAGCAAAAAGGTTGGGATCGACTCGATGCGTTTCATACTATTCCTCGTTCTAAAAGAGTTCTCGTTCAAATGTGAACAGACAGAGACATTGATACAGCCCGCCAAAGATGATTTCCCTAGTGCTTGTAAAACGCCGGCACAGGAATATCGTTCGTTTGGCCCCAGTGATCGGAGCGGAAGGCGTTTCCGCTGCCGGACTTGAGGATGTACCAGTTACCGTTGTCACCGGCACCGGAGTACGAGTCGGCCGAGCGCCAGACGGCGATGTCGGTTTTGCCGTCGCC
>JAYVUD010000149.1:0-2462 GCA_043788335.1 Chloracidobacterium sp. | reverse complement strand
TATCTCCATCGACTACCCTATTTTCAATACCCTGACGGTGGAAGGACTGATTCTCGGCCATCGTAATGATCCGCTCGGCCGAGCCAGGTAGCAGTTGTTCGTACCTTTCGATGAAATCGGGGTCAGGCAGCGGTCCGGCAGAAAAGTGAGATACCGTCGAGCTTTGAGCTATAGCCCCGGCAATTGGCGAGCCGAAAGTATGGTTTTGTTGGGGACGGGCGAGTTGGTTATCCCTTCGCTGCTTCTGCTTCCGCCGTGCTGATCTTGGTGGCATTTTCGATATCCCGACCCACGTTGGCCCAGTCAGATGCCAGTGCGAGTTTGTCGGCCTCGACCTCTGACGGTGATGAATTATAGATCAACGCCGAACCACTAGGATCGAGCACCCCGCCAAAGCCGACGACGAAGCCCGGTCGTCCAAATAGGACATTGCTGTCGATGAAAACCCTTTCCATACTGGTTTAGATGGTAACTTACGAACTTGCGATGTATAGAACACCGCATATCGATTTCAAAAAAATACCGTACGCTCCGGCAAATGTCAATAACTTCACATCTCCGTCAGTACCAAAACTAAGATAGTTACATATCAAACGTATTTCCACAAGTAAATCGATACTACCAGTGGCTTAGTTTGATATTCTCAACCCGGATATACTGAAACTCAGGATTCACCCAACCACTTTAGCAGGTCGCAACCTTACCGCGGCCGGCCGATAATGTACCTTTCCACAATCGATCACCGTCGTTTGTTATGACGATAGGTTTTCGTTCCATATTTCATTTACTCAAACCCCAACATTCCCTGATCTTTCTTTTCCGCGACGACCTTTTCGGCTTGTTTGAATGTTTGCATGTTCGGCGGCAGATCGACGGTTTTGCCGTTTAGGATATCTTCGACGGTTAGGATCTGCAAACGCGGATAGTCGCGGTTCCAGCCCGGCGAGTGGTAGAAACCTTTTTCGGCCGCTTCTTTTAGCATTGGGGCGGTCGGCGGATCGAGGGTCAGATATACGCCGATGGCGGCGTTTTCGCGTTCGATGACGTGGCCGAGGTCGCGGATGTGCGAGACGTTGACGTTATGGCCGCCTTTGACTGAGACGATGACCTTTTTGGCTTTGCCTGAGGTGTCGTCGGTAAAGACCAACATCCCGTCGATGCCGCCGTCCGCACCTTTCTTGCCGACCTTGCTTCCGGCTTCGCTGCCGAATGCTTTTGCTCCGATGAGAGGCAATATCCACCATTGGAAACCGTACTTGTCGCGTTCGGCGAGTTCCTTTGCTCCTCCGAGATCCTCGGGCTGGCCGATGACGCGGTAGGTTGGAACGTTTCCCGTCGCCGAAGGTGACGAAGATAATAGCCCAGGGTGAAACCCTGGGTCAGTCGTCAAACCATCGTTCGCTCCCTGAAGGGGAGCAACATCCGGCGCCGTTCGTTCGACCCCTTCAGGGTCGGGGCGTGTGTGGTCGTCATACCCAGGGTCGCGGCCAAGGGCCTTACCCTGGGCTATTATCTTTGTCCCTTTCAGGGACGATGAAGCCGCAGAGCGCGTTCCAACAGGCACCATTCCGAATGAATCTTTTAGCCGCAGTTTCATCAGGCCGACGGCGAGGTGCGTGACGTCGATGCCGATCCAGGTCCGGTTTAGCTTTTGCGCCGCCGCGATTGTCGTCCCGCACCCGCAAAACGGATCGAGAACAACATCGCCCTCGTTCGACGACGCCGAAATGATCCGCTCAAGCAGCGCAACGGGCTTTTGGGTTGGATAGCCGAGGCGTTCGCCGTCTTTGTGAATACCACGCAGCATGTCGATGTCATCCCACCAATCTTGAACAGATACGCCTTTGCTTTCGTCAAGATAGCGCTTCATGTAAGGACGACCCGACGCTGAATAAACAAGACGACCTTCCTTATCCATTTGCTCCATTTTTTCTCGACTGTACGCCCAATATCGACCGTCAGGCGGTGGAACCCCCTTCCATTCGTATTTGGTATCGCCACCAGCTTTCGCCGCTGTTAAGTCAGCCTTGTTGAAACGGCGTCCGGTTTCTGGCTCTACATTGCTGTACCAAGAATCAATTGTTTTCTTTGGCAGTGGAGTGTGTTGAGCATTCCATTGATGCTCCTTACCTTTAGCGTAAAACAATAGAGTGTCGTGAATTCGTCCGA
Source organism: Chloracidobacterium sp. (assembly GCA_043788335.1). Taxonomy (GTDB): domain Bacteria; phylum Acidobacteriota; class Blastocatellia; order Pyrinomonadales; family Pyrinomonadaceae; genus OLB17. Next base: position 293 of record JAYVUD010000149.1, on the reverse strand, counting down.
AGTGCGTGGAGCCTTGTTTGCCATCATTATGCGCATCAGAGCGTTTCCATACAATTTCATTGATCAGGCGATCAGAGCCGAATATCGTATCCAACAAAATCTTCAAATAATGGCTCGCGGTGGGGTCGCAGTGGAGGTAGAGCGAGCCGGTGGGTTTCAGGACGCGGTGGAGTTCTTTGAGGCGGACGGCCATCATGACGAGGTAGGCCATCATCTGGTTAGCGCCGATAAAGCCGCGAAAGCTCTCGATCATGCGGCCGACCTGATCGGGTTCGTTTATTAGTTCGTTGTAG
>JAYVUD010000148.1:0-4001 GCA_043788335.1 Chloracidobacterium sp. | reverse complement strand
GAATAATCTAACGGCAGAGCATACGTCCCTCAATTCGTTGTCCGTGACCTACAACACGTCGATCGGCAGTAACCTCACCGTCGGCGGGGATATTACAGGTGGAAGCGTCGATTTCTCGTACGGTACTTTTGCCGCTGAGGTAAAGGCTCCGGTGTTTACCGCAACGTCAGCGGGCGAATCGACATTCAGCTCAGTTTGGGTCAATGATACGCTGTACGCCTTTCGCCTCAAGTTCGGTAACGGAACCGTTGGCGGTAACACGCCGGTATGTATGCAACCCGTTGGAACTCAATACTATGTCTCACCGTGTTCGTCGAGCATTCGTTATAAGGACAATGTGGTTGATTATAAGCGTGGGCTCGATGTGCTAAACCGTCTGCGGCCTGTCACCTACAATTGGAAAAATGACGGCATGCACGACGTGGGATTTATCGCCGAGGAGGTCAACGCGGTCGAACCGCTACTCAATACTTACAATCCACAGGGCGAGATCGAAGGCGTCCGCTACGCCCAGATCACGACCGTTTTGGTCAACGCCGTCAAGGAACAGCAGGCACAGATCGAATCTCAGCGGTTACAAATAGTCGCTCTGACAGCACTCGTCTGTGCTTCGGCCCCGAATGCGGCAATTTGCAAGGCTGCCAAACCCTAATGAATTTTGGCCGAACAAACGGGGGAAAGTCTATGAAACGAACTACTACTCTACTAATAATAATCGTACTGATCATCGGGTTGTTTACGCTCCTGACGCTGGCGGCATACTCGGTCGGAGCCCAAACGCCCGAGCAATTGCCACCAGACAACGGCCAGGCGAACCTGCAGTCATCGGGCGGACAATTCTCGATCCGAAGATCAGTCGTCGCGGGCGGCGGAGCTATGATGCAGCAACCCGGAGCGAAAACCGTTAGTACGACCGGCGGCCAAACGGTCGCGGGCGGGCACCCGTCCGGCGGGAGTTTCAAGATCGATTCAGGTTTTTGGACGCCAAACGATCTGGCTCCGTCGGCCGCCGGTGTATCGGTATCAGGCCGGATCACCGTTGCTTCCGGTGCCGGTCTGCGGAACGCATTGGTCGTCTTGACCGACCCAAATGGCGGCTGGCGGACCGTGATCACGGGGCCATTCGGATACTATCGTTTTGATGATGTCGAAGCAGGCCACACGTATATCCTGACCGTCACGTCCAAACGATATCAATTTGCATCGCGGCTTTTGAATATCGTCGAGGATCTCGCGGACGTTGACTTGAACGCGTCCCAATAGCGACCGGCGCACTCCGGCACCCGACGGCCGCACGGTTGCAGCTAAACAGAGGCTGTCGGAAAAGTATTTCTTAGCGTCCCCATCGGGGACAAATTTAATAGCGTGGGGTGAGCGAGCAAGGGCGAGCGACACCCCACGTTTGGTTGACGCGTCTGATCCGACGCTGCAAGTGTCGAATTATCAGCGACTCGATTTGACCCCTTCAGGGTCAGGATCGTTTCGCAAGCTAACGTAGGGTGTCGCCCCAAAAGATCGGAGCTCCACCCCACGCTATTAAATTTATCGCTTTCAGCGATCTTGGGGACTTCTGACACCCTCCTGTTCATAAGTCGACCCTGATCGTATTGCTTGGACGTGTTTAATATGTCATTTACAAAACATTACGCATTCGACAAAACTTAACCCGCATCGGGGTCGTAATTACTTGCATTAGGTTCGTGAAAACGGTTAGAGTTTTTTGACGCTGCGGGAAATGCAATATCTGGACTTTATCGGCGAGACGCTGGACGGGAAATACCACATCGAACGCGAGTTGGGACGCGGCGGTATGGGGACCGTGTATTTGGCGACACATCTGGGAACCGAGCGCCCGGTGGCCGTCAAGATCATTGCACCGCAATTTATGCAGCGGACCGAGTTTGTCGAGCGTTTTCGGCGCGAAGCCCGGGCTGCTGGACGTTTGCGTCACCCTAACGTGGTCAACGTCACTGACTTCGGGTTTTCCGAGTCCAAAGACGGGCAGGTCGCCTATCTCGTGATGGAATATCTCGATGGCTGCACGCTCGGCGAGATCCTCGACGAAGAAAAGAATCTGCCGGTCCAATGGACGCTCGACATACTCGAGCAGGTGAGTTCCGCCGTTCAGGAGGCCCACGAGCAAGGCATCATTCACCGCGATCTCAAGCCCGACAATATTTGGCTCGAACCCAATCAGCGCGGCGGCTACACGGTCAAGGTTCTCGATTTCGGCATCGCCAAACTAGAGGAAAACGAGGCGGTCGATATCAGCAGCGGCTCGGTACCGCAGAGCTCGATCCCGACGTTTGTCGACCCGGCGAGGACGACGTCGTCAGGCAGCGCCAAAGTTGGAACGCTCGTCGGTGACGGTTCGTCGACGATGATATCCGAGGCTGCGACCATTGCGACGACCGGCGAACACGGCACGCGGGCCGACGCCGTCGGTACGGTGAGCATAGAGCCGCTCGAACTCGAAAATCAGACCGCGATCATGTCCGGCTGTGACGATGCAGTCGTCGATCAGGACACCGTCGGGACGCGTGTCGAATCGGAAAGAGAGGTCGTGGCCGCCCAGTCGGGCGAGCGAAAACCCGTAACCGGCAAATCGCTGCTTGATTCGCCGAGCACGTCCGGGCTGACACGGGTTGGTGCGGTTTTGGGAACGCCGCTCTATATGTCGCCCGAGCAATGCCGCGGCGAGCATCTCGACCCGCGATCCGATATTTACAGCCTCGGCGTCATCGCTTACCAGATGCTGTCGGGCGAGACGCCATTCTCAGGCGATTTTAAGGACGTGATGGAGTCGCACAAATCCATCGCTCCGCCGCCGCTCAGGGCAAAGGGCGTTCGGCGAAAAATGAAGCGGGCGATCCACGCGGCACTCGACAAGGATCCGGAGAGACGCCCGCAGACGGCTGAGGGTTTTGCGAGCGTTGTGCGATCGCGGTCCGAGGGTATTTTCGGATTGCTGCGGCGGGCATTGGTCATATACAGCGAGCATCTGCCAAAATTCCTGCTTCTGACGACCCTGTTCGAGGTGCCCGTGATCATTCTGACGTTGCTGCAGGTGACATTTTCGTTCCTTAAGGTCAGCGACCTCGTGTCCGACCGGGTAGGAACCATGGCCGGCCGTTTGATCATAGTGCTCCTGTCGCTCGCGAGTGCGTTTTGTGCGACGATGATCGTCGGCACGATAGTGTGGATCGTCGCCCAGTATTTGGCGGTACCGCTACGGCCCGTGCGGCTCAGCCCGGCGCTGGCGGAGGTCCGCAAAAAGTGGAAAAAATTGACGTTGAGCGGCGTTTTTGTCGCCCTCGGCCCCTTTGTTACGTCATTTGTCGGATCAATCGCCGGATTTATTGTTTTCGGGCTTATCGGCCTGATAATCTCGCCTCTGACGGGGCTTGGCGAGGTCACCTTGATCGTTGCGGCGGTCGGCGGCAGCGTCGGATTTTCGATAGGATACTTTTGGGCTAATGTCAGTTTTATGCTCGTCGCCGCGGTGATAATCATGGAACCGGCGGGAATCGTACAGGCATTTAAGCGTTCGCGGCTGTTAATAAAGCGCTCGTTTATGACCGCGGTCGGAGCCGGGATGATTATGTTCCTGATCCCGATGGTGCTCGCGACGTCTGTTTCGCTTATCGTCGGCGTAACAGGCAAGGCGATCGATAAGTCGCCCGTAGTCATTGAAAGCGGTACGGAGCATAAACCCGATCAGACGATGGACGAAAAGCCGGCTGAACCGGTCGACAAGAAGGGCGGCTATAACATCGATTTTGGGCTGGCTCGAAATCGGCCGGTCAAGATCGAGGGTTCGGACATGAAATCGATGGTCAAACACGCCGTGGTCGAATCGCTGATACAGTTGATCTGGCTGCCGCTGCAGATATTTGTTCTCTCGTTTTCTGCTATCATAGTGGCGTTGCTGTATTTGAAAACACGGCTCGCGGGCGGCGAATCGACCACGGCGTGTTTGACCATCGATTTCATGTCCGAGC
>JAYVUD010000147.1:0-7617 GCA_043788335.1 Chloracidobacterium sp. | reverse complement strand
CGAAATACGATATGCCATATCTTTTCGAACCCGCGGCCACTCCGGATAGTATCAGCAGGCGGCTGTTTTTCTTGATCTCGAATAGGCCGTCCTGCTTGGTCTGAACGTCGTCCAGTTCGCCCGAGCCGTAGGTCGTACCCTCAAGCTGCGATGGAAAGTACGCGTTGCCGGTCCTGATATCCAATATCGCACTGTCCTGGCAACTGGTTCCGCAGCCCCAGGTGACCAGATTGTAACGCCCGCCAAAAGTGACGCCTTGGGCGAGAGCGTTTTTGAGATTGGTGCGGAACATCCTCGCTTTTTTGTGGCTCGCGAGGTTGACCTTTTTCGCGGCTGTCTTTTCCACTTTGGCCGGATACGCCGTGAACGAAGGTGTTCGTTGGCCAAAAGCTCCCGTGGCACAAAACGCCACAACGGCGAGCAATACGATACGTCTTATCATTTGATCTCCTATCTAATCGAAACGGACACGGTCAGTTGGCTGGAATTTAATAGCTAATGATATCGGAACTCGTGCACCTGGTCAATCGAGACAAATTCGCGACGATCGGAGCAGTTCGTCCGGGCAGCGATCCGGCAGAAATAGCAACTCGCGGGCATACCGAGGGCTTTGGCGAAAGGTTTGCGATGGCGGTTACCCGTAGTTTCGTGAACCGGATCATAAAGCCAAACCTGTCGTCAGGCACAGCGTCGCGTCCGAACTATAGGAGAATCCGCGGCAAAATTGGCACAAATTCATGATTTTTATCCAAAAGTCACCCAAATGGGTGATGACAGCGGTAACTATTTCGTGTAAATTCCCATGGAATCCGAATTTGTTCGGCAACATTCGTCCCAAAAATAACCGAGCACTAACGGTCGTCGGTATTCTTCGACGATAAGATATCTTGAAAATTTAACGAAAGAAGTCTGTGAGGAAATATGAGCATTACTCCCACGAATCAACGGACTCCGCCAGCATGGTTTGGAAAAAATAGAGAAAACCGAAGTAACGAGCGAACTCCGCTCGGGCTCGAGGCTCTCGTTCGGGTCAAGGAAAGTCCGAATGAGGAGTGGCAAGAACTCACTAATATCAAGGATATTTCCGCAGCCGGATGCGGAATCAGGATCTCGCGGCCGATCGCTGCGGGCCGACTCATACTGCTAGCTACCCCATTGCCGCGTGAACTCCGCGGTTACGACCATGACCTCGAATCCTACGAGATCTGGGCAATTGTCAGGCGTTGTATTGAGATCACCCGTCCGCGAGCCGACCCGTACTATTCGATCGGGGTCGCATTTATTGGCAAATACCCGCCCATCGACCATTTCCAAAACCCACACGAACAGTGGGATCTGTCTGAAAAACAGCCCTCAAGCAACGGTTTTTGGCAAATCGCACGAAAATACGGTCCGACTGACGACGCTGAAAACGGCCGCGAGCTTCGGCGACATACCCGCCTGGCACTACCCGAAGAACTATTATTGGAATTTACGGATGAGAGCGGATCGGCGGTTATGGCCGAACTAACCGTCACTGAAAATTTAAGTGTCGGTGGAGCGTCCGTTTTCACCCAGATTGAGGTCGAGGTCGGCAGCTTTCTACGGGTCACGTGTGAGCGGTATAACCTCACGATCATCGCTATCGTTCGCGGCAGATCTGTCGGGAATAACGGCATCAGCCGACTCCATATAGAATTTGTTGATAAACCATTCCCACTCGACGGGCTTATGTGAGGCCCCGGATCCTCCCTTGAAACTGGGCATTCCACCACCTAGATGGCCGCAGAGCAACAAGATACAGGAGATAAACGGCATGAAAGAAAATCGGAAAAAAACACGAACAATCACTCAACTAAAGGCTCTCGTTCGAGGTTGTACGGACACAAACGAAACCTGGAAAGAGAGAACCGAAGTCGACAGCGTTTCCCTAAGCGGTTCAGGCCTCACACTGTCGAGACCCTGCAAGCCCGGACGGTTGCTTGAGATCATTTTACCGTTACCACAACAATATAGATTGTACGATCATGACGACGAGATCTACTGTACACTCGGTTTGTTGCAGTACTGCAATCCTATTTTGACCGACGGTTCAACGGTTTACAGGGTCGGCGTTGCATTTGTCGGAAAGCAGATGCCGGAAAGCTACCTCAAAAATCCGCTACAGACATATCGAATCGCGGGTGCGACTGAATCGGGAACCTGGAATATCACGGAAACCGCGACGGATTTCCAGCCGCGCAAATATACTCGCTATTGGGCCCAACTCGAGGTTGAGATCGCTTTAATTCAGAAAGAGAAATTGCCCGGATATCGCCAAGTCGCCAAAACGGTCGATATTAGCGAAAAAGGTGCATTTGTGGTCTGTGCATTGGAGCCAAATGTTGGCGACCGAGTGAAATTTGCCAGCAAGGAGCTAAACTTTTACGCTATCGCTGTCGTCCGCAACCGTCGACCGGCACGGGATGGAAAATCTGCAATTCACCTGGAATTTGTCGATGATAATTTTCCGGTCAGTAAGGCGGTGCCGGAGCCTATTTTCATGGACGCACATCGCCTGGACTTTGAAACTGTTTGAAATCAACGGCATTGAGGATGACTGAAGAGTCGGCATTACTGAAAATTAAAGTGGGATTTAACCGCAGATTACGCAGATGAAGCAGATTTTAGGTCAAATCTGAAAATAGATCGGTGAAATCCGCTTTATCCGCGTAATCTGCGGTCAAAAAACCGTCGATTTCTTTCACATTTCACTTTTTAGACATCATCGCTCGCAGACCGAAAGAAATACTGTCTAGTCCACGCTCGTCTTGCTTCGACGGCGATCAGCGTGACGGGCGATCGCAAATTCAATAAGCTCGTCGATCACCTGTGTGAACGGTTTACCGCTGCCGGCCCACATTTTCGGAAAACCCGAGGCGTCCGTCAGGCCCGGCAGCGTGTTGATCTCATTCAAAAGCAAAGATCCGTTATCATTTCGCAGAAAGAAATCGACGCGGGCGAGACCCGAACCGTCGATCGATCGATAAGCGGAGATCGCGAACGCCTGGGTCCGCTTGACGAGTTCGTCAGACACGACGGCCGGCACGACAAATTCGTTATTGCCGGTTCCGGCATATTTTTCGGTGTAATCGAGAAACTTTTTGGTTTCGTCGCGGATGATATATTCGCCGGGCAGGCTCGCGAGCGGCACGTCGTTGCCGATGACAGCACACTCGATCTCGCGGGCATCGAGGCCCTCTTCGACAATGATCTTGCGGTCAAATTCGGCGGCCAGATCGATCGCGGAGCGCAGGCTGTCGGCATCGACAGCCTTGGACACGCCGACCGATGAACCGAGATTCGCGGGTTTTACAAAGCACGGAAAGCCGAGCTTCGCGGCGGTCTGCCTGATGACCACATCCGAGGCGGATTCCCACTCGGACCGGAGGAACCAAACGTAGTCGCATATCGGCAAGCCTGCTTCGCGGAACAGCGTCTTCATTACGACCTTATCCATCCCGCAGGACGATGAGAGCACGCCGCAGCCAACATATGGGATGTCGGCCATCTCGAACAAACCCTGAATTGTGCCGTCTTCGCCGTATGTACCGTGGAGGACCGGGAAAATGACGTCGAGCGGGATCGATCCAAACGGCAGATCGAGCATTGTCAGGCCGCGTGTGCCGCTGTCGCCGGTGATGGCGATGCGTTCGTTCGACGGCTCGCCAAAGCGTTCGACGTAGAGGGCACGCGTTGATTCCGGCATCAACGCAAGCGACTCGGCCGAATTGAGCCAGCGGCCGTCCTTTGCGATGGCGACCGGGACGACGTGGTGCCTGGAACTGTCGATCTGCTCAATGACCGTCTTGGCAGACCGTATCGAGACCTCGTGCTCACCCGAGCGGCCGCCGAAAATAACGCCAATATTTGATTTCATAACGTGAGGGCAAAATGCATTGCTACCTGGTATAAAAATGTGTGTCTTTCGTGTCCCTAAAGCACCGTCTTGCCGAGTGCTGACAAGATAAGTTCGCAGGCGAGCTGGACGGTGATGTTTGATTGATCGAGCAACGGGTTGACCTCGACTATCTCGAAGGAACGCATGCCGCCGTCGGCGGCGATCATCTCGAGAGCCAGGTGGGCTTCGCGGTATGTGGTGCCGCCGCGAACCAGTGTGCCGGAACCCGGAGCGAACCGTGGGTCGATCATATCGATATCAAAGGTGACGGCGTAACCGCCCGGTGCCTGCGAGGCGATGGCGATGGCATCGGTCACACATGCCCACATTCCCCGTCTGTCAACGTCGCTCATTGTAAAAAAATGATCCCGCAGACCGAGGTCGTGGACGATCTGGCGTTCTCCGTCGTCGATGTCACGGGCACCGATATGGGCAAAATATTTCTTGTTCAGTTTTGGTCCGGGGCCGCAAATGCCGACGAGTTCGGCGTTGCCGTGGCCGAGCAGGACCGCGAGCGGCATGCCGTGAATATTACCCGACGGCGACGACGCCGGCGTATTGATGTCAGCGTGAGCGTCAAACCAAATGAGGCCGACCTCGCTGCCGCTGTCGCGGTAGTGGGTCGAGATCGCAGAAAATGTCGGGATCGCGATGGCGTGGTCGCCGCCGAGTATGATCGGGATCGAATCAGAGCGTAGGATAAGGTTGAGCGAAGCGATGATATTCCGGCTGGAATCGACCATCTCTGCCAGATATCGCGGATTGTCGGTATGTGAATCTTCGGTAGGGTTGACGATAGCGACGTCGCCGTGATCATGAACGTCATAGCCGAGAGCACGAATGTGTTCGGCGAGATGATGGCCGCGAACTTTGGACAAACGCATCGCGTTTACACCGAGTTCGCTGCCCGTTAGTCCGGCGCCAAAACCGAGCGGGACGCCCAATATACCGACCCTTTTATCCGTCATAAAACTCTAGCTTTCGCCAAATCCGTCACCAAAAAGCACCGCTATCGCGTCCATTGCCGCGATCTCGTCCGGGCCGTCGACCATCACAGAAATCGTCTTATCAAATCCTATCCCGAGGCTGAGGATGCCGAGGATCGATCTCGCATCGGCCGTCGAGTCGCCGTACGAGATCTTTACCGCAGCATCAAAGCACGACACGAGGTTGCCCAACTTCGCAGCGGCCCGTGCGTGGAGGCCAAGATGATTGATCACCCGGATTTGCCTCTCAAGCATCCTTTTTCAATTTTTGCGGAACCAACAATTGACCTGCACGGCATATCGAAGTTTTACCCTGATCCTCGACCTCGGCGGCAAGCTGCTCCAGCGTAACATCACTGCCGACCGTAGCCAGACGGATGACCATCGGCAGGTTGACGCCGGTGACGATGTCGACTTCGCCTTCCTTGAGGAACATCGCGGAGATATTGGTCGGCGTGCCGCCGAACATATCAGTCAGCAGGAGCACACCGGCACCCGCAGAAACGTTTTTGATCGCCCTCGCAATTTCGTTTTGAGCCATTTCCACATCGTCGTGCCATCCGATAGAAACAGCGGTAATATTGGTCAGATTCCCCACAACGGCCTCCGCCGCCGAAAGCAATTCATTGGCGACCTGACCGTGGGAGACGATGACGCCCCCGATTCGTTTTGTATCGCTCATATACGGTTAAAATGAATATTTTACAGAAGCTCGCTCTACTTGTCGATGTCCCTGTGGGTGACCGTCACCTCAAATCCCTCAGAACGTAGTGCCGATTCGATCGAATTGGCGACCATCACCGAACGGTGACGGCCGCCCGTACAGCCAACACCGATGGTGAGGTACGATTTGCCCTCGCGTTCATACCGCGGCAGCAGGTAGAGCAAAAGGTCGGTAATATGCCCCGTTGTTTCCGCGACCTCGGGTTCCTTGCTAAAAAACTCCATGACCCGCGGGTCGGAACCCGGCAAGTGCCTGAGTTCGGGAACAAAATACGGATTTGGCAGATGGCGAACGTCGAAAAGCAGGTCGATACTTCGCGGATTTCCGTATTTATGACCAAAACTTATTACCTCGACCTTGAGCGGCTTTCCCTTGGCGTCGTGATTAAACGATTGGACAACCAGACTCCGCAGCGTGTGAACCGTGTGATCTGATGTATCGATGATCAGGTCGGCGAGGCGTTTGACGTCGGTCATGGCACGCCGTTCGGTACGAATGGCGGCGAGCAGGCCTTTACCGCTATCCGCGGGATGCGGCCGGCGGGTCTCGGAAAAACGCCGCTGCAGCACCTCGTCCGACGCTTCGAAAAAGACGATGAACGGTACAAGCTGTTTTCTAGAAAGTTTCTTTAATTCCGCAGAAAATTCGGAGAGAAAATGCCGTTCGCGGAAATTGATCGTGAGGACCGCACGCTCGATGGCCGGCCCTTTTTCGTCGGTTCCGACGAGCAAGCGCCCAAACGTCGAGAGCATGGTCAACGGCAGATTATCAACGCAAAAGTAGCCGAGATCCTCAAAAGCGTTTGTCGCCGAACTCATGCCTGAACCGCTCAAGCCGGTAATGATGATGAGGCCGGGCAGATCGCTCTCGACCACTGTAAGTCGTTCCATAAGTGCGGTTAAGCCGCAGATTCGTCGTCGGTCGGCAGTGTCGTCACCTTGACGGCCTTGTGCGATCTGTCGACGATCTTATCTTTAACCTTGCGGGCCATCTTTTCGACCTTTTCAATGGTCTTCGAAAGGGAGTTGTACATATCGGAGTCGAAAGACTCAGCCTTTAGAACATCATTTCTAAAATTGATTATTACCTCGGAACGGTGGCGGCCACGTTCTACTTCGATCACGACGTGGGCCTGGACGGGCTTGCCGTCGAAGGCACCTTCGATCTTCGTAAGTTGAGCTTCGACATGGTCGCGAAGAGGCTTGGTTACTTCCAAATGTCTGCCGGTAATATCGTATTTCATATTGGTAACTTTTCCGTCCCTGACGGGCTCCTAAATAATGGTCTTGCGTTCCCGTGACCCGGGAATCTGCATTTGGTCACGGTATTTTGCGACTGTTCGACGAGAAAGTTTAACACCCTCTTTGCTCAAAACTTTAGCGATCTCATCGTCGGTCAACGGATGTTTAGTGTCCTCATCCTCGATCATCTTTTTGATCCGAAGCTTGAGGATGCGTGTCGACACTTCTTCGCCCTCTTCATTTAGCATCCCTTCGCTAAAGAAACGCCTGAGCTCAATGACGCCCTGCGGCGTATGCGCGTATTTACGGTTAACAACCCGCGAGATAGTCGACAGGTGCATCCCGATGTCCTCGGCGACGTCCTTGAGCATCATCGGTTTGATGCGGTCGACGCCGTGTTCGAGAAACTCACGCTGGCGGTCGACGATGCACTCGACGACGCGATAAATGGTCTGCCGGCGATGCTCGATGTTTCTGAGCAGATCGACGGCGGAACGAACTTTTTCCTTGATAAAGTCCTTGGTCTCTTTGGTTGTATCGCTTTGCTCGGCGAGGCGATGGTACGTCGGGCTGATGCGAAGGCGGGGGCTGCCATCGTCGGCAAAATAGACGACATAATCGTCGTCCAGCTTTTCGATGTAAACCTCGGGTGCGACAAAGATCGCGTCCTCAGACGAGTAACGCCGACCCGGATACGGGTCGAGCAGTCGGATACGATTGATCTCGTCGTTCAGTAAATGAATGTCG
>JAYVUD010000146.1:0-2378 GCA_043788335.1 Chloracidobacterium sp. | reverse complement strand
TCTGACTTCGAATCAGAGGGTCGCAAGTTCGAATCTTGCCGGGTGTACCATCATCATCGATAACAAACGGACGTCTGTGTGGCGTCCGTTTTTTCGTGGAGTCAACTCGACGAGCAAATCGATTCTAACAGGTGACTCGATAAGCGCTCTCTCCCGCGATCTGCGCCGCATTGGTGCCGTTCGCTCCAATTATGGACAACTGCGTCGCTCCCGGCATGCCGTTAACGCGAATTGGAATCATTTTCCCCCAACTACATATTACAACCCAGGGCAATTGAATCTTTGACTCCTAATTATGAAAAACATTTTGATTTGGGACGCGTGTCGGCAGGTCGTGGATTTTTCCATTTACTTGTTGCATCCGGCCCGGCAGTTCGCGAGCAAAATTTGCCACGCGAAAATTTCCGCTGAATCCATTGACAGGTTGAGCTAAGTTGAATACACTTTCACAAATTGGCAAATCACGTTAAATCTCGGATTCGCATCAACTTTCGGCGCGGTTGCTACGATCACAAACCATTTACATTAAGCGTTCGAACATAAATATATGAAAAAACTCGTTTCGCAGATCACGTTCTTCCTTTCGTTGACCGCCCTTTTTTGTGTGGCGGCGATCAGTGCCCAAACGCCAGCGAAGCCAAAGAATCCGCTGGACAGAGGCGATTTTAAGGTCGGCTTTTCACCCGCTCACAAGGCTCAGGGCGTAAAGCGGGATATGCCCAAAGAAGAAAAGGAAGCCTTTCAGGGGATTGCGACCGAGTTGAACAACCTGATCGCTATGCCAAAGGACATATATCTCAATATGGACACGTGCGGCGAGCCAAATGCGTTTTACAGCCCCAGCACGTCTGAGATCACCTTTTGCTACGAGTTGCTTGCTCAGTACGAGGAGGAATTTAAGACGATCGAAAAGTCACCGGCCAAGGTCGAGGAAATGGTGCAGGACACCCTGGTCCAGACGTTGTTTCACGAACTCGGCCATTGTCTGATCGACGTGTGGGAACTGCCGGCAACCGGCCGCGAAGAAGATGCGGTCGATCAACTTGCGACCATCTTGATGCTCGACGGTTCGCCTGAGGGCCAAGATAGTGCGATCAACGCGGCGTTAGAGTTTGAGATCGCTAGCCGCAGCGACGACAAATCGGATCTGATGTTCTGGGATGAACATTCGTTCAGCAAGACGAGGTTTTTTGATATGCTCTGCCTCGTCTACGGCAGCAATCCCAAAAAGAATGCCGGTTTCGTCGGCCCCAACCTCTTACCCGAGAAACGGGCGGTCCGCTGTTCCGAAGAATATGCACGGGCCGAACGATCCTGGTTGAAACTGCTCGCTCCGTACATATTGAAATAATCGGGCACACATCATAGAAAAAGACGGCTGCTTTTAGGGCGGCCGTCTTTTATTTTCGTTCAGATACTGCTAAACCTAAATATCCGGCACCCAGAACGTCCGTGAACCCGCGATCCTTTTCTTAAGGCCGAGGCCCGGCAGATCGGTTTCGGGCACGCCGAGAAATGTAAAATGCGGCAGGTCGGACGCGACCGTCTGGTACCATCCGTGTTTCGCCAAGATCTCTCGAACCTTGGCGCTATCGTTCTCTTTGACGTCCAACGCGAGCATCGACAGGTGCTGTGAGGTTCCCGGCGGGGCCACCGAGTAGATGATCGATTTTGAAAGGTCCTTGGCAAAGAAGATCCCCTGCTGTTCGAGTTTAAGTATCTCGGGGACCTGTTCGTACGGCGACAGGGCCTTGATTCGGGTCGCTTCGGCCTGCGTCACCTTACCGAGGCCGACCCAGTGCACGAACCCGGGCTCGACCCGGCTTGCCCAGAGGGTGACCGTCTCGCGATAGCCGCGACGTGCGGAATCGGCCGCTGGCGGCGTGATTTTAAGCTTGGCGGCACTAGCCTCGGCGATCGCCTCCTTAAGTGCCTTAAACGCTGGCGTCTGCAACTCGACCTTAATTCCGCCGATCGTTTCGGACGACCTCTGGAGCGTTCCTTGAAATGCGGTGACGTCTGACTCGTCCTTGAACACGACCTTTTTCGGGGCGATGGTTCCGCCACGTGCGACAAACACACCACCGTATTCACGTAGCAGCAATCTCCCGGCGTCATCAGTTGGTTGGGCAAAGTCGGAACCCACACTCTTAAGAAACGGCTTGTCAATGTTGGTTTCAGGCATCTTCGTGTTTACGGCCGGGGTCGACGACGGAGACGTCTTAGGCCCCACCGTGGAATTTGGCGAAAAGATCTCGGGCGTCGGCGTGCCCTTTTTTGACGCGGGTTCCATCGACCAACATCCTGCTCCAACGACCGCAACTAATGCGGCTAAAACGATCGGTTTTCCTTTCATACATTTGTCCTGCTTGTGCAAA
>JAYVUD010000145.1:0-4956 GCA_043788335.1 Chloracidobacterium sp. | reverse complement strand
ATCCTCGATACGATCGATGCCGAAAAACGCGGTTCGCCCAAATCGACTCTGCGGGATGACATCGCCGCCAGTCTCGCCTGCAAGGCCGCCGTCAAGATCAATATGAAGCTTACGCCCGAGAAGATGCACTGGCTTATCGATCGCCTTTTGGTGACCACATCTCCGACCACCTGCCCGCACGGACGTCCCATTATACTGCGGCTCTCAATGAAAGATATCGAACGCGGTTTTCACCGTACTTAGTCCGGACTCTCTTGCAACTCGCTGATCTGAGCATCAGCAAATCTCGATCTCGTCTCACGAAAAGGCGATACACGGATCGAAACACGAAAAATAACGAAATGTTAGTCTAGACTTGCAACTAAGTCTCGATTTCGTATATATTTTCTCAACGCGTGTAGTTTCTGATGTATCGCATCATTTGCTCGGCGGTCAGACGATGAAAAGGATCAATCTACAAAAGGCAAAAGCGCAGATCGCTCGGCCGAACACGATACGGGACATCAACCGTCAGATCGTGTTGAACTATGTCCGCGATCGCTCGCCGATCTCTCGGGCAGAAATTGCCCGCCAGACGGCTCTTCATCGTTCGACAGTCTCGGTAATAATTGACGACCTGGTCTCCGTCGGTTTGATCGTCGAGATCGGCGAAGGGCACTCGTCCGGAGGCCGTAAGCCGACGATGTACAGACTTCGGACCGGCACGCCGGTCGCCATCGGTATCGATGTTACGCCGCGGACAACGACGATCGCTATCGCCGACCTGGCCGGCAGCGTGATGGAGCAGGAAACGTTTTCGACCTCGCCGGACATGGACTTTATGACCGAGCAGATACTGAGTCGGACAAAGAGCCTGGCGGCAAGGTACAAGGACTGTGAACTTGAGATCGGGATGAGCGTGCCGGGCCTCGTGGATCAGCGGCTCGGCCGTATTTTTCATGTGCCGTATTTCGACTGGCGTGACTGGGATATTTGCAGTTTGATCGAGGCTGAGACGGGTTTGCACGTGATCGTTGAGAACGACGCTAACGCGACGGCGCTTGCCGAATTGTGGTTTGGCCATGAAAAAATAAGAAAGATCGACACATTTGTGATGGTGCTGGTGGGCGAGGGTATCGGAACCGGCATCATATTTGAGGGCCAGTTGTACCGCGGTGAAAAGGGTGCGGGCGGCGAATTTGGCCACATGATCGCCGGCGTGGACGCCCCGATCGAGTGTTCGTGCGGCAGCCGCGAGTGCTGGGAGGCGTACGCCTCGGAAAAGGCTTTGATCCAGCGATATCGCGAGTCGTTAAAGCACGATGAGCTCAAGGAAAACGGGGTGGATATAGAAAGTGTCATCGGACTGGCGATGAATGGCGAAAAGCACGCCCTGGCAGCATTGAGCGAGACCGCCCGCTATCTCGGCAACGGCATTTCCAATCTCATTGTGGGCTTGAGCCCGCAGGTCGTCGTTGTCAGCGGCAAGATCACGCGGGCGTGGGAACTGTTGTCCCGGGAATTGTCGCGAGTGTCCGAGCGGAGCGTACTCGCAGGTTTGCCGCCGACCGAACTAATGCCGTCGTCGCTCGGGGACGCCCCGACTTTGATCGGGGCGATCGGCCTGGTTCTGTCGCGAAAATTCGGATCCGCGAGCTGAAAATATGAGAAATTCGTGACGTGACACGCAGTTTCCTTGACATTCATGTTAAGGCTGTATTAAAACTTTGTTGGAGATACCGACAAACATGATCAAATTGCCGACAATGGTCGGCAACACATTTGAGAGAAAAACCGTACATTTCTAATTGCGGTCGTCAGTTTCAGATGGTAAATTTTGCCCACAAGTAAAATAATTTAGGAGAATGTTCTTTTATGCAAAAGTCTTTGGTAATAACGAAGTGTTTCGCTTCTATGCTGGTTCTTGTCGCAATGTTTGCGATCGGCGAACTTCGGGTCAGTGGGCAATCTCAGGCACTGAACGGACAGATCGAAGGCGTGGTATCCGATGCTAACGGTGCTGTCCTCGCCGGAGCGAAAGTTACTGCACTTAATCTACAAACAGGTACCGAACGCACGGCTACCACGGACGCCGGCGGCGTTTACCGGTTTCCGCTGTTGCCGCTCGGTACTTTTCGCGTCACATTTGAAGCCGCAAACTTCAAACGCCTGGTTCGAGAGGGCATCACGCTGACGACCGGCCAGACCGCAACGGTCGACGTAGCGCTCGTGGTTGGCGGCATGGAGACAACCGTGACGATCACGTCGGACGCACCGATCGCTGATCCAGGCAAGATCGACGTGGGCCGCGTAATGAATAACCGCGAGACCCAGAGTCTGCCGCTAGTTTCGCGAAATCCATACAACTACGCTCTACTTCAGGCGAATGTGACGGGCCGGCCGAATATTGAATTTGGCGTACCGCGAATCAACGCCAACGGCTATACCCGTCGGACAAATTACCAGTTGGACGGCAACAGCAACACCCAGGCGGATCGCGGCGGTATTCGCTTGATGCCGATCTCCGATACGTTTGTGTCCGAGGTTCAACTGGTCACTAACGGCTTTTCTGCCGAGTTTGGCGGCACACCGGGTTTGATCATGAATGCGGTCACGCCGTCCGGCACCAATGCATTTCACGGATCTGCGAGCTACCGCTTCCGTCGTACGTCAATGTCATCGAGGCCGTTCAACATCTCGCCGACTGCGGTAAAGCCGCAAACGAAAGTTGATGATTTTACGGGTGCGATCGGCGGCCCGATCATCAAGGACCGCTGGCAGTTTTACACCGGTTACGAGTGGGTCAAGCGTGATCTCGGTGGCGAGCCGCAACGAACCATTACTATTTCGAACGCAAATAAGGCAGCCTTGATCGCAGCGGGCGTGCCCTCGTCGGCATTTCCGACCGCGATACCGACGGCTCAAAAGGTAAACTTCTTTATCATCAGAACCGACGCCCAGTTAAATGAGGCGAACCGTCTCGGGGCACGTTTCAATTATTTCAAGAACAAATCCCCGGACAATATCGGTGGCGGACTTAACACGCTGCAGCGCAGCATCGATTTTGACGACACGTCATACTCACTTGCTCTCCAGCTGGCGTCGATATTTTCGACGAACGTTATCAACGAATTTCGTTTCCAATATGCAAAACGCGATTCTCGCAATCTGGCGAACGGAAATTCGGGTACCGGACCCAGCATCGTGATCACGGGCGTCGCCAATTTCGGAGCACCCGAGAACGACGACACGATCTCGCCGCTCGAAACGATGACGCAGTTTCAGGACAACCTGACCTGGACACACGGCAATCACTCGATGAAGTTTGGCGGCGGCGTCAACCAGATCAACGATACACGTCGATCGAACGTGTTTGCACGCTACACATTCCCGACGCTACAGGCCTATCTGGACGCTAAGAACGGTGTTAACACGCGTAGCTATACCACCTACGTCGAGGCTTTTGGCAACGCCAACATCAGCTACAAATCGACGTTCTACAACCTTTTCGCACAGGACGATTGGAAGATCACACGCCGCCTGAAACTCAATTTCGGCGTGCGTTATGATCTCTACAATATCCCGACCGCTAACGCGGCATCCCCGTTCGCGGCATCGCAAAAATTCAAGGTTGACAAGAATAATTTCGCACCGCGTTTCGGACTGGTCTACAGCCTGCGCGAGGGCAACCGGCCGACTGTCGTTCGAGCAAGTGTCGGTATGTATTACGATACCGTCTATCTCGATTTTTACCTGAGGGCCCTGCAGAATAACGGTAGCCCGACGTATTTTAATTTCACCTTTGCTCCGGGAACCGCCGGTTCGCCGGCATTCCCTACGACGCTCGGCAGTCTGCCGGCCGGAACGGCTCTGCCGGTTCAGAGCATCGAGACGATCTCGCCTGACTTTCAGAATATGTACGCGATCCACTCTAACGTCCAGGTCGAACAGGCTCTGACAAGCGACTACTCGATCACGGCCGGATTTATCCACTCGAGTGGAAAACACCTGCCGCTGTATCGGAACATTAACCGCATCAACCCGGTGGGCACGCTAGCGGACGGTCGGCCGATTTTTAGCAGCACCGTTAGTGCGGCAACTCGTATGGATCCGAGATTCAACAATATCCTTATTGCTGAGTCGGTCGGCAGCTCGAATTACAATGCGTTCACGCTCCAGTTGAACAAACGATTTTCCAAGGGGTATCAGTTCAGCATGAACTATACGCTTTCAAAATCGACGGATGACGCCCCTGAGCAGAATCTGGTGGCGACGCAGTCCGGCGGACTCGTTGTCCAGGATCCGACCAATCGTCGCCGCGATTTTGGCCCGTCGCTTGCCGATCAGCGTCATACGTTCGTTATGAGCTTTGTTGGCCGGCCGCAGTTCAACTTTACCAATAAGACGCTCAACTATTTGATCAACAACAATCAGTTTGGGATCATTGCGACGGCGAACAGCGGCGAGCGGTTTAACATCGTCTCGGCAGGCGATATTAATCTCGACGGATTTACGGGTTCCGATAATCCGGTCGGCATCGGACGTAACTCGGGTGTTACGCCAAAACAGTTGAATATGGATCTCCGGTATTCGCGATTCATCAATTTCAATGAGCGTTATAAAATGGAAGTGTTTGGTGAATTTTTGAACTTGTTCAATATCAACAGCATTTTCCAGATCAACAGCCTTACGGTAACGACAGATGCGGCCGGAAACGCCACCCAGGCACTTCCGACCACATTGACGCGACCGGTGACGTCGCTTGACAGTCGCCAGTTCCAGATCGGATTTAAGTTTATATTTTAAGTCCATAACCTGAGTCGCATCGTTGGCGAACTTGCTGCATTGACCATCGGTCAATGCAGCATCAACGATGCGGCTCAAATTATTTTCGTTAGGTCTATACGATGTCCGAAATAACGACAGATCCCGAAAAAGCTGAGTCGACGGAATTGATACGCGGTGTGGGAACCGTCG
>JAYVUD010000144.1:0-4620 GCA_043788335.1 Chloracidobacterium sp. | reverse complement strand
CGCGTGCGGGACGTCGTGGCACGCGGGTCTGGCGGGTAAATATATGCTCGAGAGCCTTGCCCGCATACCGGTCGATGTCGATTATGCCTCTGAGTTTCGCTATCGTGACCCAGTTTTGTCCGACACCGACCTGCTGATCGTCATTTCGCAGTCCGGCGAAACCGCCGACACGATCGCCGCTATGCGCGAGGCCAAATTGTCCGGCTGCAAGGTCCTCGCCGTCTGCAACGTTCACGGTTCGATGATCACCCGCGAAGCCGACGGAACCATCCTGACGCACGCCGGGCCCGAGATCGGCGTAGCGTCGACCAAGGCGTTCACCTCGCAGATGATCGCGTTGTATCTGTTTGCGCTTTATTTGGGCGAACTTCGCGGTAATATCGATGAGCCGCGTGCCAAAAAGCTCGCTCAGGATCTCGCCGAGCTGCCGCTCAAGATCGAGCAGCTCCTGAACGACGCCGACCTGATCGAAGATCTGTCGAAAGAGTTTTTCCGCGTGCAGGATTTTCTCTACCTCGGCCGCGGCATCAATTTTCCGGTCGCACTCGAGGGTGCTCTGAAACTCAAGGAGATCAGCTACATTCACGCCGAGGGCTACCCCGCCGGCGAGATGAAACACGGCCCCAACGCCCTGATCGACGAGAAATTGCCGGTCGTCGTCATCAACACCAAAGAAACGGGAAATACCGGCAGTGAACTGCGTTACGAGAAAACGCACTCGAACATAGTCGAGGTCAAATCTCGCGACGGCATCATCATATCCGTCCTGACCGAGGGCGACACGATGAGCAGCAAGGTTTCGAGCCACGTTATTGAAATTCCCGAGACGAGCGATCTGCTCGGCCCGATCCTCTCGATCGTGCCGCTCCAGCTACTCTCGTACCACATCGCCGTCCGCCGCGGATGCGACGTCGACCAACCCCGAAATTTGGCAAAATCGGTGACGGTGGAGTAAGGATTCGCCCACGAAATTCACGAAAAGCACGAAATTTGACGCTATTTTCGTGCTTTTCGTGTATTTCGTGGGTAAGCTGTCTTTATGAAAGCAATTATCGTCAACGAATTCGGGCCGCCTGAGGTTATGAAACTCGAGGAGATCACGACCCCGCAGCCGACGGGTTCACAGGTTCTCGTCCGTGTCTACGCGGTCGGCGTCAATCCGGTCGAGACGTATATCCGGAGTGGGGTTTACGCAAATGCTCCGGCGTTGCCGTACACGCCGGGCAAGGACGCCGCGGGCGTCATCGAGTCGGTCGGCGAAGGCGTGACGAAATGGAAAGCCGGTGACCGCGTGTACACCGCTCAGTCGATCTCGGGCACGTACGCCGAGTTTACGCTGTGCAACGAACACGAACTCGGCCGTCTGCCTGAAAACGTCAGTTTTGAGCAGGGAGCAGGTATCTGGACGCCGTACGCGACTAGCTATCGGGCATTATTTCAGAAAGCATTTGTAACGAGAGGTGAGACAGTGCTTATCCACGGGGCGTCGGGCGGCGTCGGCATCGCGGCCGTGCAATGGGCGAAAAATGCCGGGTTGACCGTCATCGGAACTGCGAGTTCTGACGCAGGCGAGGCACTCGTCGCCGACCAAGGAGCCGACTTCGTATTTAATCATTCAAAAGAAGGATACTTAACAAAGATAAAGGAATCGGCCAGCGGAAACGGCGTTGACATCATCATCGAAATGCTCGCGAACGTCAATCTGCAAAAGGATTTCGACGTTCTCAAGATGTTCGGCCGCATCTGCGTCATCGGCAATCGCGGCAGTCTCGATTTCAACCCGCGTGCAATTATGGGCAAGGACGCGGCCGTCACCGGAATGGCGTTGTACAACGCACCGCAGACGGCGTTCGACGAGATCCACGCGGCGATCTTCGACGGGCTTAGCAGAGGCTACCTGAACCCCGTCGTCAGCCGCACATTTCCGCTGGCCGATGCCGCCGTCGCCCACCACGCGGTCATCAACGACAAAGCAAATGGCAAGATCGTTCTGGTACCCTGAACGAGCGGCTTGCCTCGCCGAAATATCGTCCGGTTCCGGTCCGATTTGCCACAAACGGGCCAAAAAAAAGACGAGCCAACCCGCGATTTATCGCAAGATCGACAGATTTCCAACACTCGCGGCAAACAATTTTCCCGAAATGAGCGTAAAATCAGGCAACGTTTATCGCTTTTAACTTTGGAGAATAATATGTCATTTGTCAGATCCTTGCTCGTCCTATTGGTCTTATTTTCGGCTTCATTTGGACAGACGGCCGCACTTCGGGGCGTAAATCTTTCGGATATGGACACGGGCGCGGCGGCGTGTCAGGATTTTTACGAATATGCCAACGGCACCTGGCGAAAGCAAAACCCGATACCGGCGTCGATGCCCAAATGGAGCCGCCGTTGGCAGGCTGGCGAAATGGCTAAGGACCACCTCCGCGAAATACTTGTCGAGGTGTCTTCCAAGAGCGGTTATTCAAAGGGTAGTGTCGACCAGATCGTCAGCGATTTTTATAAAACCTGTGCCGACCAGCCTCTCGCCGACCGGAACGGCATCAAACCCATCGCCGCTGCCTTGGCTAGGGTCGACTCGATCAAAACCCGCGGCGATGTTCAAAAGATGATCGCGGAACTCGCCGAACGCGGCATCGCCGCACCGTTTGCCTTTGTCGGCGGCCAGGACAATCACGACCCGGCAAACGTCATCGCCCAGCTCTATGCCGCCGGCCTTGGGATGCCGGACCGCGACTATTACGTCAAGACCGAACCCCGATTTGTCGAGGCACGCGATAAATACAAGGCGTACGCGACCACGATCTTTACGCTCGCCGGATATGACGGCAAAAAAGCCGCCGCGTCCGCCGCTACCGTTTTCGGTATCGAGACCGAGCTTGCCGCAGCCACGCTCGACAACGTCGCCTTGCGCGACCCGGCGGCGACCGACCACAAGGTCAAGTTTGCCGATCTGGGCAAAATGACGCCGAATTTTGACTGGGCCGCCTTCTACAAACGTATCGGCGTCAAACCCGCCGATCTCAACGTTGCCGAGCCCGCGTTCCTGAAACAGTTCGACAAGATGCTATCGACAGTTAAGATCGCGGACTGGCAAACGTACCTGCGGTGGACGGTCATCAATAACACCGCCGGCACGCTCTCGCGGCCGTTCGTCGAGGCCAATTACGCGTTCTACAACGCATATCTCTATGGCGCCAAGGAAATGAAGCCCCGCGACACGCTCTGTGCCGAGTCAGCCGACAACCTGCTCGGCGAGGCGGTCGGCAGGAAGTATGTTGAAAAATATTTTCCGCCGGCGGCCAAGGCCCGGATGACCGAGCTTGTTCACAATTTGATCGCCGCGATGCACGAGATCATCGAAAATGTCGATTGGATGAGCCCCGATACCAAACGGCACGCTCTCGAAAAGCTCGCGACGCTGAAACCGAAGATCGGCTATCCCGACAAATGGATCGATTACAGTCGGGTCGCCATCGGCCGCGCGTCGCACGCCGATAATGTTCTGGCCGCCACCCGTTTTCGTGTCGCCGACAATCTGTCATCGATCGGCAAACCGGTCGACCGCGAGCGTTGGGGAATGACGCCGGCAACTTCCGACGCCCAATACAACCCGCAGCTTAATGACATTACGTTCCCGGCCGGCATTTTGCAGCCTCCGGCGTTCTTTTTGGACGCGAGCGACCCGATCAATTACGGTGCGATAGGCGTGGTCATCGGCCACGAGATCAGCCACGGTTTTGACGACCAGGGTGCCCAGTACGACGCCGAGGGCAAGCTCAACAACTGGTGGACCAAGGACGACTACGCCAAATTTCAGCTCAAGACGGCGTGTGTCGCCAACCAGTTTGACAATTATTTTGTCGAGCCCGGCCTCCATCACAACGGACGCCTCGTCCTCGGCGAGAGCATCGCCGATCTCGCCGGAGCCAAGATCGCCTACCGTGCTCTCGAGATCTCGCGACGCGGTAAAACGCCTTTGCCCGACATTGACGGGTTCACGCCGCAGCAGCAGTTCTTTATCGCCTGGGGCCAATTTCGCGGCGACGCCACCCGCCCCGAGACGGCCCGGATGATGGTCCAGGGCGACCCGCACCCGATCGCCAAGTACCGCGTCATCGGCCCGCTTTCAAACCTGATCGTGTTTCAGAAAACTTTCGGCTGCAGCGAATCATCCCCGATGGTCCGCAAACCCGCTGACCGCTGCGAGGTATGGTAGATCGCTCGTAGACAAAGGCCGTCCCGCTCTGTCATCGAACAGTGCGGGACGCATGTGACGAATATCGAAATTGATCACCGTCAGCCGGCACCATCGCGGCGGCGCTCTGCTCACCAGAATCATGGCGTGTGATTCTCAATGACCTTTTTGAGAGCAGCCCGCAGTTTGGCGTTTGGCACCAGTCTGTTTTTTCCAGACTCCGCCCTGCCAAGATGAGAAGATCGTCCCGGCAACAGCAACTTTCGATACTCTCGACGACGGCCTCACCTAGAAGATCGGTGGCTCTGGTCTTTTCACCCAAGATCGCATAAACGTCGGCTGAACTTACCGTGAGCTCCATCCGCATATGATCCGATTCGAGCACGAACCCATAACGGCATATCGCCGATCTGATTATATTTCGC
>JAYVUD010000143.1:0-17323 GCA_043788335.1 Chloracidobacterium sp. | reverse complement strand
GTGTGAGCGAGTTTTTTTGCCGGACGCTGCGGAATTGACGGAGTACGAAAAAACGGGCACGCCGCTGATGTCGCTCGAGACACAGTCGCACGTCAAGGGCTTTGACGTGATAGCGTTCTCGATATCTTTTGAGACCGACTATCTGAACATGGCCCGGATGCTGCAGCTTTCGGGCGTGCCGGTCTGGGCGGAACAGCGAACCGAAAACCATCCGCTCGTCGTGATGGGCGGTGCCGCGTCGTTCCTAAATCCGGAACCGATCGCCGATTTTACGGATGTGATCGCCGTCGGCGAGGGCGAGGTGCTCGCGTACCAATTGATCGACGCGATATTTGAGCACGACTCGCGCGACGAGCTATTGCTGGCTCTCGCACGGATCGGCCGCGGTTTTTACGTTCCTGACCTTTACGACGTCGTGTATAACGATGACGGAACCGTTTTCGACTATATTCCCAAGGAAAAGGGCGTTCCGCGTCGTGTCGGTCGGGCACTGGCATCGGTCAACCCAAAGGAAGGTACGCTCCGCCGGGCAATGAAGCGAGGCGAGACCGAACTCGCCGAGTTTCTGGTAAACCAGGATGTTTTTTGCCCGTCGACCTCCGTTTGGTCGCCCGAGGCAGAGATGGGCGACCGTCTGTTGGTCGAGATATCGCGCGGATGTTCGCAGGGTTGCCGATTCTGCTGGGCAGGCTATAATTATTATCCGCCGCGGGTCGTACCGGCCAAAGACATCCTCGACAAGGCACGCGAATGGCGTTCGAAGACGAACAAGATCGGCCTCGTTTCGACCGCGGTTTGCGATCATCCCGAGATCTCAACGATCCTGAGCGAACTCCGCAAAATGGAATACCGCATCACGGTCTCAAGCCTGAGACTCGACCAAATATCGGACGAACTCCTCGACGCCCTGGTCGAATCGCGGGATCAGCAGATCGCCGTCGCTCCCGAAACGGGGTCCGATCGGCTGCGGCGTGTAATTAACAAAAACCTGACCAACGACGAGATCGTCGACATTTGCGGAGCGGTATTTGACCGCGGAATGCTCACGATCAAGCTCTATCTGATGGTCGGCCTGCCGACCGAGACGGATGAGGACCTCGATGAAATGTTCGTGCTGGTCGAACGCATCAAGGACAGGATGCTCGAGGCGGGCAAGAAATTGGGCCGGGCGGGAAAGATCATCCCGTCACTAAACGGCTTTGTTCCGAAGCCCAACACGCCGCTCCAGTGGGATGCGATCTGCGACGAAAAGGAACTAAAACGCCGGATCAAATACGTCAGCAAAGGCCTCAGCAAGATTCCGAATGTCGAGGTGCGGTTTATGTCCTCGCGTATCGCCCATGAGCAGGCTTTGTTCTCGTCCGGCGACCGCACGATATCGAAGGCGATCGATCTCGCCGCTCGCTATAAGGGCGATCTCGGCCGGGCAATTCGCGAAGCCGGTATCGACCCGCATTTCCATACGTCGCGAGATCGCAAATACGACGAGTATCTGCCGTGGTCGATCATCGACTCGGGACTATCGTTCGAGTTTCTCAAAACCGAACACGAAAAAGCCCTCGAATCGCGTTCGAGCCTGCCCTGTCCGGCGGTTGAAAAATGTACGACGTGCGGCGTTTGCCCGACGACGTGGCTCGCCGATGCAACCGAAAGCCTCGTCCAGATCCAGCCGCTAAAAATACGGCAAGCCCTGGCCGAGGCCGTCTAAATCTCTTAAAATTTACTGCTTGAGCAGGAACCCGGTCGGCGTGGCGGTGTCATCGAACTTGTATTTGTACTTGTAAATGCCGAACGGAAGAAGCGAGACGGGGATCTCGTACGCAACATGAGCCTGGATCACGGTTCCCTGCTGTGTGACGGCGATCATGGCGTCGGTCGGGATCTTGTTTTCCACGGCTGCCCGCTGTACTCTCGCCCTAACGTTATCGAGCGGATTCATCTTTCCGGGCATTGCCAGACCCTGCAGGACAGCCGTATTCATATCCGATTTCATACTCGCCCCTTGATAGGCAACCGGCACGTAGTTGTATCCGGCACTTGCGAGCAGGAATAACACGACCACAAAGATCGCAAATTTCACACCAGCACTACCGCGTTCAGATGATCGGCCGAAATGTACTTTATTCATCGCTGTATGTTTCCTTGGAACAGGGCAATCATGTTCGTTCCCGAAGGTGATTTAGGGCTTGGCGGAGAAAAGTCTGGGGAACGTCTGCAACATCGACGATATGAGGTTGCCCGATACCGTCGATCAGTATCAATTGCAACGATCCGCCAATTATCTTCTTATCAAATCGAAACGCTTCGAGAATCTCGTCGGGAGCGATGTGAGCGATCGGCGGGAGAACTCCTGCACGATGCACAACATCGTATAACAAGTTTACAACGTCTTCGTCGATCAACGCAAGCAATTTCGACAGCTCGGCCGCATAAAGAATACCGTATCCGACTGCCTCGCCGTGCTTGAAATACTCGTACGCCGTGACGTTTTCCAACGCGTGCGCGAGAGTGTGGCCGAAGTTGAGGATCTTTCGCGAATGGGCATCAGTACGGCCGGCGGACTCTCGTTCGTCGGAACTAACGATCGACGCCTTGAACGCCAATTGCGCTTCGACAAAGCCGTCCAATGCATTCTGAAAATCGGTTGATTCGAAATGGCCTGATAGGCCCCCGACCGGAAATTGGGCGAGAAAGCCGGACACCATCGCGAATAGATCGCCGCCGGCAAGGATGCCGTGCTTTATCGCTTCACATAACCCGGCGGTCACTTCGCGGACATCGAGCGTCCGGAGAACGCTTGCATCTATCAACACTCCGCCGGGCTGATAAAATGTGCCGATCCGGTTCTTGCCGGCCGCCGAATTTACACCCGTTTTGCCCCCGACCGACGAATCGATCATCGAGAGCAAGGTCGTCGGCACCTGTAAAAATGTGATCCCGCGCAGATATATGGACGCGGTGAATCCGGCCAGGTCGCCGACAACGCCGCCGCCAAGTGCAATGATGGCGTCCGAGCGTGACATGCCAAATTTCTCGCACGCTCCCAGTGCCTTTTGGACGCTGTCGAAACTCTTGTACTGCTCGCCGTCGTCCATCAGCCAGACTGCAGTTTCAAACCCGGCCGTTCGAAGCCGGCTGACCGCCTCGTCGCCATAGAGTCCAAAAACGGTCGGGTTTGAGATAACGAGCACGCGGGCGGTGTTGGCAACACAGTTCCGTGTCCACGGGCCGATTTCGGACAGAGATCCGTGAGCGATCGTTATCTCGTAAACGCTTTGCCGTTCGGGAATCTGAATTGTGATATTTCTATCGGCCATCGTTGCTCCGGTCCTACTGTCCGATACTTGCTCGAATTACGTCGGCGAGGCCGTTAGCCAATTGTTCGACCTCGCTTTGGTCGCGGCCTTCGATCATTACGCGGGCGAGGTTCTCGGTGCCGGAATAACGCAGGAGCAATCGGCCCTGTCCGGCGAGCGTTTTTTCCACCTTCGCTGCCGCAGATGCGATCGCGGGAACGTGTTCGAAAGGCAATTTTTCGCGAACCTTAATGTTCACCAGTATTTGCGGATAGGCGGTGAAACCGCTCGTCGCGGCCGACAACGAAACGCCTTTCTCGCCGATCGCCCGCAGAACGAGTAGTGCCGTCATCATACCATCGCCGACGAGGCTGTTTTCGGGGAAGATAATATGACCCGACTGCTCGCCGCCGATCTCGGAACCGGTCGCGAGCAGCTGCTCAAGGACGTACTTGTCGCCGACGGCGGCGCGGATCAGTTCCGTACCGATCGACCGGAGTGCCAATTCGAGGCCGATGTTGCTCATGACGGTCGAGACGATCCGCGAATTGGCGAGTTTGCCGTGCTGTTTGAGATAGCCCGCCATTATCCAGAGTGTCGCGTCACCGTCGACTATATTCCCGAGTTCATCGATAAAGAGTGCCCGGTCCGCGTCGCCGTCAAATGCAACACCAAAGTCCGCTCGCTCGTGCAAAACCCGAGCCCGAAGTTTCTCGAGATGAAGCGACCCGCATCCCTCGTTGATATTTCGGCCGTCGGGCTCATTATTGATCGTAACGACCTCGGCATTTAATTTCTCAAAAACGACGGGAGCCAGGGCCGACGCGGCACCGTTTGCACAATCGACGACCATCTTGAATGGCGATTCGAACGGCCGGATCTTTTCGATAAGATGATCGACGTACGAGCGGCGAAATTCGGGGGCACGCGACTCGTCCATTGCACCGTCAGACTCGTCGATGATCTCGCCGCCCTTGTGGATATCGATCTCTATCTTGTGTTCGGTGATCTCATCGATCTTCTTTCCCGATGGCGAAAAGATCTTGATGCCATTGTCCTGATATGGATTATGCGAGGCACTGATGACGATGCCTGCGTCGAGATGAAACTCAGCGGTCAGATATGCAACACCGGGAGTCGTGATGACGCCGGCGGACAGGCACGTCGCACCTTCGGAACGGGCACCGGCGTGAAAGGCGGTTTCGATCGCCGCACCGGACTCGCGGGTGTCGCGCCCGGTCACAAACATCGCGTCACGGCCGAGGTGCTGTCGGAAATGACGCGCGAGCGATGCTCCGATTATCCGGACCGAGCGATCGTCCAACGGAAATTCGCCGGCGTGCCCTCTGATCCCGTCGGTGCCAAATAGATGTTTCATACGAATAGACGCCAAGACTGGCGAAAGATTTGTTATACATTATGTACCACGGACAAACAAACCGGAGTTTCCATAACATATGCTTGTATGTCTCATAATCAATCGCCAAATTCTTGACAACGCCGTAACAAATGTTGGAATCTTAAACTGTTCGGAAATATCCGAGCGATTGTTGCCGACGTTTACGCTCTTCCAGCCTCCGGTTTTGATCATATGAAAACTACCATTTTCTCCGTGTTTGTCGTACTGGCAGTGGCGAGTGTAGGTGCTTTTTCGCAGTCAACATCGACGACAAATCCAAGGGTGGTGGTCACAAATGCGATACCCCGATCGCAGGCCACGCCCGCTCCGTCGCCGCGGTCGACGCCTACGCCAGGCCCGCGTCAAGTAGTTTCGGCCGTTCCAACGGCGGACCCGGCAGCGACGATCTCGCAGGCGAGCAATCTTACGTATCGGGGCCTGAGTTTTTCACAGATCAAAAGCAAGATCGCAGAGGCCAAGCGCCAAATGCAGGTACGGCCGCTGACAACGGCATCCGTAGATCCGGTTCAACCGGCACCGATCTCGAGTCTGGTGCGGATAGCGTATTACGAGTGGAAATCCCAGCAGATCGATTACATTGTTTTGTCCAAGGATCAGTTCCTGACACCGAATACGGCGTTCAACGCGGTTTCGACGCGCGGCAAACAGATGACGGCGCGCATGATAAGGGCCAACGGAGTTAACACACCGGTCGTCATTACGGACGAAAACGGACAATCGCAATTGCCACTGCTTGTCCAGTATCCCGTCGAGCGTGATGGCAGATTTATCGAAACGGCGTATTATATGTCGACCCACCCGGGGCTAATAACGCCCGAGGTCGTGAATGCCGGCCGGTTTTACGTACGGAACGTGATCGAGATCGCCCGCGATCGTCTGCGGGACCGCGGTGTCTTTATTCAGCCAAAGGTCGCGGACATCGCTGAACGGCTCGCGACCGTCGAACACGTCGATCATATGCGGTTCAGGACCGAGTTTCAGCCCAACATATTCAATGACATTTTTACACTGTACGCGTTGAACGAAGGCCAGACGTATCGATATTCGGTCAGTTCGGCCGGAGCGGGCGGGATGGTGCAGATGATACCGTCGACATACTCGATGATCCGCGGGCGTTATCCGAACGTTGCCCTAATGCCGGATTTTGTTGAGGGAATGCGAAACCACGTCAACGCTTCCCAGGCGATGTTGCTCTACATGCAGATGACCTGGAACGACCTTTCGGCAAGCCCGACTATCACCCTCGCGATGCAAACCGGTTTAGCAACGCAGGAGCAATTGATGGCGGCGGGTTACAATTCTAATCCGGCAAAACTGGCGGGCTATATCAATCGCGGCGGTTCAAACTGGACAAGCCTGATCCCAAAAGAGACCAGGATCTATCTGCAAATATACGGGGCTCTCGAACGAGCCGTGTCATTGCCGCCGAGAAAACAGTAGTTTCTGTCGACTTTGGCCGTCCGTTGAGCTGCACCGATTTCGGTCTTTCCGAACGTCAGATGCTCTATTCGTCCGACATATCGATCTGCTTGGGTAGCCCGCTGCCGAGACGTGCGACCTCGGCTCGCACTGAGTCATATCTTTTCCCGACAAGATTTACTCCGGCAAAGAACGGGTCGTTGGTGATCTCGAAGACGGCAAACGGCGGCGGCTCGAAATTGTCCATTTCTTGCTGGTCGACAAAATCAACCCTGGCGGTCGTGAGCCCGGCGAGGTCGCCCATATAGACGTCAAATTTGTAATCGTCAGCCCCGAACTCGTGAAAATAGCGGTTCTTTCGTATCTCGTGACGCTCGAATATTTGAAACACGCCATATTCCTGCTCGTTCAAATGGATTTCGTGAGTTTTTCGAACGACCGCACCGTCATCGCCGGCGGCCGTTTTCTGGTGCAGTAAGTGCGTCCACTTGCCGGTGTACGGATCGCGGATTTTGCGGAGCCTGATCCGGGTTCCGTGAACATAATTATCGAATATCTGAAGATGGCTGCTCGCTCGGTTGAGCGGTTCCGGAAGGTCGTCGATGAGGAACAGTCGATATAGGTCAATGTCAGTAGTTTTGTTCATTTTAGCCAAATTTACTATACTGTTGATTTTTATCCGGGCCGAAAATACCTAATAGATATGCACAGCAAAATTATAACATTGACAACTGTTTTCGCCGTTTCGATCATGATCGCGGCCTGTGGCGGCACGCCGTCAAACAACACCGCAAATACCACTAAGGCTAACACCAACAACGTGGTAAATGCGGTCACGAATACTAATGATCCGACGATCACGACCAAGAAACCGGTCGTTGAAACCTCGAATAACGCCACGACCTTGGGGCCGATCGTTCAATCTTACTTTGATGCATTGAAGAAAAAAGACGACGCGGCACTGCAGAATATACTGGCTGCCGCGTATCTGAAGTCGATCGCGGCCGATATGAAAAAGGAAAAAAAGACCGGCTTGGCAGCCTATCTTGCCGAATATGACGGCGTTTCCGATAAGCCCGTCGAGGTTCGAAACGAGAAGATCGAAGGCGAAAAGGCGTTGGTCGAGATAAAAGGTGCAAACTACCTGACGTGGACGCCATATGTGCTCGCAAAAGAGAATGGTGCGTGGAAGTGGACCGGGCAGAGTCCGGATCTCGACAGCGTAAAACAGAGTGCCCCGCCCCCTACGAGCGGAAAGTAAACAACCTTAGCGGTAGTGCCGGATTCGGGAAGTCCGCAAGTTGCGGACCCCTATTTTGCTTGCATGCTTGCAATTTATCTGCAAAATGTTACTATCTGAAGTTTGTCAGGGCGAAAGAAAGAATCGTTCGGACAGCACCGGATACTTACTAAAAAGGAAGATAGATAACCAAATGAGAACTAAATTTTTTGTTACATTGTGCGTCGCGGCAACTGCGGCGTTTTTCTCGGCTTGCGGCGGAGCGGCGAACACCTCCAACGCAAATGCGGCTAAACCAGCGAACGCAAACGCCAACACCGCTGCCAACACAAATGCAGCCAACACCAACTCAAATGCTGCGGCCAACACCGCTGCCGCCCCGGCAACTGACGGCCAGGTGATCAAGATCGAAGAAGCTGGCATCCAGATCACCGTGCCGAAGGGCTACAAATTTAGCAAAGACGGCGAAGATACCGTCGTCAAGAGCGAAGACGAAGGAATCGACATCCGCTTTTCAGTCCCGAAAGACGGCGATTATGAAACCGTTGTCACCGATGCCGCCAAGGAAATAGACGCTTACTTTGACGATGTCAAGGTTACGAACAAAGGTTCGAAAGGCAGCCAGGACGGAATGGAGACCTCGTCGATGAGCGGAACCGCAAAGAACAAGGGCGAAGAAGTCGCTTGGGAACTGACGATCGTCAAGGGCCCGAAAAAGCCGGTCCTCGTGAACATCTATGTTGAAAAGAGCAGCATGGAAAAGGAAGCTTCGAAAGTCAAAGACTTTTTTAAGAGCATCAAGAAGTCATAGTCGACACGCGAAATTTCGCACATTCAAAAAAGGCTGTCCGGAATTATGTCGGGCAGCCTTTTTTTCATTCGATCCGGCCGATGGTGGAACGGACACGGTCTCTATGAAGATCGTGATCCAGGCCGCATGTCGTCAGAGCGGCATTCTCATGTCTGACGGATGTACGCTCGCATTTGACCAAAAAAAGTGGCCACCGCTTTACCGATGGCCACCTGAATATTTACGATTCCGGCGTAAGGTTACGCGGTCGCATCCTTACCGATCTCCGGGCGATACGGCGGCAGGATGACGCGGGCCGCCTTTTCCTTCTTAAGCCCGAGAGCCCAGTCTGCCTGCATCAGAGTATGTATGTCGCGTGTTCCCTCATAGATGACGGCGGCCTTACAGTTTCGCAGGTAACGCTCGACCGGATAGTCGTTGGTGTAGCCGTTGGCACCGTGGATCTCCATCGCCATCGACGCAGCGGTCTCGCTGCGAACCGTCGCCTGCCATTTGGCAAGGCTGGCGGCGCGTCCCGAGGGTTTGCCCTCGTTCTTGAGATAGCCGCAGCGGGCCCAAAGAAGGTGGGTCATCATATAGTCGGCTTCCATATTGGCGATCTTTTGCTTAACGAGTTGGAAATTTGCGATCGGCTGTCCCTGGACCTCGCGTGTCAGGGCATAGGCAACCGACGCGTCACGTGACGCACGAATGACGCCCGTGGCACCGGCGGCAACCGTGTAGCGTCCGTTCTCGAGCGAGAACATAGCGATCTTAAATCCCTCGCCTTCGAGGCCGAGCATGTTTTCCTTCGGCACGCGGACGTCCTGGAGCGAAAAATAACCCGTGTTGCCGGCACGAATACCGGTCTTGCCGTGAATGGTGCCGCTGGAAAATCCGGGCATCGTGCGTTCGACAATAAAACAGCTCAGGCCGGTGTGGTCGCGGACCTTTTGCTTTTCGGTATCGGTCCAGCAAAAGAAAAGGAAATTATCGGCGACATCCGCCAGCGAGATCCACATCTTTTCGCCGTTTAATATCCAATCGTCGCCGTCGCGGGTCGCATACGATTTCATCCCAATCACATCCGAACCGGCGTTCGGTTCGGTCAAGCCAAAGGTCGCGAGCTTTTCGCCCTTGGCCTGCGGAACGAGGTATTTTTGTTTCTGTTCCTCGGTTCCCCAGCTATAGACGCTGAGGCTGTTGAGGCCGACATGCACCGACATCGCCACGCGGGCAAAGGTATCGCACGCCTCGAGTTCCTCGCAGACCAGGCCAAGCGAAATGTAGTCAAACCCCGCACCGCCGTACTGTTCGGGGATGCATACGCCGAGCAGGCCGAGTTCGGCCATCGTCGTAAATATCTTAGGTTCGAAGATCGATTTCTCGTCCCACTCTTTGATATACGGAGCAATCTCGCCCGCCGTAAATTCACGTACGGTCTGCTGAAGTGCCAAATGTTCTTCTGTTAATTCAAGTTCGATCACGGCTTTAATTTTCCTCGCTTAAATTTTGATATGATAAGATTTCTATTCGTCTGCCAAAGGAGAATTTTATCACTTTGCGATGCTATTCGCGACCGTCGCCGTAACCAATGATCCCTGTTTCTGTTGCTATCGAAATAGTTACCGGCGAGGTGGAACCGCTCGCCGGTGAAAGTGTGCCTCTGGCGGCCACTGTCGGCCGGATCCTGGCCGAAGATATTATCGCCGACTCGGATATGCCGC
The DNA here is from genome assembly GCA_043788335.1 of Chloracidobacterium sp. Taxonomy (GTDB): domain Bacteria; phylum Acidobacteriota; class Blastocatellia; order Pyrinomonadales; family Pyrinomonadaceae; genus OLB17. Next base: position 7,431 of record JAYVUD010000143.1, on the reverse strand, counting down.
CGTTCAATCGGTCGCAGATGGACGGTTATGCGGTGAGGGCCGACGACACGGCCAACGCGCCGGTAATGTTGAAGATCGTTGGCGAATCGGCGGCCGGCCGAGGTTGGCATAACATGCTCGAAGCCGGCGAGGCGATCTGTATAATGACGGGAGCGTCGGTACCGGCCGGTGCGGACGCGGTTCAAAAAGTTGAACTGACCGCAGAACATGCGGGCGCGGTCGAGATCCGTGAATCGGTCAAAACAGGCCGGAACATCGTCAACCGCGGCAGCGAAACCCGTTGCGGCGACAAGGTCATAAGTTCGGGCACGCAGGTGACGCAAAACATGATCGCAACGCTCGCCGCGTTTGGCTACGCGTCGGTCAAGGTCGCAAAGCGGCCGATGGTCACGATAATGTCGACCGGAAGCGAATTGGTCGAGGTCCATCAAACGCCGGGCATTGACCAGATTCGCAATTCAAACTCGGCAATGCTCGACGCCCTCGCGAGGGGATGCGGATGCGAAACGGCTATCGCCCCGATCGAAGGCGACGACCTCACCATATTGACGGCGGCGATATCGGACTCGCTTAACGGGTCGGACATCTTGCTGATCACCGGCGGGGTCTCGGTTGGAAAATACGATCTAACAAAGCTCGCGCTTGCTGAGATCGGTGCCGAGATATTTTTTGAAAAAGTGAGTATGAAGCCGGGAAAGCCGGTCGTATTTGCCAAATACGGTAAAACCCCCATTTTTGGGCTGCCGGGCAATCCGGTTTCCGCCGCGGTCACGTTTTTTATGTTTGCCAGAATGGCCGCGTTACAGATGCAGGATGCACGTGAAACCACTCTGCGAAGGGGACATGCGGTGCTCGTAGCCGACGTCAAGGCTGCTCAGGGACGCGATACCTATTTGCCTGCAAAACTAGATACGGATGCGGCCGGGCGTCTGCTCGCAACGCCTACAAGATGGCAGGGGTCGTCGGATTTTATCGGTCTCGCAAACGCGGACGCGTTGATCTTTATTCCAAAGGGCGAGCGGCGAGAGACCGGCAGCGTCGCGGAGATCCTGTTTCTATGAATACAACCGGCAAGCCGACAGCTCTCGCCCACGAGGCGATATACGACACGGTCGAGAAAATTATCCGCGGTGAACCTCGCGGAGCCTTGTTGGACGTGCCGGCCGGCGAAGGGGCACTTGCTGTCCGGCTAAAAGGGCTCGGGTACCACGTTTCGTGTTGCGACCTATACCCTGAGATCTTTCAGCTCGACGACGTGGAGATCCGATCAGGTGATCTTAACGCGACTTTGCCGTACGAGGACGTCGGATTCGATACGATTGTTTGCGTCGAGGGATTGGAGCATATCGAGAGTCCGGCAAATGCGATCCGTGAATTTGCCCGCTTGATCAGGCAGGGCGGCACGCTGATCATTTCCGTGCCAAATATCATGAACATCGAGGAGCGTCTGAAGTGGCTGATAAACGGTTACACATCACATTTCAAGCCGCTTTCCGCGGAGGCACTAGCCGGAAACAGAGGTGAGTTTCCGGGTATGGAGGAGATCGGACTACACGTCAACCCGATAAGCTATTCCGAGATCCGCTTTTTGCTCGAGCGATCAGGATTTACCGTCGAGGGAGCGTACCGTGACAAACCGAAGGCAAAATCTTGGGTATTTCGCCCGCTGGTAGGCATAATTAGGCTGATCAGCCGTTTTTCGTCCAAATCCAAGCGTAAGGCACGCTGGGCCGACGAACTAAACTCGGATGAGGTCCTGCTCGGCGGCAACACGTTGATATTTAAGGCAAGGAAGATATGAGCGAACTTTCACATTTCGACGCGACCGGTAAGGTCAAAATGGTCGATGTTTCGGAAAAATCAACGTCCGTCCGTCGCGCGGTCGCCTCGGGCAAAGTATTGCTGTCGCCGGCGACGCTCGAAAAACTGAGATCGAATAATAATCCAAAAGGCGATCCGCTCGAGATCGCTCGTATCGCCGGCATTATGGCGTCAAAAAAGACGTCGGACCTCATCCCGCTCTGCCATCAGATCGCTCTGTCAAAGGCAAATGTCATGGCGGAGTTTCGGGATTTTGGCATCTATATCGAGGCTGAAACCATCACAAATGCACAAACCGGCGTCGAGATGGAAGCCCTGACGGCCGTTTCAGTCGCCGCCCTGACGATCTACGATATGTGCAAAGCGGTGCAAAAGGACATCGTGATCGCCGATATTCGACTAGAGGTCAAGACCGGCGGAAAATCGGACTATTTCACAGCGTCTCAGAGCAAGAGTGTCCCGCCGGAAAATACTTAGGACAAAACTCGAACATTCGATTAGAATAGTCGTAAGCGGTTACAGAGTTTGAAAGGAATTTTATTGTTATGAGATACAAACTGGCCGAAGATGCAAAACCGCAAGTCGTACTCCTCGTCATCGCGACCCTTTTGACGTTCGCCTTGTGGTTTATTCCCTACGCTGACTATCTGGTTTATCCGGTCAGGCTATTCGTGACTTTCATTCACGAATCGAGCCATGCCCTCGTCGCTCTTTTAACTGGCGGCTCGGTGCAGAGTCTGACGATCGCAGCAGACGGCAGCGGAGTCGTATATTCTGCGGCGTCCGGTTGGTTGAGCGGCATGCTAACGTCGAGTGCCGGATACCTCGGAACGACCGTGTTTGGTGTTTTTCTACTGCTGCTGATTCGCCGATCCGTGTCGCCGCATTACATACTAATGGGAACAGGTGTGATGGTTGCTCTGGTGACGATCGTTTTCGGCGTGATCAGCCCGGCATTTCATATTTTTACTCTGAACGTAGCATTTTCCAGCGTGATCTTCACGGTTTTTTCGGGCGTATTGATGTCCGCCGGGCTGTTTGCTCTCGGCAAATTTGGGAGCTTTAAGGTAGCTAATTTCGCCGTCGCGTTTCTCGCGATACAGTGCTTGCTCAATTCCCTTTCGGATCTTAAGACAGTATTTTTTGTCAATTCACCCTTCGCGGGTTCCAGTATTCAGAATGACGCGTCGAATATGGCCGCCGCCACTGGTATCCCGGGCTTATTTTGGGTGATCATCTGGATCGCCATATCGGTGGTCGTTATATCGCTCGGCATCAGAATCTACGCGGTCGCAAAGCGGCCAGGTTCGGTCGATTCGGTCTTTGAGGACTAAGATGAAGCTACTTTTTTCGATATTGTTTTTGACGGTCGCCACGCTTTCCGTTTCGGCACAGCTAAAGACCGCCGAACCGCTCGCGGCTAAAGTGCCGTTCGAGAAATCGCTTCAGGCGGTGATCGTGACAACAAAAGATTGGAACACCATCAAAGGTCGTGCCCGGTTGTTTGAACGTAAGGACGCTAAATCCGCCTGGAAAGCTACCGGCGACGAATTTGATGTCGTCGTCGGCCGCAGCGGACTCGCCTGGGGCGAGGACGTAACGCGACAGGATAAGTCGGCTAAGATCAAAAAAGAGGGCGACGGCAACTCGCCGGCAGGAAGATTTCCGCTGACCTCGTCATTTGGTTCGGGTTCGAAACCTAACGCCGTCACCATGCCCTTCACCCAACTCGATCAGTATACTGAATGCGTGGATGACGTCGGATCGACTTTCTACAACCGGATCGTAAACCGGATGCAGGTCGGGAATTTCGACTGGAAGAGTTCGGAAAAGATGCTCGCGATCGGCGAACAATACGGTCTCGGCGTGTTCGTTAGTTATAATACCAACCCCGTGACTCGCGGCAACGGTTCATGCATCTTTCTGCACGTTTGGAAAAATGCCGAGTCGGGAACATCGGGATGTACCGCGATGGAACGCCGCAACGTGGAGCGGATCGTCGCCTGGGCAACGCCGGAGCAAAACCCGTATTTAGTACAATTACCCGAAGACGTTTACGACCGATACCGCAAAGCTTGGAACCTACCAAAGATAAAATAACACTGGAACAACTGCCGATCGGTGCCCGATTGCTGGTTCGTTCGCGGGTCGATTGGCGTTTGGCCGCCGTGTCAAAACGGGTCCAAGACCGCGTTATCCTGACCGTCTGTTCGCCGAATGGCCGCACCTACGGCTTGAAACGCGACCTCAACTCGGCCGTTACTTATGAAGGGAACATCCCAATTCTCCTAAACGACGACATCGACAGCTGGCATGATAATTTTGGCCGGTACGATGTGCGTTGGTGATCGACAGGTGATCCTCGCCGCCGCTTTTCTCACCTATCCCACACGGAAACAGATGGCATTCTGCCCGCGACCTCACCGGCCCGCGTGCCGCAGTTTTGTTACCTCAAATCCGATTTGGTATCATAATAGATTGCCCTTACGGCGGTGGTCTCATCTATGCAATCTGCGAAGACGAAAGAGGAACGGATAGAGGTTCGCGGTGCCCGCGTTCATAATCTCAAGAATATCTCGGTCTCGCTCCCGATCAACAAACTGACCGTCATTACCGGCGTTTCCGGGTCGGGCAAATCTTCGCTTGCCTTTGACACGCTGTATGCCGAGGGTCAACGTCGTTATGTCGAATCGCTCTCGGCTTACGCCCGGCAGTTTCTCGAACGAATGGACAAGCCCGACGTCGATGAGATCACTGGCATTGCTCCTGCGATCGCCATCCGGCAAAAAAACGCCACCAAAAACCCGCGTTCGACGGTCGCGACGCAGACCGAGATCTACGATTATCTTCGATTACTTTTCGCCCGGGCCGGACAGACAATTTGTCACGTTTGCGGCCGCGAAGTCCGAAAAGATGCACCGGAATCTGCCGCCGACGAAATTTTGAGTGAATTGAGCGCTGGAACGAGATTTTACCTGCTGTTTCCGATTCAGGACGAAGTTTCTCGTGAGATCGTCAAAACCGCAAAGAAGCCAAAAACAAAGGCGTCGGCCGCTAACCTGAGCACGACCGCGTTTTTAATATCGCTGTTGCAGCAGGGATTTTCTCGTTTATTTCGCGGCGGCGAGGTGTTGGAACTGCAGAAGCCCGAAGATTATCCGTTTACTAACTTCGACGACACCTACGTGCTGATCGATCGACTGAAAGCGGACGCTGACATCCGTCAACGGCTAGTCGATTCGCTCGAGATCTGCTTTCGCGAGGCTCACGCCGCGATCGTCGAGACGACGGACGGCAATCAACTGAAGTACTCGGATCAGTTTGTCTGTAAGTATGACGGCACGCGATACGAGGAGCCTGAGCCGCATCTTTTCAGCTTTAATTCGCCGTTCGGTGCGTGTCCCACATGTCAGGGTTTCGGTAACACGATCGGCATCGATTACGACCTGGTCATCCCAAACCAACTCAAGTCGCTAAAAGAGGGAGCGATCGAACCGTTTACTCGTCCGACTCACGAATGGGCTCAAAAAGAACTCGCTCGATATGCGGCGTCGGCGAACATCGACATGAAAATGCCATTCGCTGACCTGCCGGATTTTCAGCAAAATTGCATCATTTACGGCGACGAAGGCTGGCGCGGGCTCAAGGGCTTTTTTCAGTTTCTTGAAACCAAGAAATACAAGCTTCACGTACGGGTATTTTTAGCCAAATATCGCGGTTACACGCGGTGTCCCGATTGTGACGGCCAGCGACTCCGTCAGGCGGCACGCGACGTTAAGATCGGCGGACGCTCGCTGCCGGAGATCGTCGCAATGTCGATCAGCGATGCTTTTGCTTTTTTCGAGAAACTCGAACTTGATCCCGAGCGGGCTCAGATCGCTGATAAACTGCTGTTGGAGATCCGTCGCAGACTGAAATTTCTCGTCGAGGTCGGCCTCGATTATCTGACGTTGGGGCGATTGGCGGCAACACTTTCGGGCGGCGAAGCTCAACGTATACAACTTGCGACCAATCTCGGTTCGCTGCTCGTCGGCACGCTCTACGTTTTGGATGAACCAAGCATTGGGCTGCATCCGCGGGACAATTCGCGCCTTATCAAGATACTCGAAAACCTGCGGGATATCGGCAACACCGTGATCGTGGTTGAACACGACGAGGAAACGATGCGTGCCGCCGATCACATCGTCGATATCGGCGTACACGCCGGCGAACTCGGCGGCGAACTTGTCTACGCTGGCAACTATGCCGGCCTGATGAAAAACGAGACGTCATTGACCGCCAAATATCTGCGCGGCGATTCGCTGATCAAGGTGCCGCAAAAACGCCGACCCGTCACCAAACACGCGATCGAGATCGTCGGTGCCCGCGAGCATAATCTCAAGGACGCATCGGTCAAGATACCGCTCGATATGCTGGTATGCATTACCGGTGTTTCGGGCTCAGGCAAATCGACGCTCGTCCATGACATTCTCTACGCGGCGATCAAGAAGAAACGCGGCGAGTGGAATTCACACGTCGGATTTCATAAGGAATTAAAGGGTTCGGAGTTGATCGACGACATCATACTCGTCGACCAATCGCCGATCGGCCGCACACCGCGGTCTAATCCCGTCACTTACATCAAGGCGTATGACGCGATCCGTGAGGTTTTCGCGGGAACAAACGGCGCGAAGTCCAAGGGTTTTAACGCATCACATTTCTCGTTCAACGTTCCCGGTGGCCGGTGCGAGATATGCCAGGGTAGCGGAACCGTTACTATCGAGATGCAATTTCTGGCAGACGTCGAGTTGACGTGCGAAGACTGCCGTGGCACGCGTTTTAAGCAAGAAATACTCGACATCAAATACAAGGGCAAAAACGTCCACGAAGTCCTGCAGATGACGATCCGCGAAGCTCTGTTTTTCTTTAAGGATGTCGCAAAATTGACCTCGAAACTAAAGGTTCTGGATGCCGTCGGGCTCGGTTATCTGCGATTAGGCCAATCCGCGACTACCCTCAGCGGCGGCGAGGCCCAACGTGTCAAACTCGCCTCGCATCTCGCCCAACGAACCGCGTCGAAAACTATGTTCATCTTTGACGAACCGACGACGGGGCTCCATTTTGACGATATAAACAAACTCCTCACCGCGTTCCGAGCCCTCATCGACAATGGCAGCAGCCTGGTCGTCATTGAGCACAATATGGATGTTATCAAAACCGCCGATCACATCATTGACCTCGGTCCCGAAGGCGGAATCGGCGGCGGCAAGGTTGTCGCGGTGGGGACACCGGAAGAAGTCGCGAATGTTGAAGCTTCATTTACCGGGAAGTATTTGAAAGAATACTTAAAATAGGCTTTTGATTAGTTTATCTCGCTACCTTTCCGACAAATTCGGATAATTCGCCAATCGGGCTCTTAGCGAGCATCGCTCCGGCAAACGCAAATGAATATCGAATATTTATCACGATGACGTCCATCATACTCCCGTTCATCTTTGCCTCGGCACATTCGTCCCGCCAATCCAATCTTATCGGATCAAAGACCATTTCCTGCGTCTCCTTTGAATAGAATAGAGAGGGAATCTCCCAAATGAATATCAAAAGTAGTGAGGAAAGCAATGCCGGGTATAT
>JAYVUD010000142.1:0-8228 GCA_043788335.1 Chloracidobacterium sp. | reverse complement strand
CTCTATCGTCAGCTGTTGGGGCTAAAAGACACAGAGTTGCTTCCCAATCAGGTTTCCACGTTCGCCCTTATTTTGCTGGGCTTGATGGTTGTGATGGTCATCTGCTACGCGATAATTTCGGCAAAACGCTCGGGCGAAATTTTGCTGATGTCCGCCGTGCCGAAGGAAGATTTGCTCAAACGCACGAAGCACGTGCCGCTCATCGCTCTGCTCACACCGTTTGTGCCGCTTGTTTTATTTTTCGGGTTTAACTATTTCGGGATCAAGCTCGATTTTATAGCGGCGTTTATTATCGGGTCGCTGTTTGCCGTTTTGTTAGTTGACTGGCGAAACGCCATTAAAACCCTGACCGCCTCGGCGATCAAGGGAATCGAGGACGGAGCGCCGGCCGCGATCCTGATGATGGGCATCGGGATGCTGCTGAACGCGCTCAATCTGCCCGTGATCAAATCGTCGCTTGAGCCGCTGATCCGGTCGCTGCCGTTCGAGTCGCCAGTTTTCTACGTCGTGTTCTTCGGCTTACTGTCGCCGCTCGCCCTGTACCGCGGACCGTTGAATATTTTCGGCATCGGCATCGGGCTCTTTACGATCATGTTCGGAATCGGTGTTTTGCCGGCAATGGCTTTGCTTGCCGCAATTATGTGTGTTGTCCAGGTGCAAAACGTCTGCGATCCGACCAACACCCACAACGTCTGGATCGCAAATTTTGTCGGGGTCAGGGTCGAGGAATTGACGAGGGAAACCATTTTCCCGACCGTGGCGGTTTGTATTGTTGGCCTGATCTTGTCGGCGATAATGTATTTAAGATAGAGATTTTCATGGCGGACCGACCGATTCTTGGGGGGGTAAATAAAAACAAAATGCGTAAATTGGCCTTGGCATTGATCATTCTGACATTTCCGGTGCTTTCGTTTGCCCAGAGCAAAACGCTGACTGCCCAGAACGGTCAAACTTACAAAATAGACGGCACGGATGGGTTTCGCGGAACCGATGAACTCTGGCTTTACACAACGGCCTATTATGTCCAAAAGCCGACAAGCAATGCCGGACTAGATGTGTATATTCAGGACAATAAGATCGTTGAAATGCGTGACCGGGCGGGTGCCGTGTTTCTACAGAACAAGCCAGATCCGGGCCCGCTCTCTGTCGGGCAGGCGGGATTTGTTTTGAGCGGAAACGGAGCGGCCCGCCGTTGGATACTGGCCAATTTGAAAGTGGGCGACGCCGTCAGTCTCGACGGTAAGATACCGGTTTCGACAACCGATCCATTTGCCTATTCCGGCTTTGGCGTCCTCCAGGCGCAATCTGGCAAGACCTTTTACCTAAACGGCAAGAACACGAATCGAAGTGCGAATTTTGTGGTCTATTACACGGCTGACTTCTACACCAAGACGCCGCCAAACGACTCGGGGATCGACATTTTGGTGACAAAGGGAAAGGTCACGGACGTCAAGGACCGGGCCGACGCCGTGTATCTCAAGAAAACTTCGGATCCGGGCGTGGCGAAGATTACAGACGCGGCAAATTCGTTTGTTATTTCCGGCAACGGCGATGGCCGAAAATGGCTTGTCGAAAACGTAAAAGTCGGAGACGAGATCCGAGTAAGCGGCATTGACGCGAGCGAGGTCGCGCCGTTTACGGCGATGCCATGTTTTGCAGGAGCTTACTATCGCAAGGCCGTGTCAAGCTACGACGCTTGGACCGGGATCGCGGGTTTTGTGAAGCTTGGAACTCCAAAAACGGATGACAGCCGTCTCGGCGAAAACAAGCAGCCACTTGATAATTTCAGCATTTACATGGGCGGTAATGCCGGCGGCAAGTATGAGGTCGACGCTGGTCTGACGTGGGAATTTACAGTCGACGAAAACGGCAAAAGGAGCGAGAAACGCAACGCGTTTCGTCCATTTTGGCGAACCACGACTTGGAATTCGGCTCCGGCAAAGAAGGAATTTTATTTCTATCCCGGCGAAATGGTTCAAATGGCGGTGCTGGTCGCCGGGCCGAAAAAGCTGAAGCTCGTGATCACTGACGGTAAGGGAAAAACGTTCCAGCAGGATTTTGGCGCCGACGGGTTCGTCGCCGGTTTGCCGCGACAATTTAAGCGGGTCAACGCGATCGATCAGGTCGGAAACGAAGGGAAACCGGTGCAATCGACGAGAGCCGAGATCGTGGGTTCCGAATGGACGCAGACGGTCTTGCTACGTGGTGAAGGGCAGTCGGCCCAGCAACTACCTATGAATGCAGCACGGTTTACGGACATGAGGTGCCGTGCCGGCAACGTCGTGATTTCCGGAGCGGACGCAGCAAAAGGTGCTGAAAAAATTGACATTTTCGGGATGCCGAAATGATGGGATGGGATATGAAAAATTTGGTCTCGCTGATCATATTATGCGGCATTTTCGCTCAGATGGCGCCCGCTCAGGCCGTCGACCGGAAACAGGCGCGATGGGTCGAACAAACCTTGCGGTCATTGACCCTGCGCGAGAAGATCGGGCAGATGATCAATGTCCGCGTGTCGGGCGAGTTTGCCAATTTCTCGAGCGATAAGTTTGGCGAATTCAGGCGGGAGGTTACTGAAAACAAGGTCGGTGGTTTCACCGTCTATCGCGGCGAGGCGAATGCGATCGCAAGCGTGACGAACGAATTGCAGACACTCTCGCGGGTTCCGCTATTATTTGCCGCCGATTACGAACGCGGGTTGCGAATGCAGCTGCGAACCGGGACGCCGTTCACGACAAACATGGGTGTCGCGGCGGCTGGGGATGTTTCTGCCGCGTATCGGCAGGGCAAGATCATCTGTCAGGAAATGCGGGCGATCGGCGTAAACTGGCTTTTTGCTCCGGTCGTCGATATCAACAATAATCCCGACAATCCGGTCATCAACATCCGCTCGTACGGCGCCGACCCGCAAAGGGTGGGCGAATTCGGTTCAGCGTTGGTGAAGGGCGTAAGGGAAGCAAATTGCCTGGCTACGCTTAAACATTTTCCAGGCCACGGCGATACGGCAAACGACTCGCACATCGGCCTGTCGGTCGTGCCGATCGATAGGCAACGGCTTGACGCGGTTGAGCTTGTGCCTTTCAAAATGGCGATTGCCGCCGGGGTCGACTCGATAATGACCGCACACGTCGCGTTGCCGAATATCACCGGCGACCAGATTCCGTCCACGCTAAATCCGAAGATCGAGACGGCTATCTTGCGAAATGAACTCAGATTTGACGGCATCATTACGACCGACGCGATGGAGATGGGGGCGATCAAGAAGACATTTTCCGACGAGCGCTCGGCCGTTATGGCCGTCGTCGCGGGTGCTGATGTCGTGCTTCTGCCCAATAGTTCGAAAGTTGCGATCGATTCGATCGAAGGAGCGGTAAGATCGGGCGAAATTACCGAAGAAAGAATCAATGAGTCCGTCCGGCGTCTGCTCAAAGCTAAATATCGGTTAGGTTTATCCAGAAACCGTCTTGTCGATCTGACTAAAGTGAACCAGATGGTTGAAAAGCCCGAATACGTCATAGAGGGCAACGCGACCGCCGAAAGGTCGATCACGCTCCTGCGAAATGACAACAATTTGCTGCCGCTGACAAACGAAACTGCAAGAAAGACGATATTTGCGGTTATCGCGGCGGACGACGACCCGGTCGAGGGTATCGCGATCATTCCTGAAATCCAGCGACGTTTGCCAAATGCCAAGATTGTGAGGCTCGATCTGCGATCTACGAAGAGCGATTACGGCCAGTTTTTGGCGGATGCCGCGTCATTCGACAATATTGTTCTCGCCGTTTTCGTTAAGCGTGCCGCGAACAAAGGAACAGTGAAATTGCCCGATCTGCAAACCGAATTTGTGCGCCAGGCGATCGGCTCGGGCAAACAGGTTGCGGCGATTGCCTTCGGGTCTCCATACTTGGTTCGGCAATTTCCGGATGTAAAGTCGTACGCCGTCACCTACGCGATCGAGGAGATCGGCCAGTACGCGGCCGTCAAAACGTTGTTTGGCGAGGTACGATTTCAGGGCAAGCTGCCCGTTTCGATTCCCGGCCTGTTCGAGATCGGCAGCGGTATTGTGAAATAAGTGGCGAAACCGAGGAGGCAGACGATGATAAGAACAATGCTGCTGACGCTATCGTGTCTCGTAATGGTGCATGGCATTTACGGGCAAAAGACGTCGGCTCCCCAAACGCTCGATGAACGTGTCAAGGCCGAGATTGATCGTCTGCGGAGCGATGTTGGGATCGTTTATACGCGTCGCGGCCGAATCGCGATGGCGATTACAACCGACGACAATCCGGTCGTCGATTACAACTGGGACGGTGAGGCGGAAAAGCTGATCTGGCGGATTTCGGTTGTGTTGCAGAAGGGATTGGCTAACTAGATGAAGCGAGAGGTTCGAGTAGGAATTGACGTTGGCGGAACATTTACGGATGTCGTCGTGGTCGACCACGCGACCCGCGAAGTGATCTCGCAACTCAAAGTCCCGACAACGCATGCGGCTGCGGAAGGTGTCGCACTCGGCATTATCAACGCCATCGAACGTGCCTTGTCCGAACTCGACATCTCACCCGACGATGTCATATTCATTGCCCATTCGACGACCCAGGCGACAAATGCACTTCTCGAAGGCGACGTCGCCAGCGTCGGGATCATCGGCATGGGCCACGGTCTCGAAGGCATCAAGGCGAGGATCGACACAAGGGTCCCGACTATCGAGCTCGCTCCGAATCGATTTCTAAAACCCGAGTTTAGCTATGTCGGCTCGAACAGCAGAAATGATGAGACCAAACGGTTTTCGGAGATAATCTCCGGATTTAAGTTGAGCGGCGTCGAAGTCGTTGTCGCGTCCGAAGCGTTCGGCGTCGATCGAGTGGTAAACGAAGAAACGATCTCTCGTCTTGCCCGTGAGCAGGGAATGTTTGCGACGAGCGGACACGAGGTTTCACAGCTCTACGGGCTTCGCACCCGCACCCGGACGGCCGTCATAAACGGCGCGATCCTGCCGAAAATGATCCATACCGCGACGATGACCGACGAATGCGTGAAACGTGCCGGAATTAAGGCGCCGCTGATGATCATGCGTTCCGATGGCGGCGTGATGTCCGTAGATGAGGTCCATCGGCGGCCGATAATGACGATGCTTTCGGGGCCGGCGGCCGGTATTGCCGGGGCTCTAATGCACGAGCGGGTTTCGGACGGGATCTTTATCGAGGTTGGGGGAACGAGTGCTGATATTTCAGTCATTCGGGACGGCCAGCCGCAGACGAAAGCCGCCCGCGTTGGTGGACATCGCACGTATCTGAACACGCTCGATGTGCGTACTCTCGCGATCGCCGGCGGTTCGATGATTCGTGAATCCGGTGGCCGGATAGTCGACGTCGGATCGCGTTCGGCTCACATTGCAGGACTTAACTATGCTTGTTTTCAACGGCCCGAGATCTTTGAAAACGCGCGGCTGATCCATCTTCGACCGAGTGAGAAGGACTCGGACGATTACACCTCGATCGAGTGCAGGAATGGAGAGCGATTTTCATTGACCCCGACCTGTGCGGCCAATGTGCTCGGGATCGTGCCTAATGGCGCCTTTGCCAGGGGAAATATCGAGGTGGCGAAACTTGCCTTCCGGCCGCTGGCTGACAAGATCGGAAAAACGGTCGAGGACGCTGCCCGCGAGGTTCTCGAGATCTCGTGTAAAAAAGTTCAGCGGCAGATCGAGGAGCTGATCACCGAGTACAATTTGGATCGAAACACAGTCGAACTGATCGGCGGCGGTGGCGGTGCCGCTTCGCTTGTCCTGTATACGGGCGAGTTGATGGATCTGCCGGCGAGGCTCGCAAAAAAGGCCGAGGTCATCTCGACGATCGGCGTTGCACTCGCGATGGTGCGCGACACGGTTGAGCGAAACATTGTCGACCCGACGCCGGAGCAAATCCTCGAGGTTCGTCGCGAAGCGGTCGAGGCCGTCTGCCGGATCGGAGCCGTGCCAGAAACTGTCGAAGTGCAGATCGAGGTCGACACCCGCCGTAACCTCGTCAGGGCAACCGCGTTTGGAACGACCGAGTTGCGGCAAAACGACGGTTTGTCAGGCGAGCAAACCGTCGACGAATGTCGAAACTCAGCCGCGCGCTCGATGCAAACCTCCGTCGAAAATGTCACACTCGCGGGAGAGACCTCGGCCCTGTACGTATTCGCGTCTGAGCATCGGATCACAACGTTTCTCGGGCTCTTCAATCGAACGCAACGTCCCATACGAGTCACGGACAAGACAGGCGTGGTCTTGCTTCAGCGGCAAAATGCAGAGGTTGTCCAAACGACGGTCGGTGAAACCGTCAAGGCACTCGACGAGATCATTAACCGATTAATAGATTTTGGTGACGCCGGGCGGAGCCTGCCGGATGTTCATATGTTGTTTGGAATGCGGATAGTAAACCTGTCGGGTTTGGCCGAGGTCGAACAGGCAATCACGATCGCGAAAACGGAGCTCGACAACTTGCCGGATCGCGAACCTGTCGTGATCGTCGCGGCGGCTAAGGACTAGGCTTGTAGAATTGGAAATATTCGTTTTGAAGGAACTGGTTACGGACATTTTGATAGTGGGTGGGGGCGTTGGCGGTTGCGCGGCGGCGTTGGCGGCCTGCGACGGCGGTCTGAACGTAGTAATGACCGAGGAATCCGACTGGGTCGGCGGGCAGTTCACTTCACAGGCGACACCCCCGGATGAACACGGATGGATCGAGGAATTTGGCTGCACGCGGAGCTATCGGACGTTTCGCTCCCGCGTCCGGGAATATTACCGTAGGCACTATCCGCTCAAGCCGGAACAGGCCGCAAATCCGTTCCTGAATCCGGGTGACGGCTGGGTTTCTCCGCTCTGCGCCGAGCCGAAGGTTTTTCTCGCAGTATTTGAGTCGATGCTTGGTGAACACGTCCGGAACGGTAACCTGGAGATCTTGACACGGACGATTCCGTCCGCCGCGGACGTAAGCGGCGACTCGGTCCGCAGCGTTCTGTTCTTTGACAACACGAAGGGTGAGGAAGTCTTAGTGAGCGCGAAGTATTTTGTCGATGCGACCGAGCTTGGCGATCTGCTGCCGTTGACCGGGACCGAATTCGTGACGGGATCGGAAAGCCGAATGGACACCGGCGAGCCCTCGGCAAAAAAAGAAGCTGACCCCGGCAACTCGCAGGCGTTTTCGATGTGCTTTGCGATGAGCTATCACGACGGCGAGGACTGGACCATCGAACGACCGCGAAACTACGAGTTCTGGCGTAATTTCGTCCCCGACCTCGATCCGCCGTGGAGCGGCAGGTTGTTGAGTCTGACCGGTTTGAGCCCGCGCAACCTCGACCCGGTTCAGTACAATTTTCAGCCGAACAGCGAGCCGAACAATGCGTTTGCCGGTCTATGGACATATCGTAGAATTCTGCACAAAGAGAATTTTTTCGACGATGCCTACTCCTCGGATATCTCGCTGGTCAATTATCCGCAGATTGATTATTTGCTGGGCGACCTGGGCAATGCCGAACGGAACGTCGAAAATGCCGGAACGGGTGTAGTGCCAGCCAAATCGCGAGACCAGATCATTAATGAAGCGGGCGAGCAGAGCCTGTCGTTTTTGTATTACCTACAGACCGAGCTTGGATTCAAAGGGTTGAAGTTGCGCCCCGATGTTGTCGACACAACGAACGGTTTGGCAAAGATGCCGTATATACGCGAATCACGCCGTATAAAGGCGGAGTTTACGATCAAGGAGCAGCACGTATCTGCTGCATGCCGCCCGGGTAAAGTGATGGCCGAGAAATTCGGCGATTCGGTCGGGGTTGGGTTCTACCGTATCGATCTTCATCCGACGGTTGGCGGTGATAACTATGTTGATGTCGAGAGTCTGCCGTTTCAGATTCCGCTTGGTGCGTTGATTCCGCAACATACCGAGAATCTGCTGGCCGCATGCAAAAATATTGGCACCACCCACATCACAAACGGCTGCTACCGTCTGCATCCGATCGAGTGGAATATCGGCGAAGCGTCCGGCAATCTGTTGGTATTTTGCGTATCGAAGGACGTGCGGCCAAGAGAGGTCAGGGCTGACGGCCAACTGCTTGAGGAATTTCAGTCGTTTTTGATCAAGCAGGGATTTGAGCTCGAATGGCCCGATGGGCTGAATCTGAACGAAGGAGATCCGCATCGACATGCTGCGTGAAAGAGAGTCATTGAAACGTTGTGGGACAGCGTTGCC
>JAYVUD010000141.1:0-2241 GCA_043788335.1 Chloracidobacterium sp. | reverse complement strand
CATCGGCGTCGGACGCGCCGTAATTGTGGGCAGTTCGTACGGCGGAGCGGTCGCTATGAATATCGCGCTCGATTATCCGGAAACTGTCGAAAAGCTAGTCTTGGTGGACGCGGTCATCAATGACGAACCGAAACAGCATCCGATACTGCGGCTCGCATCGCTGCCGGGCGTCGGCGAAGCTATCACTCCGTTTCTCATTGATTCCAAAGTGTTCCTGCGACAGCGTATGCAGGGAACGCTCGCCAAGGTGAACCACCACCTGATCACCAAGGACCGGATTGCATCGATTCGCCGCCCGCTCGCCGCGGCCGACGGCCACCACGCCGTGCTCGCAACCTCGCGAAACTGGGACGCCGACCGCCTCGAACAGGACGCTCACCAGATCGATCATCAGACCCTCATCATCTGGGGCGAGCAGGACACCGTCATCCCGATCAAAAACGGATACAAGCTGCACGAGGAGATCCTGCATTCACGTTTCGTCGTCCTCAAAAACTGCGGCCACGTGCCGCAAGAAGAGCGAAGCGAGCTGTTCACCGACCTCGTCAGCGAATTTTGCCACGATAGAAAGGGAAATATCGAGGCCGGAGACGGCAACAAGATGCGTCTGGAAGCATAGATGCACAGATCGATCTCTCTAGACGGAACGACGATCGGATCGGCAGAAATGCCGGTCTTTTCGTTTTCGTCGGCCTTGCTCAATGGAAAAGGGATTTTCACGACGATTGCCGTTCGCGGCGGCAGTCCGATTCTATGGGAAAAGCATTGGCGCCGTCTGACCGCGAACGCTGGCAAAGTTGGAATTGACCTTTCCGAGCATTCAGAAAGAAAAGTTGAGCGTGCCCTTAACGAATTGGTCGTCGAGAACATGGTCGTCGATGGCCGTGCTCGGATAACGTTTTTCGACGAACGCCCGAGCCCGATCTGGCCGAGTGAAAGTGAACCCCTCAGAAAGACGGGGCTGAGCATTGTTACCGGCGGCCTGCGTCCGATTTCGGACAATTTCAAACTCACCATTTCGCCGTATCAGGTCAATTCCCGCTCGCCGCTTGCCGGAGTGAAATCTTGCAATTATCTTGAGAACATCCTGACACTCGACGAGGCAAAACGGTTAGGCTTTGACGAGGCCGTGCGGGTCAACGAGAATGGGCACGTCACATCAGCGGCGATGGCCAATTTGTTTTGGCTAAAGGACGGAGGTCTCTATACGCCGAGTCTTGCGACGGGCTGTCTGCCGGGAACGACCCGGGAATATATACTCGAAAACCTCGATTGCCGCGAGGTCGAGGCCGCGATCGACGAACTTCAAACGGCAGAAGCGATCTTTCTCACCTCAGCCGGCCTCGGCGTTGCCGAGGCTGCCGAACTAGACGGGAGAAAACTGCGCCCTGTGGATCATCCCATAAAAAAGATCCTTTCATGGGCCAATTAGGGCACTGCCATTCGAATTCAAAATTCGTGTTTTTCGTGACTTTCGGGCGAAGATGCACGCGCTAAAAAACACGAACGCACGAAATTAAATTCGTGTCCGTTCGTGTAATTCGTGGCTAAAAAACCTTTTTTAGGCGGCTGTTTCGAAAAGTGCGAGGATCTGTTTGCCCTCGTGCGAACGCGGATCGATGGTTCGCAGATGCTTATGGCCCTGCATTTCCCAGATCGCCGTGACGACGCCTTCTTTCTCAACTGCCTGATACGAAACGTCTTCCGGTTCTGCTGCCGGCGTTTCGACTGCGGCCTCGGCCGCCTGAACTGCTTCTTCTGACATCTAGATCAATGGTCTCCTTAAACTGCTTGTAATTAATAAAGTATTAATAGAAAGAGAATTCTGACACAAAACGGTCGATATTGTCGAGTTTGAACTACCTAGCGAACCATCGCCACGAAGTCGCCGATCTCAATATTTGCGTCACGAAGGGCACCCTTAAGTGTAAATCGATCGATCTCGTCGTGGAAAGGAAACACGATCAAACGCCCATCGGGGTGTTTCATTTTCACGTGGCTGCCTTTACGGCCGACCTCCGCGAAGCCTAATCGCTCCAGTGCTCTGACAACCTGCCTCCCGGAATAAAGCGGCGGTTTCATATCGCCAGTTCGACAACCTCGCGACCGTTCAATTTAACAAAAGCGGATGGCTCAGGTTCCAGAAAAAGGTCGATCGCCTCACGGATATTTTCCAATGCCTGTTCCTTGGTCTTTCCCTGCGACCAGCATCCTTTCAGTGCCGGAACGCGAGCCACGAAG
>JAYVUD010000140.1:0-7736 GCA_043788335.1 Chloracidobacterium sp. | reverse complement strand
CTACATCCTTTACAACGATCACGTCGGCGGGTTCACTCCGGCAATCGCGACCCCGCTTGCGATTCCCAGCGGAGTTTACGTCCATAGCGGTCATTTAGCCGATTTCGACGGCGACGGGATTCTGGACGTTGCGGTTTTGACCAATTTTCCCGGCTTTCGAATCTTCAAGGGAACGTCGCTAACATCATTCCAACCGTCACAGTACTTCGACCTTCCGGACACAGCTTATGACCTCCACGTGGCCGATTTCAACAATGACGGGATGCCGGATGTAGCCTTCGTCGGGTACAACATGCATGCGGCATACACCCTGATAAATAAGTGCGGCGACAATCGCCCGACGTTTTCAATATCCGGCTACTTTGCGAACACTGAGGGATATTCGATAAACGGAGCCGGGGTAAATCTGGAATCGGTCGAGAGCGGTGTCTTGTCCGCTTTCGGCGGGACATCCCAACCGTTCATATTCAATGATCTCCCTGCCGGCGGCAACTACAAACTTACGCCGACACATCCTTTATTCACCTTCGTGCCACCGTCGATCCAGGTAAACAATCTGATCGGAAATACAACGGTCGAGTTTCTCGGCGGTATCAGGCATTTCAAGGTATATGGCGACGTCCGTGACTATTCTAATTACACGACCCCGGCGACCGATGTTCTGATGCGGTTGGTCGGGCCGTTTTCGGGTTTGACGGGAATGCCTGATATCAACAGCCCGCAAATGGACGTTCTCGTACGGACCGATGCTGCGGGCAAGTACCTGTTTAAGGACGTGCTGCCTATTTCCTACAACCAGTTTTATCAGATACAGTTTCCTGCTGATCCGATCTGGCACGGGATCACACCGGTAATGGCGATACGAGGACTCTCCGCGGATCAATACCGCGGATTTTACGCCGGTCGCAACGTGTATTCGTTCGGGGTCCACCTGACAATGCCTAACGGTTTGCCAAAGGCCGGCGAGCTGTTTTTTGAGGTCGAGCAAACGACATTCGACCATCACTTTTTTTACACCGACGCAAACGGCATGGGTTCACTAAACCATCTCTCGGCAGGACTATTTCACTCTGTTTATAACTCGACGCCTAGTTTGAGATTTTCTCCCGACCGCCCGGCCGCTCCTTTTTTGTCGGAAGACACGATCGTCGAGACCCACGTCAGTCTCAGGAATCTCACCGATTTCGATAATGACGGCAAGAGCGATCTTGCAGTTTGGCGTCCATCCGCTGGTACTTGGTATATTCAGAATTCCACAAATGATTCCCTTTCAGCATACGGATTCGGATTGCCGACAGACATTCCGGTTCCCGCTGATTTCGATGGTGACCAACGCAGCGACATTGCCGTCTTTCGGCCCTCAATTGGCAATTGGTACATCTACACCACATCCAACAACGTGTTTAGCTCTTTTCATTTCGGCAACGACGGAGATATTCCAATTCCAGGGGATTTTGACCGGGATGGAAAGGCCGACTATACGGTTTTTCGGCCGTCGAACGGCACGTGGTATACATTTCAAAGCTATTACAGGATTATGACCGTCACCCAGTTCGGTCAGACGGGCGATCGACCGATCGTGGGCGATTTTGATGGTGATTCCTACAATGACATTGCGGTCTTCCGTCCAAGCAATGGAGTTTGGTATCTTTTGCGCTCGACCGCTGGCTTTGCGGCCGTGCAATTTGGATTGTCGACGGATCGATCTCTAACCGGCGATTTTGACGGTGATACGAAAAACGACATTTGTGTTTGGCGCGGCGAAACTGGCGTGTGGTACTACCTCAAGAGCAGTGATGGGTCACTAGGAGCGGTTCAATTCGGTATGCAGGGCGACCTGCCGCTTTCCGGCGATTTCGACGGTGATGGGATGACTGATATTGCAGTATTTAGACCCGCTAATGGAATATGGTATGGCTTAGGTAGTTCAAACAACGCATTCTGGGCCGCAGGATTCGGACTTTCAAACGATATCCCTATCTCGTCGATGAGAGTTAGGTAGAGATATTTTCAGTCTCGCGGGCCTTGACGCTCGCTCTTCGACCAATATCCCGCAATCGACGTTTCACAAGGTCATTCAGATCATCCAACTGATCTTACTCTGTTTCTTGCCTTCACAATTTCAATCGAATAGAATCTTTCACTTACACGATTTTCGAAACATTTGCTTTTACAATTCTGAATACTATGAAAAAGGTTGGAATATTAGTGGGACGCGAAGTTACGTTTCCCGAGTCAATAATTAAGAGCATCACTGAAAAGAGCGGCGGCGAGGTCGCGGCTGAGATGATCACGGTCGGCGGCATTCGTCTCGACGAACCGAAGAAATACGATGTCATCATCGACCGTATCTCGCACGAGGTTCCGTATTACCGTGCGATGCTCAAGCGGATGGCTCTCGAGGGCACGTACATCATCAACAACCCGTTCTGGTGGTCGGCGGACGACAAGTTCTTTAACTTCAGCCTAGCCGCTAAGATCGGCGTCGCCATTCCAAAGACCGTCCTGCTCCCGCAGCACGCGTATATCAAGGACATCACCTCGGAATCACTACGAAATCTCGAATTCCCGATCGATTGGGAAGGCGTCGTCAATTACGTCGGTTTTCCCGCATTCTTAAAGCCGTTCGACGGCGGCGGTTGGAAAAACGTGTCCAAGATCCACAATATGGACGAGCTTTTCACCGAGTACAACCAATCAGGCACGCTCTGCATGACGCTGCAGGAGGGCATCGAGTACGACCAGTTCGTCCGCTGCTACTGTGTCGGCAAGGAAAAGGTCCTGATCATGCCGTACGACCCGTCAAAGCCCTATCTATCGGGCATGCAGTACGTGAACGTCGACGACTATCTCGAACCTGACCTCCACGCCCGCGTCGAGCGGGACGTGATCACCATATGCAAAGCTCTCGGCTATGATCTCAACACCGTCGAGTTTGCCATCAAGGATGGTGTGCCCTACGCGATCGACTTTATGAACCCGGCCCCCGACGCCGAACTCGCCTCGGTCGGCGAATCCAACCACCGCTGGATCGTCGACAATATGACCGAGTTCATCCTCAAAAAGATCGAAACCGGCTGGGACGTGCCGGAATACACCTGGTCGGCAATGCTCCGCAACGCAGACGACGGTAACAATAAGGACGTCGGCTAGTTTGCAATAAGCAGGAAGTGCTGCGGGGCTATGCCCTGCAGCTATGGCGTGCTCAATCTTCTTGAGTTCGAAACGGCGAATGGGGGGCCGACAGACTGACGCTCGCCGCACGTCAATCGTCCGTATTTTCCATCAGGTCGTACGGTATGCGGGTCGAAAACATCTTGATGCTGATGTTGACGGCGGTCCAGATCAGGAGCGTGACGGCTGAGATTGCCCATCCTACGTTGGCGATGAGGTCGTCTTCGCCGATAACGCCGATGAAGATAGCCGGAAAACCGAGGAATGTGAGCCTCAGAGCGGTGCGTTTGACGCTCTCTAGGGTTTCGAGCAGGCCGACGCGGCTTACTTCCATCTCCATATATTCGTCGTCGTCATTCAGGCGTGCGAAATACTCAGCCTCGCCGTTGGTCCAACGCCTAAGGCTCGGAGTTTCGGCCAAGCGGTTGGCGGTCGAAAAATGATGTATGACGTGAGCGATCTTGCCTTCGCGAAGAGCGATCTCGGCGAGGCCGCGGGCAGAGCGAAACCCTTCACCAACGTGGCCCAGTGCTTTTTGGAACGCCGCGGCCGCACGACGCCATTCGCCCGCCTGAAAATACGCTTCGCCGAGCCGTTCCAGCAGGTCGCCGTCGTCGTTAGCCCGCATTTCAGCCAGCCGCAACGCGGCGATCGCCTTGCGTTCGAGACGCGGACTGCGTTCCGCTCCGGCAAAGGACTGAACGCACCGGGCAAAATCGAAGAGCAAATGCCCGTCGTGCGGTTTGATCATCAGAGCCCGCCGAAACGCTTCAAGCGATTGTCGCAAAAAGCCGTTGAGCCGCAGTTCGTTGGCCAGCTTTCGCAGCCGTTCGGCCTTTTCAGCCTCAGCCGGATCGACATCGTGCGGTTCGATGAGCGACGTCGTACGGATGCCGCGAGTTGCGTTGTTCAGCACCTCCGCTGACGGTATCTGCTCTGCCTCGGCCTTGAGCAATGTCGCCCGCGGGTCAGCAAGATAGTCGCGAAGTTCGATCGACCGGGCGTCGAGGACATTTTCCGCCACACGCGGCAGGATCGCGTCGATCATCCGCCGGTAATCGCCGCCGCCCGAGGCAAACGCGATCTGGATACCTTTGCCGCGAACAGCCGTCCGGTATCGGTAAAAGACGTTGCCGCCGCGTTTCAACGTTCGCACGGCCGCCGTCTCAATTTGCTCAATATCCGATAGCTTGAGCCTCCGCCGCGTGCAGTAGAACCATGCCCAGATCCGCGGGATAATGCCCGTGCGCGATAGTCGGCGGCCGTCGAAGGTTATGCGGTCATTCATCGCAAAAAACGGCACTACGATCCACGAAAAGCAAAACAGAGCCGTACCGGCCGGGTCAAACTCGAGGTAGAAGAGAAATGCAGAAAAGAAAGACCCGAGGAGCAGTGTGATGAAATAGCTGTTCGGCGATACACGGATAGATACCGGCGCGGCCGCGAGATCGGTGGATCTACCGGCTTGGGCGTTCACCTGATCCTGGGTATGATTTTGTGTTTGTTCGTTCAATACAAAGTTTGCCCCGAGACGATATCTCTTAACTACATTAAGAAATAGCGAATCGGGGCGTCAATTTCAAATACACTAGCTAAAATTCGGCTATTAGCCGATCGGGCTGCCGCCGAACGGGCTTTCTGGCGGGGCTTCCTTGATATCTTTGGCCTTTTCGGGATCAAGCTGCGTCAGCTTTTCCTTGGCATCGCGGGCAGTTTCACCCATCGGGATCGCCTTTCCGTCAGCATCCTTGGCGTCACTCGCGGCCTTGGCGATGTTATAGAAAAGGTCAACGGCCTCCTGCTTTTTACCCTGCTTTTCGTAGATCTTTGCCAATTGAAAATTTACCGTGTCCTTGGCGATGATCGCATCGGGCATTGCGGCTAGTTCCTGATAGAGCGTCGCGGCTTCGTCAAATTTGCCGTCCTCGGCCTTGGTCTGGGCGAGTGCAAATTTAGCGAGCTTAGCCGTATCCGAACTTCCCTTCGCCTGGCCCTCAA
Organism: Chloracidobacterium sp.; assembly: GCA_043788335.1. GTDB lineage: Bacteria > Acidobacteriota > Blastocatellia > Pyrinomonadales > Pyrinomonadaceae > OLB17. Next base: position 2,564 of record JAYVUD010000140.1, on the reverse strand, counting down.
GATCGAGTATCCCCGCAGCACGGTCGGTCGTCAGGCGGTTGACGGCGATAAAGTACTTTGCCTTTTCTGCGGCCGAACCGCCAAATTTATCGACGACCTCTTGGAATGACGCGATGGCGGCATCCGAGCGGTCCTTTTCGGATTTATATGTCTTTTCGGTTGAACCGGCCGGCGGCGGAGCGTCTGTCACGCGTGCCTGCGATATCTCGATCGCCTTGCCCAACGCTGCCTGAGCGGCACCCGTCGAACGGCGGTTATACTGGTAAAAGATACCGACGAGTATCGCCAAAACGACCAATCCGGCGATGCCGTACGTGATCGTGCGGCCCTTGCCATCGAATTGCTTTCCGAACTCTTCGATCTTATGGCCGACCTTATGCTGAAAGGCGTCCTCGAAACGGGGCTTTGGTGTATTGTCGGGAGCGGTCGTTGCGACCTGTTCCAATCTTCTTTGCTTTCTTGCCATGATGTAAAATTAATGCAATTTCCGCCTCTACAATCGTTATATAATTGCCGTGGCCGGACGATTTCCAAAAGAGTTAATTTAGCTTAAATCGGCGTTTAGAGCAAATTAGCGTGAATCGAATGGTGATCCTGACAAAACTGCCGCGGCAGCCGTTGAAAATAAATGTGTTATTTTCGGGAACAAAGTTCCTTAAACGGTGTCTAAACATACCAGTTCGCGGAATATGGGCGAACGGACAGTTTATCGGTTCTGCTCACGAGAGCAAACCATAAGGGCAGGAAATGGTCTTCACGAAGTCAATGACATTTGACGCAGACGAATTCCGACATGCCGCAGTGGCGGCACAGCCTCTGTCCGTCCACGCTTCCCCCGAATCAGATCTGATTGAAAAGCTGAGGGCACGCGACGCGGCAGCCTTTGACACATTGGTAGAGCGATACTCGGGCGAGATCTTTGCAATGTTGTATCGCCTGACCGAAAATGCGGAAGAGGCCGGCGATCTGACGCAGGAGACCTTTCTGAGTGCTCTGCGGTCGGTACATAAATTTCGCGGTGAGGCAGGACTTAAAACGTGGTTGTTTCGCATTGCCATAAACGAGTCACGAAACCGGTTCCGCTGGTGGAAACGGCGAAAACGTGACCAAACGGTCTCGCTCGATTCGCTGATCGGCACGACCGAGATGACAGTGTCGGAAACGATCGCCGACAAAGGAATCAGCCCCGAGGATGCTCTGCTCCGACGCGAACGCGAATCGGCCCTGAGATCGGCCCTGCTCGATCTGCCGATGGTTTTTCGAGAGGCCGTTATCCTTTGCGATATCGAAGGCCTTAGCTATGAGGAGACCGCCGCCGCTCTCGACGTCGGTCTCGGAACGGTGAAATCACGGATCTCACGCGGCCGCGAAGAGTTGCGGCGACGACTAAAAGGTTTTTGACAATTGAATGAATGGTTCACTCGCCCCGGTTTCATCTTTAATTTAGACAAAAAATCGGTGCCAAACGATAGGTCAAGAAAAAGTGGACAAGGGTTGAGTGAGGACGAGCGATAAACGGATCGAGGCTGATATTTGACTGGACCAGCAACAAGAAAGTGAAACGGCCGAAATTTGAATATCGTGACTACGAACTCAGCACAGCGTTGTTTTCGCGTTTTGAAAACAGCCGGGGTCAGTGAGCCATTCATTCATAAGCGGTGAGCCAACGGGCACGCCGCCAAGGATCAAAGCAATGAAATGCAGCGATTTACAAGAAACGATCTCCCTGTACGTTGACGGTTTAGCAACCACGGCGGAAAAGGCCTGGCTTGAGCGCCATCTCACCGCGTGCCCGCTTTGCCGTGACCATGTCGACGGCATCCGTGAGGTTCGTGACGGCCTGAGACAAATGTCGCGTCCCGTGATGCCGGCGGCTATGGCCCATCGGGTTAGGTTCGCAGTTCGGGACGAGGCGCGGGCGAGACGCCATGCCTCATTGCGGAGGCCGCGGTTCGAATGGTTTCAGATGCGACTGATGCCGTTGGCGGCGGGCGTTATGACGTCCGTGGTCATCGGGTTTTCGTTCCTTACCCTAATGCTCTCCGGAGGACTCGCCATTGACGATTACACCGCCAAGCGGAACACGTCGGACGCTCGGATAATGATCTCAGACACGGGGCAATTGCCTCGATCAGCCAACGCAAGCGATATTTCCCCGATCGAGTACGCTCGTGGCCGCATGGCCGTCGCCGGCGAATCGCCGAGCGTAAATCCGCAAGGTACGCTGGCCACACTGTCGAGATCGCTTGCTCATCACGGCATACGCAACGATGAGATCGTCGTGGTTGCGGACGTATTTTCAAACGGGCTTGCCCGCATCGCCGAGGTTGTCGAACCCTCGCAAAACGTCGAGGCCGTCAATGAGCTTGAAAAGGCGCTGGAATCTGATGCGTCAAATGCGCCGTTTGTACCCGCGGCGATGGACAAGCGTTCGGAAAACATCCGTGTCGTCCTCAAGTTTCAAAGTGTTGAGGTAAATTCGCGAAAGGATCATCGTAGAAAATAGGCGAGTCGAAAACGAAAGGCACGCCGGAAAGCGATCCGGCGTGCCTTTGCTGTCCGAT
>JAYVUD010000139.1:0-4182 GCA_043788335.1 Chloracidobacterium sp. | reverse complement strand
CACTGACTGCTTATAGGGCTCGATCAGTCAAGCACGAGCCGACGTTGCGACGCGACTCGTACCAGATCCCGAACCGACGTCCAGTTTGCCGCAACCAAGGATCTCATCGAGGAGACGTATCGTGCAAGAATCGCAATTTCGCGTGCCTGCTCTGAAAATACACCTATGGAGTCGTCAAACTGGACCCAGGCCCCATCGGTTTTCATATTGGATGGTGACGCATAAGCGTCATATTTGGCTGACCCTATTTCTTCTCGTATTTTAAGGCCTAACTACCCATATTGCGTCAAATAAAGAGGCCCTCACGGTATATACATGAGAGCCTCTTGATCATTATTGGTATGTGGCGTTTCGATTGACTTTAGTTCGAATTAGAATTCTTGATCTGGGAGGGGTTCTCCACGGAACCGCCTGTGGTGGAGCTGATAAAGAGCGTGAAAAATATTATTGCGGCTATTACAACGAAAGCTCCGATCGAAATAATGGCCCAGTTAACCCCGCGAAAGGCCTTGGCTGTATCTTCTCTAACGGCGACATCTTCGCCGTGTACACTGATTACATCTTTTGACATTACCTAACCTCCGTAGAAAAAAAAGGGTTTGGCGGGAAGCCGGCGAACATTAATTTGGATGGGTGTTCAGGTATGATTGGCTTCCCGCCAATCTGGTTGACCGCTTACCAAGCGGGCGACGCACAAAGCTCGGAATAGCAAGTGCACGCCGACTGTTCGATCAGTTTCCGGTCGCGGATCAAGATGCCGCCGCGAGAATAGTCGATCATTCGGCTCTCGCGCAACTCCTGAGCGATACAGGTAATGCTCGGGCGGTAGACGCCCAGAGCCCGTGCGATCTGTTCGTGCGTAAGGCTTAATTTTTTTAACCCACAGCGATCCTGTATCATAAGCAGCCAGGTGCACAGTCGCTCTTTGACCGAGTGATACATATTGCAGATCGCTTTCTGCGAGATCTGGCGGATATATCGGTCGATGAAATGGCTGAGATCAATGCGTATCTTGTCGTTCGACCGAATCAATTTTTCGAATGTCCGGGCGTCTACCCGATGGGCCGCGCCGGCCTGAGACACCTGTATGCAGTTCGATGTTATTGGCGAACCCGAAAATATCGATGACAGCCCGATCGCCCCTTCTTTGCCCGTGACCGAGATCTCGACCATTCGACCATCTTCCAGGGTTCTGAATTCAGAGATCACCGAAGTAACCGGAAAATACAGAAAGTCGAGACGGTCTTCTTCGTGGTAGAGATACTGTTCTTTTCGCAACACGACCGGTTGTAACGCCGCCCCCAGGGAGCGCTTCACTTCCGACGGCAAACTATTCAGCAATAGATTGCCCTCCGCTGGCGAATTGTTGGCCGGCGACGTCGTGTAATGATAGTCAGTATGATTATTATCAAATCCCGAATATGTACTCTCTCTAAAACTCATTTGTTTTCCCCCTAGTATCGAAACCTTGCAGGTGACAGTCTCCGCCACTGAACCCTATGTAAAATTAATGCTTGCTAAACAAGGGCCGGGTCTCGGCCCTTGCTTATCCCCCTTGACGATCGAATACACAGTATTAAGTTGTCCCTTCGCTCCATCACTAGCGAGATGTCCGCGTTTTTGCCTACTCGATGTTTTTGATTATGGTTCGTTTTGTTTTGTGAGAAAATCGGGAAAATCGGTAAGATCACTAGGGGAAATCCCTAATGAGTAAACACGGAAGGGATCAATTATCCTGCAGCCAATTTTGCAGGATGGCGTAGCGGACGATGTCGATACGGCTGGAGATTCCGAGTTTTCGCATCGCGTTTGACTTGTGGGTTTCGATCGTCTTGATACTTAAATCAAGTTTTGTTCCGATCTCTTGATTACTGTACCCGAGGGCTATGAGGCGGAGGACCTCATTTTCGCGGTCTGTCACGTCGCCCTTATTTTCACCTCGCATGGATGCGGAGCGGTTTACATAACCGCCCATCACTTTACGCGTCAGGCACGGGTCAAGATATGCATTACCGCCGGCGATGGTACGGATCGCCGTTACAAGTTCCGTCGGAGCGCTTTGTTTGAGCACATAGCCGTTTGCTCCGGCGCTCAGCAACTGCTGAAGATATCCGTCGTCGGTATGCCGTGTCAGGATCAGTATTTTCAAATGCGGATAGAGTCGCCGCAGGCGGCCGGTGGCCTTGAGACCGTTCAAATTCGGCATCGAAATATCCATCAACAAAATATCCGGGTTGAGCTCCGCCACTTTTTCGATGGCAATCTCGCCATCGCCGGCCTCGCCGATCACCGCCATGTCAGGTTGGGCGTTGACCAGCAGCTTCACCCCCTCGCGTACGGTCTGGTGGTCCTCGGCGATCAGAACTCGTATCTTTTCATTCATAACAAATATTCAGGCTGAATAGGGCACACGTACATAGATAGTCGTGCCCTTGCCGGGTGCGGACTCGATCTCGAGGTTACCGCCGGCCAGGGACGCCCGTTCGCTCATGCCCGTCAGCCCGAGGCCTCCGGCAGCCTTATTTTTGCCGTTCGAGACCGCCGGGTCAAAGCCCGATCCGTCATCCTCGATTATTAGAACGACGTTTCCCTCCTGCTTTTCGAGCAGGACCGATACATTTTTCGCCTCGGCATGCTTAACTATATTATTCAGTGCCTCTTGTGTGATCCGGTAGAGATGTGTCTCCGTCTCATGGTCGAGCCTGCTTTGGGAAAGCCCGGAGGAATAAAAATCCGCCGGTATTTCGTAATGTCTTGACCACTCATTGACGAAGGCTCCGATCGCATCGACCAATCCAAGATCGTCAAGGGCCGTTGGCCGCAGTTCCCATGCGAGAAAGCTCACTTCCGAATCGATACGCGCGGCGATCTGCTGCAGCCGTTCGACCCGGGCCGTAAATTTTTCGTTGCCGCCGGAAATATCGTGGAGCGATTCGATCTTTAGTCTGAGAGCCGTCAGGCGTTGGCCCAAGTGATCGTGCAGGTCGCGGGCAATTCGACGCCGCTCAACCTCCTGGCCCGACACGAGCCTCCGCAGCAGATCGATCCTCTTAGTTTCCACGATCTGGCGCTCTCGCATCTCATCGATCAGGGCACTGTGAGTTTCCGTCAATTCCCTCGTCCTATCTACAACTTTTATTTCAAGATCCTCATTTGTCTGCCTTAGCAAGTCCTGAGCTTCCTTTAGGTCGGACAGGTCGCTGACCAGTGAATAGAAACCATTCACTCTGCCGTCCAAGCCGACATCGGGAACATACGAAACCCTGACATATCGCGGTCCTGCCTTCTTAACATCGAACTCCGCTTCGAAAATCGTCTGCTCGCCGGCGAGGGCCCTGTCGATCTTATCCTTGACGGCCGAATAGGCCTTTGACCCGATGACGTCACCCACGGTTTTCCCTTCGATCTCCTCGCGCCCGAGATCATACCACTCTGGATATTTCTTATTTACAAACCGATAGCGACGTTCCGTGTCGACGTACGCGATCAAGGCCGGGACCGAATCCGTGACGAGCCGCATCTGGTTTTCGCTGATCCTGATCCGTTCCTCGACCGCCTTTCGATCGGTAATATCCGTATTTACGCCGTACATTCGGAGCGCGGCGCCGGAATCATCGCGAGCAACATTTGCCCGGGCCTCGATCCACCGAACTGAACCGTCAGATCTCATGATGCGGAACTCATCCCAAAATGTCGTTTCTCCCGCGTCGATGACCTGCTGAATGTTTTGTTTAACCCGGTCTCGGTCCGCCGGATGAAGGCGTGAGCTCCAGTAAGACTCGTCGGGATTAATGTCGCTGAGTTTCTCGCCATAAAATGCCCACATATTTTCCGACCAGTAGGTCTGGCCGGCGATGATATTCCAGTCCCAGATACCAACGTTTCCGGCTTCCTGTGCCAGTTTCCGACGTTCCTCAGACTCACGCAGGGCGACTGACTGAATGAGGCCTCTTTTCGATTGATTGCTGATAGCGATCGCAGTTATCCAGAGCAAGATCAAGAGCAGGACGATCTCGATCAATGTTTGCATCGCCGTTCCAAACGGGAGGTCATAGAGGGCCGCTCGCTCCCCCGTCAATCTAAGAAAACCCAATATGATGGGTATCAAAATGATCACCGGCACGATACTGCGGGTCATCATACCCGCCGCGCTATCCTCGGCCATGATACGCATCGGCCCAG
>JAYVUD010000138.1:0-48375 GCA_043788335.1 Chloracidobacterium sp. | reverse complement strand
GCCGCCTGGCCCATGTTAATGCCGAACGCACCCATTAGACCTTCGCATATTTTCACGACACCCACAGCCAGGGCGAGTATAGCCGGGGTGAGGAAGGCGAACGCTTTGGCTCCGAGGAACATCAGGGCAACTTGGGGGCCGCTGATGAGTCCGATGAGCAGACCTAAACCCAATAGACCGGCGACGGCCCCGATTATGCCACCGGCTATTAGGGCGGCACTGAATATGATTGCCGCTACGGCGAATCCGGTTTCCGCCGCCTGCTTGGCCGTCAGGTTGAAGGCTCCCAATATCCACTGCGAGAACTTGATAACGGCGGCGGCGAGCAGCAGGATGATTGGTGCGAGGACTACGAATGCCGCAGCCCCCCAGGCCAGGGTCGTCAGGAATGTAGGGTCTTTCATGACGAGTTTCGCCAACTTGCCGAGTCCGTAAAGTCCTGCGACGGCCCCGGCCACACCGGCGGCGATCAGACCGGCGGACAGGACGACGGCAGCCGTCGTCAGTCCGACGGAGGCGGCAGTCTTGGCGTCCAGGTTGAAAGAACCCAATATCCATTGGGCGAATTTGATGATGGCGGCACCCAGCAGAATAATCGCGGGGCCGACGATGAGGATGGCCGCACCCGCCTTAATCATCGTCCAGGCCATCTTCATGGGATTCTTCATCAATTTCTTGACGCCCGGCAACTTGTCCATCGTTTCCATGGCTTCCATCGCAGCACTCGACCCCGCGATGATGGCGGTGGCGGCGGCGGCGACGGCCACGACGATGCCAGCCGTCTCGGCGACGGTGGAGATGTTCAGGCCCGTCATCTTGAGGATCTTGGCAGTCACCGCGATCACGGCGGCACCCAGCAGCACGACGGCGGGTCCGATTACGAGGATGGCTGCGGCGGTCTTCAGCAAGTCCTTGTAGCTCGTCTTCGCCTTCTTGACGAACTCTTGTGTTTCGGGTTCTTCCAACGCCTTGATGACGCTTATGGCCCCCATGGCAATCGCCCCACCGGCCAGGGCAATCGCCCCGACGACCGCAGCAGTCTGCAACACCGTACTCATGTCGAGGTTGAAACTCTTCAAAACCTTGTGCGACAGGAACACGATGGCCGCACCCAGGGCCACGACGCCGACGGCCATGACGAGGATCGCGGCGGCGGTCTTGGCCATTTCCGGGCCGGACTCCTGCAACTTCTTGATGTCCCAGCCGCCTTCCGGCGGTCCCGTGGGTGCGGGTGCAGCCGGGGGCTGCGGCACGGCCTTGGACTTCTGCTCCAGGGCGATCTGTTTGCCGGTCTTCTTGCCGTTGTGCAAATCCTGTATTTGGTTCTTCCTCTCCATGATGTTGAGGGTCTTGTCCATTTTGATGTTCTTGACTTCCTGCCTCTTGATGGATTTCGCCACTGCGGGGCTGATCCCGGCGTCGGCGTCCTTCTGCTTCGCCGCCTGGCCCGCCGCCTTCCTGCTGGCGATTTCCTCTGGCGAAAGTTTCTGCTTCCCCGCCGCCTTCCCGGCCTCTGCGGCTGCCTTTTCGGGTGCCGCATTCGCCTTCGCGGCTGCCGCCGGTGCGGCGTCGGTCGCGGCCTTGGCCGGTTCCTTGCAGACGCAATCAGCTATCCTCTTCAGGAGGGCTATGATTTGTTCCAGCGGCTTGACTTCGGCGGGCTTCTCGACCTTGGCCGTTTCCGCCATCGCCGTCGGAGTTTTGAGCGGATTTTCCCTCTTCAAGTCTTCCAACTTGGGCGTCGGGGTGACGGCCTTGGTTTTATCCCTTCCCGTTAACTTGTTGGCGAGATCGCCAACTTTCGAGGTCAAACCTTTGAACCAGCCGCCGAAGCTCTTCGCCATATTTCCGATGCCGCCCGGAAGTCCCTTGAGGGCAACCCCAAGAGTCTCGATCTGCGTCTTCAGGAGCATCAGGCCGGAAACGAACAGGGCGGCTGTCGTAAGCACCGACAGGATAGCCACGGCGATCAGGGCCAATTTGCCCAGCATGCTGTTCATGAGCTTGCTCAACACGTTCTGGCTCATGTTCCTGAGCGTGTCGTTGATCTCCGTGACCTTCTGCTTGATTTCGGACATCGGGTCTAGCTGGGACTTCTGTGCCACCGCCGCCTGTTGTTCGGCCTTGGTCAGGGTCGCTTGCAACTCGCGGAAGGCGACCGGGTCTTTCAGGGCGTTTTCGATCTGGGACGAGTCGATCTTGATCTCCTGCTTGCCGGACTTCTTCAGGCTGGAGTTGATGTTCTCCACGGCAGAGCCGATGGCCTTGCGGGCAACGTCGGCGTTGTCCGTGGCGGAAATCCCCATCGCACGCAGGTCGTCCTCGAAGTCCTTCCGGCGTTCGCCGAACTTGGCGAGAGCCTGGTCCATGTTCTTCGCCCCCTTGGCGGCTTCGTCGATTGCCGTCAGTACCTCCAGGCTCTTGCTCGCCTTCATCGAGCGGGCCTGCTCCATGAGGGCTTTCTTCTCCTCGACGGTCAGGTTTTGCCCCATCTTCTTGTTGATGTCCGTGAGCCGTTCGGCCATCCCCTTACCGGCCTCCTTCAGGGTTTCGATGGTCTGACGCATTTCCCCCAACTCGATGCCGAACGCGGCCTTGAGTTGCAGGTTCAGCTTCATCTTCGCGTCGTCGCTGAGTTGGTCGATCTCTTCGAGGCTGTTCACGCCGAACATCTTGAGGTTGGCCTCGAGTCCCTTCGCCATGTCGTTGATGCCCTTCTTGGACTTCAGGATCGTGCCGTTCATCAGATCCCCGATCCGGCCCGTCTTGGCGGCGGCGTTGAAGAGCAACGCCTTGGTCTGCATCGAGGCGTCCCGAATCAGGCTGTTCGTGTTGGTCATCGCTTTCATCAGCGGGTTCAGCGTGTCCGTAGTACCCATCTTCTGGGCCACGGCCTGGATCTCGATGATGTTCTTGGCCGCAGTCGCCGACAGGGTGGCGGCGTTACGCATGACTTTGATGAATTCCTGGCTGTGGTTGACCGCTGCCGCCAATTTCTCCCCCGTCACCCCGGTGTACTTGGCAACGTCGCGGATGCCACGGCCCATGTCGGCGACCTGGCTGGCGTTCATACGCATCGCCTGGTTCCAGTCGCCGAAGGTGTCGCTCAATAATCCCGCCTCCACGCCGATCATGCGTTCGGTGTTCAGGGACGCCGTAGTCACCTTGTTGGCGACCCCCAGGTCTTTAATGCCCCTCTTGATGTTCTTCAGGTATTCCTTCTGGTAGGCAGATCGGTCCATGCCCGTCGTCTTGGCGGTGGTGCCGATGTCCTCATAGGCCCGCTGAAGACCCCTCGTTTCCTTCGTGATCCCGTCTACCTCGAACGCCGCCTCCCTCGACTTGCGGATGAATTCCGTCTCTTCTTTTACGACACCCTTGAAGAGGGACTTGCCGACTTCGAAGCCCATCAGGGCATCCTGGACCTTGTTGACCTGGTTCTCCACGTTACGCAGCGAACTTTCCAATGCGTACATGTTCTTCGTCGCTTTTGGATCTATAATTTCTATGTGCTTTCCAGCACCGTTCGCGGCTTGCCCCATCGCCTCGGGCGTGGCGGTGGTTTGCATTTTGAAATCACCCTTGGCGGACCCTTTCAGGATTTGGACCGCCGGGTCCAGCTTCTTCATAATGGCAGTAAGTTCTTTCCGCGTGGCGTTGCTGCGAACGTCGAACGACTTGATGCCCCCCGTCAACGCCATGGCGGACTTCTCCGACGCCCCCGTCTTCACCCTCGGCTCCTTCTTCTTCTTTTTTTCGTCGGGGTTCTTCTTCTTCTCTTCCTTGTTCTTCACGAGGTCTTTCATGAGGTCGATCATGTCGTCGGCCCACTTGCTGCCGTCTTTTTCGTCCTTCGCGTAGTCCTTGAAGTAAGTCTTGAGTAATTCTTTGATTTCGCCTATGGCCTTCTCGTTGGCGGGATTCGGCTCGGGCATGGACGGCAGGCCCGCCTTGTCGGCGACTTCTTTGCGGGACGTGGCCTTGCCCGTGTTCCCCTGGGCGAGGGAACGAATCACCCCACGGAGGGCGTCTAGGCTCATTGTGGCGTCTTTTACCGCACGACCGAAATCATCAAGCATTTGTGCCATGTATACCGCTCATCCAAAGAAGATACTTCGTGTAAAAGAGTTACTTACGCCCCAACTCCGGTCGAATTCCCGAAAGGCATCTCGGCGGACGGCTGGGCCTGCACGCTGGTCTGCTTCCGTATCTGATCCCGGATTACTTTTCGGATGGATTCGACTTCGTTGGGGTCGGCGGATCTCGCACAGGCCAGTGCGTTCAGGAGGAAAGGGCTGTTGAGCTTCTGGATGCCGCTCACGCCCTGTCGTTTGTATTGGCGGAACGCCGAAACTATGTACGCCTGCCCCTTGATATTTTGGCTGTACGAAAAGGTGGGCTGCTCGCCGAATTGTTGCAACAACTTGCGGATGAAAGGGAAGGTGAGGTAGTTCAAGTTGATGCCCCGGTAGTACACGTCTTTGTACGGGCACGGGTGGGTCAGCAGGACCAGCGGGGTCTGGTCGTGTCCTGGCTTTGCGTACAGGTAATTGAATTTCACCAGACTCCCGGCGGCGATGACGGGGCTGGCCGGTCCTGCCAGGGCGTTGTTGCCCTTCAAGCACTGCTCGATGGACTGGAAAAGATTCGGGTTCATGCCGTTATCTAGGCTTTACAAATGACAAAAACGCCGTATCCTCAAGAATGAGGAAGATCATGAATCCACTAGAGAGGAGTCCGCGATGAAGATCAAATGCCCTGGATGTAACGGCGGCATGAACATCGGGCAGGCCAGCAGGTTTGGAATGTTCACTTGCGGCAAGTGTGCCCACTGGTTCATGGGGATCGAGGCCGGGGTGGGGATGATGGAGTGGTTCCTGCTAGGGAGTGAGTATTCCCCCGGCCTGACGAGTTGCAACCATTGCGGGCACTCCGTCAACCTGGAACAGAACACCGAACTCGGCGGTTTCGACCCTTCATTCCCCGTGTGCCCCCGCTGCGGTCGGGACCACCCCAACCGCCACGCCCTCCGGTTCGACATCAAAGAGGTCGAAGAGGAAGAGGAAGAGGAAGAGGAAGAGGAAGAGGAAGAGGAAGAGGTCGAAGTCAGGGTGAAACCCGCCCCCCAGCAAAGCCGCCTCTCTGAATCGGATGCGACCATGGACGCCGCCATGGCCGCGTTTTACGCCGCCAAGGGCGTCAAGCGTCCGTAGGCGGGTGATAGTCGTCGGTCCCCGGCACATAATCTGCCGTACCCGCCAACGCATCGGGGGCTGATTGGCCCGACGCGACGTAAGCCCTCATCGACACCCGACGCCATTTGGACAAGTCGAAATCTTGGACGTACCCGTCCCCGGATTGCATCAGGGCCATTTGGTCTTTGGGGCACCCCGTCAGTAGTAGGCTCATCGTGCGATGCCAGCCTTCCAGGAGTTCGTACCCCTGGTTGGTCTTCCGCATGATGACCGGCTCGTTCGTTCCAGGTTCTTTGTAGGCGATGGCCTGCCTCTGGAATTCCGTCCTTTGCTTGTCGTTCCTGATCTGGGCCTCCTCCCGGAAGCCAAATCGGCGGTCGATGAAGTGCCACTGCGTCTTCTCGTTGAAGTCCGCCGGACTGAGTTGCAACACTTGCTGCTGCCACTTGTCTTTTCGGAATCCGGCCCGGTCCATGATTTGGGACGGGGACATCTGGGCGGGCGGCTTGGTGGCCGGGAAGTCGGAGTTGGGCGTTTCTGCGGGCCGATCCGTGTTTTGCCCGCCCTGGCCCACCTGTCGGTTCATGGCGTGGCCGACTCGCGTGTTGTACAAGTCGTTCTGGACGTAGCGTGGCATGTCGGGGTGTTCCTGTTGGAACATCCTCTTCAGCCCCTTGAATCGGGCCTCGTCCATCCCCAGCCATTCTTTGAATTGCATAACACACCTTTTAGTCGCAGCCATCGCTCGAATTCCTCGGTGTCGTATTTAGCATGTTTCTTCATATTGTCCTCGCCACTTAAAGGGCGAAGATTGTCGAGGGCGTTTATTACGGCTAAATCATAGATGCCGTATTGAAAAAATGCCTTGATGGGGAAGATGTGATCGATATGCCACACTCCGCTTTTGACGGAACTCCAGTTCGGGTGACTGGTTAGATGAGTGACCAAGTCCTTCTGCGAGTATCCGAGCAGTGCCGCACTCTTCTGTTGCTTTTTTATGCCCTTTTTTTTCAACATATGCCTTAGCGAGGCATGGCACCTACTTTGTATTTTTCTTTTTACTTTCAATAATTCTCTATCCGGCTGCCAGTTGTGGTGTTTGTCCCCAGACATGTTGGCTGATCGACATGCTTTACATCTTTGCCCGTTCTGGAAATTGCTGAATGCCATTTTGCATTTTCGACCGCATACGCAGATGTAATCGAGATTTTTGTGACTACCGCAGTAGATTTTGCTTATCAATTCACATCCGGCGGCTTGAAATTTCTCTGCGACATCGGAAATATCAAGACGAAGTGATTCGGCGGTTCTCTTCATACCACAATTCTTGCATGATCGCCCTTCACGGAAATTGCTCCACACGGTACTGTAGATGGTCCCGCAGTGACATTTAACGGTAATTGCCGAATGGGCACCAGTATATTCGCTCAATAATTCGCATCCCCGACTCTCTGCCAATTGGCGGACTTCTTCCGTCGTGTGTTTCTTTTTTCCACTACAACCAAGACAATATGATCCACGTCGGAATGAACCGTAGGTTATTGTCGATTCTAGTCCGCATTTGCATCGGAATGCTACCGGAGTGGATTTGTTTTTGTATACGCCGAGTAGTTCGCACCCACGGTCTGCGAACTGCTCGGCGATATATTCCTGCGTATGAGGCGTAGATTGTTGAGCCATATTTTCCTCCTATGGCTATTATAACAAGGCATCAATCGTTTTTCAAGACTTATTGAAAACGAGCGACGAATAATCCGTCCCGCCCGTCCGCAGGATGACGCCGTTGCCGTCGGGGTCGCCCTTCTTCATCTCACGCTCGGCGGTGGCACTCTTATCGAAGAATTTCTTGAGTTCGTTCAGCACGCCTTCTATGACCTTCTTCCCCGCCTGCTCCTCCTTCACGTTATTCTCGCTCATGAAGTCGTTGAACATCTCTTCGAGGTTCAACGAGTAAGCCTTGCCGAAAGGCTCGGTCTTCTCTTCCTTCACGATGCGGTAGGCTAGGGAGTTGCCGATCTCGTAGATGCGGACCCCGTCGAAACTCAACTTCGGGTGGGTCGATTTCAGGTAGACATACGGGTCTTCGTCGTCCAGATGCCCCTTGACCTGGAGTCCGTGGCTCTTCAGGAGGGATTCGACGATCTTGAGATGGCGTCGGGACTCCCGCTGCTTGCGGTCAACGAATTCCATGAACATTTCGACTGGCATATTTCTCCTGACTACAATGTCTCCGATAGTTATGCCCGATGGATGTGTTTCCATATTTTTCCGGTCATAATTGCCGATATCGTGGTTTGCCGCACGTCGAACTGATCGGCGATTTCCTGTTGGCTCTTGACCCCCTTCATTCGCAATATGCGGATCACGTCTTCCGCCGTCAATACATTCGGCGATCTTTTCCATTCCGAAATCGGCTTCCGAGTGGCATTCGTCAGAGCAACCCGATGTCGAATTTTGTAAGCGAAACAATCCCACAGCATGTGCGGCTTCACCAGTTCGATCAGGTTGTCGTAAGATTTGCTATAGACTTTTAGCATCGGCATTTTCTTGCCGGTGTAGGAAGAAGTCACGAACACAATCTTTGGGAAGATGTCGAAATCATGTAACTTGCTAGAAAGAAACTTTGCCTCCTCCGCAGTGAAAGATTGGGTGCAGAACGTTGCCGCCCGTTGCTGCGAGTCGTTGTTCCCGTCGTCCCAAAACCAGGTGGCGACTCTCAACTCGTTGAGAGTCAAATTCATCGGCACGATTTTGATTTTATTTTTGTACCATTGTTCTCTCAATTCAGTCCAGTTCGGGTGTTGATGAGTGGTCAGGATGTATCCAGAATGTCTTTTTTCGACTTTCCTTCTTTCGATGATTCTGCCACTTTTTCCGCCGATGAGTTTTTCTGATGAATGGATCGGTTTGATGCCATTGCCGTATGGGCCGAAAACTTCATTCATCCATTCGAGGTAGGCGAGACGGCCCAATTTTTGGGTTTTGGAGAATCCACCGTTTAGGCTGTTGTGAGATATACTCCCATCACCCAACAAAGACCCGATGATTACATCCTCTTGTACCGATGTGAACGGCGGTGCATCGATGTGACATTTCCTGCCCAGAGCGAATATTCCCTTCTGTCGTCGTTGTTCGATGATTTCTTCTATATTGGGCGGACGGTCGCACTGAGGCCAAGTGCGACCGGCGATCAAATTGCATATCGACGATTGCCAGAGATCGTACTTCTCTTCCAATTCGTAGGTGGACGCCCCTCGGCAAAATTCCTCGATGATCTGCTGGGCTAACGCCTGGGTGATGGGATGTTTCAGTCCTTCTTCGATCCCTTCGGGTCGATTGCATTTCTTCCATGTCAGGCCACGGATGATGTTGTATATATTTCCTTTCGTGACTCCGAATTGCTGAGACAGCCTGTCGATTGACTCGCCCGCGACGAACAAATCAATCATCTCTTGTGCCTGTCGCTGATCTAGTTTTCCGATGAGACACTGGAGATCATTGGGGCGGTTGCATTCGACCCAGGTTTTTCCATTCAGAACGCAAAGAATACAGCCTTGAGATACGCCGAACATCTTCGTGAGTTGCGATGTCGTCGTCCCCGATACCTTCAAGTCGATGATTTTTTGAGCCTGATCTCGTGTGATTTTCAGCACTTCATGTCACTCCTTTTCTATACTATAGCATAGCCACAACAGAAATGCAATAACATGATGGCACACTGTCTAAGGAGGCATTCAGCCGAACTCGGAACGCACCTAGTTAAAACACGCAAATCTGACGGGTTGCCGGTGTAAGGAGTCTCCTTCAAGATGATCCCCTGGAAGGATGACGCCGCCTCGCGGAGGATGTTGAATCTCGCCGTGAGGAACAACATGCCGTCGATCCTCTCCAGGAAGTCGTGTTCTTCCTTTTCCGGCTTCCCGTCCTCGTCCTGACCGCCGGTTTCCTTGACGTACCTTATCTTTATGTCAACGAACGGGACGATCTCGCCGTCGTCGGTAATCATGGAGTCGGAATTCTCGCTCTGGATGGTCCGCACCACCAATTTGCCCTGGGTGTACGCGGCCTTCATTGACCCCGCCAAGTCCCAGCCCACCGTGTAAACCGTGCCGTTCTTGCCCGTCACGTTGATTATGAAGGCCCGCTCCTTGAATTGCTCCGCGATACTCTCGATGACGATCCGCTTGCGTAGTTCTTCTTTCTCGCCCGGCGAGCCTTCCCCCTGGAGTCTTTTCAACTCGGGTTCGGACAGGTATCGGTCGGGGTCGTCTTCCCTCAACGCCCACTTCCCGATGTCAACTCTGCCCCACTTGTCGTTGTACCGGGTGGAAATGCGGATCGAGTACATCTTCTCGTTGTAGATGATGTCCTCGGCGTTCTGCCCGGTCCCCACCTGCGTGCCGCCGAGCAGGGCACCGATGTACTTGCGGTGCAGGTCGCCCTTCATGCCCAGCAGACCCTTCAGTTTGACGAACACGTTGGACAATTCCGGCATCTGGGCCAGCACGGTGTTCATGTGGTTCACCAGGGTGACGGATGGGTTGTTCTGGTCCAACTCTTGTTTGATTAGTTTGCGTATCTCCTTACCCGCCTTGTCGATGTTGGCGTTCTGACGGAGGAAACAGATTTGCAAATTGTCTTCGACGAACTTGCGGGGGTAGGGGTCGAGTTCCAGGTCGCGGACCTGGTGGATCATGTCGATCATTTTGTTCACGTCGCCCTTGACGGATTCTTTGAAGTAAGAGTCCTTCCACTGCTCGAAGTCCATCTCCTCGTGGTCCCCAGGCATGTCGGGGGCTTGTGGGTCGGTCGTGACATCCGGCTGCTGCCCCGGCTTGGACGGGTCTTGGGGTCCGCTACCGGCGTCCGGGGCGGTCGGTGCGGGCGGGTTGGCGGCGTTCGGGTCTTGCGACGGCTGCCCCGGCTGGCCCGCCCCCATACCCCCCATACCGCCCATGTCCCCCATACCGGGGTTGCCGGAAGGGTTGGTGGACGGGTCGCCGAGGGATTCGTGCAATTTCTTCTTTTTGAACCAACTGTTGATGATGGATTTCATTACTTTTTATCCTTCTTTTTTGCTTTCTTGATGGCGTCCAGGAGGGCACGCCGCTCGTCCGTCGAGTCGCCGATGATGACGTTGTTGGTCTGGGTCGCGTTGAGGTACGGCTTGTAGGTGTCGGGCTGCTTCATTTTCAGCCTGGTCATCAGGTCGGCTATCTTCGCCATCTTGTCGGGGATGCCGGTTCGGATGTTGACGAGGTTGACGAGGGCTTCTTTGCTGGAAGTGCTGGGGTCGCCGCCGTTGACCACCATCTCTGCGAAGTTGTCTATGTAGTCCGTGACCTGGTGATGTTCTTTACGGAGCATGTCGAGTATTTCGTCGTACACCCCGGTTAGTTTTTCGTCGCTGATTAAATCGGGCCGTCGCTCCTGCTCCACGGGGGAACTCACGTTCATCGACGGCATGAGGTCGTTCATGTCCAACTCCTCGTCGTCCGGGTTTTCGACGAGTTCCCCAGAAGTCGTGGGTATTTCTTCCGAAGTGGAGTTTTCTTCGCCCTGCTTCGTTTTAATCTGGTCGCTCATAGTAGATATGTAGACAATAGCTTCAGAGAATGGGAGGAATTTGCATGCCGACGAAACAAACCGGCACCCAGCCCGTGGAAGAAAAATCGATCATCGCCCAGCAATTCTACACCCAAGTCTCCGAGTCCATCAAGTTGGTCGGCGACCTGGCGTCGAGGATAGACGAGAGGGTCAAGATGCTGGTCGAGAACCAGAACGATTTGGAAGAGCGGATGGACAAGTTCGCGGAGCTACAGCATCAGGCCGTCCATCGCGTCACGATTCTGGAGACGAAGGAAGTGTCCGCCTTGGGAGATGTGAAGGAAGCGAAAATTGACGCCAAGAAAGAATTGGACGATTTGCGGAACAAGATTCAACTCCTCGAATTGAAGTGCGAAGGATTGCAACTCAGGACCGCCCACCACGACACGAGGATGAACCAGGTGTTCGATTGGGTGCTGAAGTTCATGTTCATGCTTCTGGGCGGCTACTTGTTGTATAAATTCGGGTGGAGTTCGGCACCGACTCCTTGAAAAATATTTGCATTATTTCCAAGTCTGTATACTATGATAGGTAGGAGGACAAATATGCAGACAAACAGAAAATACACGCAGGGAGAGATGAGCCGGTTCTTCAGGGACCAGGGTTGCGAGTTAATCGAACCGAATTATTCCAATGCCCGCCAACCGCTCAAATACAGGTGCAGTTGCGGCAGCGAATCTATCATCAGGTGGAATTCATTCCGCGTTGGCACCAGGTGCAACAATTGTAGTCCTACAAAGAAGCCGAAATTTGAGCAAGTTGTTGAAGCCTACCGAAAGCATGGTTGCGAATTGATGGAAAACTTTTACCGTAATGCACATGAGCCGATGATGTTCCGATGTGGGTGTGGCAAAGTTTATTCAAAGCCATTTTACGCTTTCAAGCCGCATCCTTTTTGTGACGACTGCGGGCAGACATCTAAGATGTCTCAGGAATTCGTGACTTCGTTTTATGCGAAACACGGTTGCGAATTGCTCGACTTGTACAAGGGCAATTCCGTCGCCATGAAGTTTAAGTGCAAATGCGGCCAAATTAGTTCTAGTAATTTCAGAGTTTTCAGCGGAAGCCACCAATGTCGTGACTGTTCGGGTCAGCACCTTTACGACATCGAAAAAGTGAGGTTGATTTTCAACAAAGCGAGTTGCTTACTTTTGGAAAATGAGTACAAGAACAGCAAACAAAAATTGAAATATATCTGTAAATGCGGAGTGCCGTCATCGATAAATTTGACAGAATTTATAATCGGCAAAAGATGCAAGCAGTGTGGAATCAGAAGGGGTGAACAACACGGCAATTGGAATCCTAACAGGGAATTGGTGTTGTTGAATAAAATCGTTGCAAGCAGATCGCATACTTATCTGAAATATTTGTTGAAAAAACAAGGCAAGACCAAAAAAGATCATGCCAAAAACTACCTCGGCTACACCGTCGCCGAGCTGAGAGAGAGAATCACCCGCCACCCGAACTGGGAAAAAATAAAGATTGGCAAATGGCACATCGACCACATTTTCCCGGTTAAAGCATTTTTGGAATACGGGATCACCGACCTGAAGACTATCAACGCCCTGGATAATTTACAGCCGCTTTCACAGGGGAAAAATTTGTCTAAAGGGGACAAATACGACAAAGTGTTGTTTGAAAAATACCTTGCTGGCAAAGGCATGCAGTTAAAAAACTCTTCAGGAGAGTAAATAACAGAGACACTGTAATCTCAGTTGGGAAGTATACATGAAAACGCTATTCGGTAAGTATTTCGCATTGCGTGAAGAGAGCGAGGGCGGCGATGCGGGCGGCGAGGGGCCGAAGAAGCCCCAGATCACGTCCAGGATCAAACTGCAAAAGGCCGAAGGCTCCAAGGAGTTCGGGCCGTTCACGGTCAACCGGACCATGCACCCCAATCTGAGACTCCTCATCAAAGCCTTTACCGACAGCGACAAGGTCGGGGTGGGATACACCACGATTGAGAAGACCAAGGGGGAGGTCGAGCCGCAGTTGAAGAAGAAAAACCTGTGGCTGACCGGGGGGGCCGTCCGCGACCACCTGAAGGGCAAGACCCCGCGAAACTACGACATCGTAACGGACGCCACCCCCTCGGAGATCCGCATGATCCTCGTCCAGCCGGACGCCGCCTTCAGCGAGACGAAGCCCCGCTGCGGCGATTACGCCTCCGACGAGCGGTACGCCAAACTCCCGGCTGCGGGGAGTAAGAATAAGATTTTCTACGCCTCCCGGTGGGACAAGACCGGCAAGGAATTGGAAATGACCGCAGAGATAAACGGCGAGAAGTTCGAGATGGGCACCCTCGGCAAGCACTCCAAGTCGCGTCGGGTCCAGCCCGAGAAGGGCGAGGCAGCCGGTAGCATCGAGGACGACGCCAGCAACCGGGACTTCACCATTAACTCCATGTACATACCGCTGACGACGGCGGACGGCGACAACGGAGAACTGATCGACCCGCACGGCGGGGCACACCACCTGAAGAATAGCGAAGTCGTCGCGGTCGGCGACTTCAACAAGCGTCTCGGCGAAGACCCGGCCACCGGACTCCGCTACATGAAGATGTTGAACCGATACGGCAACCCCGACAAGGTTCCAGATAAGTACAAGCAGGCGTTGGAGAGGCACAAGGACATGGCGGACGTTCCGAAGGATCACGTCAGGAAGGAATTCCTCGACGGCCTGGAGAATCCCGACACCGACCCCCGCAAATACATGAAGTCCTTCAAGTCCACCGGACTGCTCGGGACCGTCTTCCCCGGCGTCGATTTCGACGAAGAGGAGATGCCGGAAAATTTCCAGGGCGACCGATGGCTCGCACCCGCCTGGGTTCTCCGCAACAACGACCCGGAGGATGTCAAGACCATGTTGCAGGGCGGCGGCTGGTCGAAGCAGGAGGCTTCCGACATCGCCTACCTGACCAAGCTGTACCAGTGGGGCGTGAAGGGCAAGTTCAACGCCGACCAGTTCTACGACATGAAGCAGCAGCACACCGGACTCACCAAGAGTAAGATCCGAGAGTGGATGCAGATGGCGAAAGCCCACGGCCCGGAAGTGGACAGTTTCCTACAACACGACGACAAGGATCTCGCACCCTACACCGCAGGCTCCGACGGCAAGAAGTCCGTCAATCCCGAATACTCCAAACACCTGGGCAGATCCCCGCAGGGCCACGAGTTCGACCATGTGAAGCGTTTCTTGTCCACCAAGCGGTGGAAGGACAACTCCAGCAAGTTGAAGGGCACGCAGCCCAGCGGCCCCGATAAGGGCGGGGATAAGCCCGAGAAACCCGAGAAGCCCGAGGCCGGGGAAGAATAATCGCTTTACAACCCGCCTCTTTCGGAGTATGATGGGGACTCATCCTTTTAGTGAGAACCCATGAGCAAGCAAGAGACGTTGGACAAGTGGGTGCCCAAGCCGAACGCCAAGAAGCGTTCCAGGGCGGTCGTCTACGACTTCGACAACACCCTCTTCCAGTCGCCGGGCCGGGAAACCGGAGAACCCGCCTACCTGGAAGGCACGGGGACTCGTTGGCCGTATTCCGGCTGGTGGGGACGATTGGAAACGCTAACGCCGCCCATCGTCCCGGACCCCATACCGGAGTCCATGTGGATCACCGCCACCCTGGAAGCTTACTTGGCCGACCGGGTTCGGGCCGACACGAACTGCTACCTGATGACGGGACGGCCCGCCAAGACCCGCCACCGGGTCAAGGAGATCCTGGCGACGAAGGGACTCGTGTTCGACGAGTATTACTTCCGTGGCTCCGCTAACCGGCCCGGACACGGCGACACCCTGGAGATCAAGCTGGACAACATCCGGCTGGACATCATTCATCCGGGGTTGACCGTGCTGGAAATTTGGGAGGACCGCCCCGAACACACCAGCCGGTTCTGCGACGAGGCGAAGCGGTGGCGGGCCGGATATGGCCACCTGGAGCGGGTCGTCGTCCACGACGTTCTCACGGGACTCCACCTTGAGTTCTAATATGAATCCTCCAAGAACTTTGCTAGAATTACAGAATAAGTGTAAAATCCAACCCCCTCCTGGTGGATGGAGGGGGTTGTTCGATTTTGCATCTTCCGAGTGGCGATCCACGACAATGCAGGAGAAAATTGATTTCGTTCGTAAACTTCCGATTTCATTTTTGGAATTAGCTCGCCTTTTCGTCAAAGATCGGCGTCGGAAGGAATATCGATACATCATCGATACGATGCCAATGAGTCTTGCAAAATATCCATTGGATATGCGGCCAAACCAAAATCAATGGCGAAACATCCTCGATGAGTTCAAGATTAAGCACCTGTTCGGTTGGGAGTTAAATTGCCTGTCGAAAAGTCGTAAATACCGCACCATAGATGATGAAGGCTGCTACGGCAAACAGGATGTATGAAAAGGGTATTCTAACTCCGGTCGCAGTATATAACCCCACGGGGATCACCCCGTGGGGTTATTCGTTATTTGCCGGGGAGGGGATATGGCTTATGAATCCTACAGGAAATTGATTCTCGTACTCAAGAAGAAGTGTCAACCGGCGGACCCCATAGAAGTACGTCGGGTCAAGATGACCAGCCAACGGGACGGGGACTGCATGCTCAGGGAGTGCAAGTTCAAGATCCGCATCAACAAGGAACTTTCCGAACAGTCGGCAATCGACACCCTGGCTGGTGCGATGTGAAAAAACTAACTTTTATTGGTGTCGTCCGTTACTTGAAATCTATATCGAAAAGTGATATGCCTATAAAAATAAAACGATTAACCTTGCCGAGTCATCTCGATGGATCATGCGAAAAAAAAACTCAATACTATTTAATTGAAATCGATAAAAATTTATCGCTCGCCCACTCTATAGATGTGTTGTTGCATGAAGTGGCACATGCCGATTCATGGGGGAAAGACAAGGATGTACATGGTAGCAATTGGGGATTGAGCTATAGCAGAATCTATAGATTATTTTTGAGGAAATACTTTGAAGAAAATCATTATTGATGCCGAAATTAGTTACGATATTGCGAATTACGTCTAATTTTCAAATAGTCACCTGCACGACTCCCTTGCATGTCCGACGAAAAAAATGTTCAAAGTATAGGCCGAAATAACTCTTTTGCCTCCACCAGACACAGGAGCAACATGGATTATTTCGTCAGCCTAGACAACACGCCCTACTACCAGTGGCAGGCCGAGTTGTTGATTGAAAGTTTCAAGGAGCGGGGCGAGGAGGAAAATCTGGTCGTCGGACTGGCATTGGCGTCCGCCTCCCCCCGACCGGAATTTTGCCGCAACTTGTACAGCCACCGCCGGACCCACAGTTTCCCGGACATGGGGCGGGTCAGGGGCTACGACCGCATGAACCGGCTGTACGCGATGGCGAACATACTACGGTCGGGGTCGCTCAGTCAACCCTTCTGCTCCGTCGAACCGGACTGCGTTCTACACGATCCCGTCCGAATCGAGAATAAAGACGTGCCACACGTCGTGTTCCAGGTCAACCCTTTTTTCACACTCGACCACGTCCGGGAGAACATACCCAACCTCGATCAATACCTCCCCAAAGGCAAAAATTGGGTGACGCTGGGCGGGACGATGTATTTCAACAACCTGCCCCAGAGTTTGTTCGATAGGGTGATATTCCTAGCCGAAATGCTGGCATACGAGCAGGCGAAGGCTGGCAAAGAAATATGGAGGCATACCGACAAGGTGGCCTGGGCGATCAACATCATGGGCATGGTGGGGCAGGCCGTGGTGGAGGGCGTGTACACCCTGGATATGGGCCTGGCCGACCATCAACTGGACCATAATTTCGTCAACTACGAACGCGGGGCACCGCCGCACTTCTCCAAGTCCATGTTCTCCTACAAGCCGCCCGTCATGCTCTCGTTCGGCGACCCAATCGTCGCCATCGCCGACCTGCCAGACCGGATGGGGACCACGTCCGCACGATATATTTCCGATTTGGCGAAAAAATGCCTTCAATCGAGACAAGACGCGAGGTAGAATACACTCAACACCCCATCGAGGTCGCACATGAGAATTCTCGTCACGCTCGGATTATTCGCCCTCACCGCCCTACTCCTGGGAGGCAGCCTCCATCTCGCGATGGTCCACAACCCTCAATGGTCCTACTTCCTGGCTGGAGGCTTGTTCTCCTTCATAATCAGTGCCGCCGTCACGTCAAATCTCACCAAAGATTGGGAAGAATATGACGACGAGGACGTAGAACCGGGCGAATGAAGGTAGATATCCTTCTAACGGGAGGGGCGATGAATAAGTATGTTGCTGCCTTGTATTCCAACGGACGGATGGTTACGGGTTCCAATCATGGGGATGCTTTCTCTAAACTTTCCGTCATGGAGCAGGACGGTGAAATGGAGAGCGGCTTCTACGATCCCTCCACCGGAAGGTTTTTTACCGAAGAATACGACTTCTACCTCAAGCAAATTTTACTCGTCCGGCACGGCGAACCGAGCGGCACCCACCCCGACGCCGACTTGACCGACGCGGGCGTCCGACAAATACACAGGACCGCACAATTCTTGTGCCAGCATTTCGACTTGTCGCAATTCGAGACGATCTCCAGCCCCCATTTTCGCTGCCGACGGACGGCTGACATCATTTCTCGGACCACCGGGGTGAATTTTTCCACCGACCAACAACTACGCGAGCGTGAAATCCCGGAGAACGCCAGGACGTACTCCGAACGCATCGGCAAGGCTCTCGGCGATTCCCCCGTCAAGGCGATCTACGTCAGTCACGCCGACTTCATCGTCAACTTCGCCGAGAGGGCCGTAGGCCGTCGCATAACCGAGTGCGGACGCATGCCGCATGGCTCCGTCACCTTCATCGATGCGAGGAGACTCGTCTGGTGTGGGAAGGATTTTACGGCGTAAACTCGACGGGATTATAGCCGTGGAAGGTCGCGGCCCCGTGGGGGGAGTACGGGGCGACGACCCTCGGCGTGGGCCGGTCGAGGACGACCGGGGTCTGTTTTTGGTAGGCTTCTTTCCACTTCCGGTATAAGCCGTCGTGCCCGTGGTAGTTCTGATTCTTGTAGAATTGGCCCGGCTCCAAGACCTTCTCCTGGTCCTCGTCCCACTTGGAGAAATAACCCCAGACGTAATTGGGCGGCAACTTCCAGCCCTCCCCTAGCGGGAGGAATTCTCCTATTGCCCGGTTCACGCCCTTCGCCTCCAGTTGCGGGCGGCTGAACCAGCGGCGTGGGATCGGCATAATCATGATGGCCTCCTTAGTCGTTTTCGACATGGCGTCGATCCGCCCCGCCGAAACGATCATTTCCGGGGAGACGTGCCGAAGCCCGTCGGCACCCGACAAGAAGTCCCACGCGGTGGAGTGTTCCACCGGCAGGGCGATCAGGAAGTGCCCCTTCTCGAGCCGAGTCAGTTCGGCCAGTCCGCTACCGTGCGGGGTGTGTTGGGCCTTGCTCTCGAAATATTGTCTGAAGCCGTTTAGCATGACGTATATAGCAGATATGAAGACGACATGCCCATACGAAAATTTGAGGGATATTCGCACCGACCTCGCCCGTATAAAATGCAGACGTGGCGTTTGCGTCTGTGTGGAGGAGTTCTCCCACTACGCCGCCCTCGCCGACCTGGTCGAGGGGGTACTCGCCCGCAAGATCGAGGAAATAGAATTGGCGAATTTTAGGGAGAACATGCAATGCGACGTGTATTAGTTGTCGATCCCCGCATCAAAGGTAAGCACGAAGAACTCATCACCCAGCCAGTCGTCGTCCGAGTCACCAAATTCACGGAGGAGGGTGCCAAGATTTTCTCCGACGACATGGAAAAAGCCCACCAAACCGGCCAACCCGTCATCCCCGTCGTCATCGACTCCTACGGCGGGCAAGTGTACTCGCTCCTCGACATGATCGCCCAGATCCAGTCGGCAAAACTCCCGGTGGTGACGGTGCTGGAAAGCAAAGGCATGTCGTGCGGGGCCATGCTCTTCGCCATGGGGAATCAGCGGTACATGACGCCTTACTCGACGCTCATGCTACACGACGTTTCCAGCGGCTCCTGGGGCAAGGTCGAGGAAGTTAAGGCGGACGCCAAGGAAACCGAGCGGTTGCACAAGTTGATCTTCGGCATCATCGCCAAGAACGTCGGCAAGCCCCAAGACTACTTCATCAAGATTCTGCACGACAAGGGGCATGCCGAGTGGTATCTCACGCCGAAGGATGCCAAGAAGCACAACCTATGCACCCACGTCGGCTCGCCCGAGCTAATCTCCGAGATCAGTCTGACCTACAAGTTCGCCTGATTATTTCCGCCACGGCGACTAACTAGAGTGGACGCCTTCCGTGGAGGTATATGGCCCGCCTGATTAAAACGAATTCGCCGAATAGGAAGATATTCGCCGCCACCATGTGGGACGACGGACTGGTCGGCGACTTCCGACTGATGGACATGCTCCGGGATGTCGGGGCCACCGCCGCCTTCGCCCTCAATCCCGCCCGCTACGGGGACACGAGGAAGCCCAACACCAACCAACCTTGCTACGGGGAGATCGTCTCCCGGAGCGAGTTGAAAGAGTACGCCGACTTCGAGATCGTCAACCACACCGCCAACCACCGCGACCTCACCAGGGCGACACTCCAGGTAGCGGAGAAGGAAATATCAGACGGGCGGAAAATGTTGGAAGACATCTTCCACAGAGACGTGAACGGCTTCTCCTACCCCTACGGCAGGCACAACGACAAGATCGCGGACATCCTACGCAGACACCTTTACCTGTACGGTCGGACCTGCATGCACACCGACCGAGTCAAGAACGAAGACGTTTTCAAGATGCACGCCACGGCCAAATGGGACAACCAACACTACGACGACTTGCTCTGGCGGGCCTGGGAACACCGCGACGGCATGGTCTTCTGGGGGCACAGCTACGAGTTGAAGTCCGAAAAGGATTGGGACAAGGTCCGGGTACTGTACGAATGGCTAGTCAATGACCCCCGCATCAGACTCGTCACCTTCAAAGAACTGGCCGTCGGCATGGGTAAATTGCCTTTACAACCACACTGAATCAGGGTAACATATTCCCTGAACACAAGGGGGATGCCCGGCGGGCGGGCTGGGGATCGGGATCGACCGGCTCGCCATGCTGCTCACCGGGACCAACGCCATCCGTGATGTGATTACATTTCCCCTCGTGAGGTCCAAGTCGTGAACCTCCTCTTGTGCGTCCCCTTCGGTGCCCCGGACTACGTCCCAGGTCCGGGGTTCGTTCTGGCCGAGTGCGACGAGTGCCGCCAGTCGGTGTGGCTGGGGCCGAAACAGGCCGAGGCGAGAAATTCCCAGGAGATCGAGCTATTATGCGTGATGTGTGTTGCGAAGCGGTATGGGCCGACTGTTTTGGGGCGGATTCAATCCCTCACGCCGGACAGCGGCAGTCGGGTGTCGTGATGCCCAAAAAGATACTGGTGGTGGATGACAACGCCGACGCCGCCATCAGCCAGGCCATGCTATTAAAGTTGCACGGCCACTCCATCAACGTCGCCCACGACGGCGAAACCGCCCTGCGGCTCTACCGGGAGTTCGGCCCCGACATCATAATCCTGGACATCGGCATGCCCAGGATTTCCGGCCTGGACATCTGCAAGAAGATACGGGAGGACGACGCCGACACCTTCATCATCGCCGTCACCGGCTACGGCACCGAGTCCGACAAGGCGAAGTCCAGGGCCGTCGGATTCGATTCCCATCTCACCAAGCCGGTGGACTTCGCCGAACTGGAAGAAATTTTGCGAGGCGTGGGCCGATGAAAGAATGTAAGACCGAGAAGGCGATATTCGACCACTACATGCACTGCGTCGATTGCTACCTGAACGAACACCGCCACTCCCTCCTCAAGCGGTCCTCGGCGAGGCGTAGCTGGGACGAATCGTTCATGCGACGTATCGAAGAGTGCATGGACGTACCCGAGCAGGGAGCGGACGACTTCCGCCGTACCATGGCGGCGTTCTTCTGGCATCGGCATTACAATAAGAGAACCATCGCGTGGGACTCCAACCCGGCCCTCGCTAAGGGCATCAGGGAATACCTGAAGATCCACCCCGAACCCGAACTGCCCGAGTACGGCAACTACCGTAGTATCGACGCCCCGCATCACGTCGTCGGGTATGCTCATGCATGACCCTTGCCGAACATGTCGGCGGGGGCGGCGTGGGACGAATTCGGTAGGACGGTGCAACGCAAGCAGGTTCCCGCCGATGTCCCCGATATTCAGGCATCGACACTGCTGGACGCCGTGGTTATAATCCGTGGGGGCAGCAGTGCCGAGGCCCGCAGGTTGATGTCTGCGGGCGGCGTGAGTATCGACGGGAATAAGACTCCTGCGGATATTCCCGTGGTGGCCGGGAATTTAATCAAGGTCGGAAAAAGGGATTACGGGCGTATTCCATGATAATCAACCTCCTGCCCCTGAACGCCTGGGTGAGTAAGTACCACCCCAAAAAACTCAGCTACCCCAGCAACTACAAATTCAGCGTGAACGATAGTTCGGTCGTGATCGCCACGCCGAATACCGGCAACGTCGGCGGGAAGAGCGACGAAGTGGTGATCGGACCCCTCCTGGAAGAGTTGGGCTGGATCTCCGTCCCCGACCTCCATTATAAGGGGTCGGTCGAAATACAACTCCACAACGGGACGTATGTCGGGGATGTCAAAGAAGTAGAGGCCGTCAAAGAGATGCTGGAACTCCTGGAGGCAAACCTCCGACTCACGATAGTGGAGATCAACCGACGACTGGCAGGCTGAGGGGGTTCAGCCTCGCGAAAATGCAGGTCGCGGGGGTAGGACGACGCCATCAACACGTCGCCGAATGCGAATCTCTTCTAGTGATGAACATGCGAGTATGAGAGAATGATTATCAATATTCTGCCCATCAACTCCTGGGTCCAGAAGTTCTTCCCCGACTTGCCCGTGAACCACTGGTACGACATCGTCGCACTCGGCGAGGTCGAGTACGTCGTCGCCCACCCCAACCAGCACACCACGTCATCCCGTCGGCCCGTTCCCCGACGGGATGGCGTGGTGTCGAATCCCCCGCATCTCCATGACCACCGCACTCCTCGCCAGCCAGGGCGAAGACATCGGCATCGAGTGCGGGTATTACGTCGGCGAACCCCGCGACATCGAAGAGTTGAGGGAATTCGTGGACGCGATCAAGGCCAACCTCTCCCTCTCCCTCAAGCAACTCGAACTGCTGCTCTCCAAATGACTTTACATATTCGCCGCCCCGTGGTACTATACGGCCATGGCGAAATTAAAATCCGGCAGCATGGGCGGCGACCCGATCTACTTCTTCTGGTGTCCGGGCTGCCGAGAGACGCACACCTTCGTCGTGGCGAAGGGCGAATGGAGTTTCAACGGCGACATGGACAAGCCGACTTTCCGCCCCTCCCTCAAGTACGACGACTGCCACCTGGTGCTGAAGGACGGGATCATCCAGTTCTGCCACGATTGCGAACACCCCTATCGCGACAAAGACGTTCCACTGGTGGAGTTCTGATGATGGCGGACCCGAAGAAGTCGGAGGCGGCGAAGAAGGCGTGGGTGACGATCCGCAAGAGGCGGATCGCCCAAGCGGAATTCGAGGCCCGACTGGCAGAGATCAAGAACGAACGCCGCCCAGAAAGCCTGGCGTATCCGCCGGGAGAAGTCGGCCACGCCCGAGTCGCCCCCGAAGAAGTTCCGCTCAATCGACGACGAGGGGGAATACGGGAAAAATTCATGAATATGACGGGGCGACACTCGTCTAATTATAAATAGGTATAAAGGAGACGAAATGTACACCGCCGTAGTATTATCCGACACGTCCGTCGAGGAATTGAAGAGCAGGTTCGCCGACGACATTCCCGCCGGGTGGGCGATCAAATGCCACCACATGACTTGCAACATGGGGCGGGCCGATCACGGCCCCGCCGCCAACACCCTGGGCGAAAATTTCGACCTCTGGGTCACTCACATTGGGAAGGACGACCTCGTAATCGCCTGTGCCGTGGAGTGTGCGGTGCCGTCGGCGAACGAGCAGAAGCACGTCACCCTGGCGGTGAACGAGGCGGCGGGCGGCAAGGCGAAGATGAGCAACAACCTGGTCGATTGGTCCCCCGTGGAGCGATTCCTGCTCCGGGGCGTCGTAACGGAGGTAAATTGATGTTGCCGAGATACCACTTATACGACCAGCGGATGCCGCTGGTCTTTTGCAAGGCGGACGAGGACTTCTTGCGGGAGAATTACGACGAAATCTCCGTGACGGGCGAGATCCACTTGCCGTCGGGTCGCATCCTACACGCCCCGCCTCTCGGCAGGGTTTGGTATATTTCCAACGGCACCGTGGAAGACCGCCCCCCTAAAAAGGACGAACTGGTCGTGGACCAGGTCGAGTGCGAGGAAGGGGACAGGAAAGCGGTTTCCCACACGCGGAATCACCTGCCCAAGTGGTGGCAACTCTGGAAACACAATGACTACTAACGACGACAAGAGGTTCTACCGGCAACTCAAGAAGACCATCAAGAAGGTCGGGAACAAGAAGGCCCGTGCCTCCCTGAAGAAGAAGTTGGACGAGAACCCCGAAGAGGCACAGTTCGACGAAGTGGACTACGGCCACGACCAGAGTTCGGCGTTGAACGGGCGTGACGGCAAGAACCGCAAGAAGAAGAACGAAAAACCATAAGGAGCGAAAAGTGTGGATACACCTGCCTTCAACTTATTGTCATTGTGTGCCGGAGTCGGGGGACTCGATCTCGGCGTCCGACTGGCGGTCCCGACTGCTCGCACAGTCTGCTTCGTTGAAAAAGAAGCCTACTGCTGTGAAGTCCTGGCAAGACGCATGGGGGACGGTTCCCTGGATGACGCACCTATATGGACGGATCTCGGAACCTTCCGAGGCGAGCCGTGGCGTGGAGTCGTGGATTGCGTCGTTGCTGGCTTCCCGTGCCAGCCATTCAGCCAAGCCGCCAGGGGACGCCGCACGCACCCCGACCTCAGCGGGGAAGTCATGCGGGTCATCGCCGAGTGTAGGCCCAACGTCGTCTTCATCGAAAATGTCTACCAAGCCAGGGGTCGCCTCGCGGGGATCAGAGAAAGCCTCTCGGTCATGGGGTATGATAGTCCGCCCCTCATGGAGTGCAGAACCTCCGACGTGGGTGGCCCGCACCAACGGAAGCGTCTCTTTCTTCTTGCCCACGCCCACGGCTACCGCCAACCAGAACTGCCTCTCGATGATGAAACATCCGGGCTGCCGCATGTTCACGAATCTCTTTGGGAAGATTACGCCGAGGCTGTTCGAGTGGATGATGGGGTGGCCTATTGGATGGACAGGGTTAGAGCCTGTGGGAACGGAGTCGTCCCTCTGGCTGCGGCGTATGCGTGGCGGACTCTGCGACATACTATCGAACACGGGGGAGAATGATGGCGAGACGGAAGACGCCGAAAAAACTGGATGAAGTGTCGGGGAAATTCGGCGGCAAAGGTGGCGTCCACAGCTTCCACCTGGCGGAAGTGATCGTCGTCCTCCACGAGGGCGACCTGCACCCTCCGCAACGAGATCGACCAGTTGGTGGGAATCATCGCCAGCGAGCGGTCCCAGGCCGTCATCGACAACTGCCTAGAAGGGATCAAAGACTGTACCTCGTTCCTGAGAACCGGCGAGCGGGGCGGGAGAAAATAACTCTACTGTTCAGGGACCGGCTTCGGCATGTTGGGCTGCTCGCCCGGCACCGGCTTCGGCATGTTGGGCTGCTGCAAGTATTGTGCGACCAACTGGCGGAACGGTGCCCCGTCCACGGATGTCATGAATCGGCTCGTGGTGATGGCCTGGAGTAGTTTGGCGATCACGTCCGGTTCCGGCTCCTTGTCTTCTATATTCTCCACGAAGAACGAGTCTATTCTAACCCCCAACGTGTCCATAATCACGACCCTGGCCCTGGGCTTACCTTGCGAATTCACTTCCGATGCGTAGACGTACCCGGCCAGCGGTGTAGCCCACTGCTTCACGAATACCACCTTCCCGATCAACTTGTCGATCTTGAACTTCTCCTGACGCATCGCGATCTTGTGGTCCCTCACGGCCTTCAGCCCCGCGTCCACGTCCTTCCTCGTCTTGACGATGTCCCCGGCGGTTGCTTTCTTTTGCTGGGAAGACTTCCCGGCCATCAATTTCTTGATGAAGTCCGTCTTCAGGTACTCCTTCGGCTTCACCCGGACGTAACCGGCGGGCTGGAGGTAGTCGGTGTAGAATTTCTGGTAGATGAGGCCCATCGCCGGTTCCGCCGGGTAGAACGTGAAGCCGTTCACCTTGCGGCCCGCCTGCTCCTCCGAGTCCATCATCTTCTTGACGGACGCCAGCAGGTGGTTGTAGATTGCCACCGCCGACGCCCCGGCGGTCTTCGTCGTGCTGTAGCCATTCGGCCCCTGGAAAGTGATGTTGAAGAAGCCCGGTATCGGCGTGCCCTGGTATTTCGCGTCCTTCTCCCGGTCCATCCCCACCTGGAAAATGTCGTTCCCGTACTTGAAATTGGCCGTGTAGCCGCTGTTGTCCGGTGCGTCCTCCCCGTCACTCTGGGGCGACCGTTCCGCCTCCCGCTCATCACGGCCCCGACGCCACTCCTGCTGCTTCTCGTCAACGCATTGGGACACTTCCTCCCACCGTGCCTCCGATTCCGCCTCGTCCGCGTTGTTGCGGGTTTTGTTCATCTCATGCTCCCAATCCCTGACGGCAATGTCGAAATCGGATTCCGCCTCGTCCCTCTCCTCCTGCCACTTCGACTGTGCGGCCTCGTGTTCCTCGTCGCTCTCGAAGTCGTCCCTGTCGGGTTCCGGGTTCTGTCCCTCCCAATCATCCACGGTGGTGGCGTCGAAGTCGGGGTCGTCCTCGTAGTTGTCGTAGATGTTGTCCCGGAAGTCGCCGCCGTCCCAATTCCTGTCCACCTGGTTTTCGCAATTGTCCCTGGCGTCACTCTCGTCGAAATCGTCGTCGTCCCCGTCCCCGCTGTCGGAGTTGTGGTTGGTGGTCAGGTGTACGTTGTCGAGTGGGAGGTTCGCCAGGCTGCGGATGCCCTCCCAGAAATCCTCTCCGTAATCCCAGAGCCAGTTCTTGAAAGAAAATGCGTTCATCCCGTATCTATGACCTTCGTGACGGAATTAGAGCTTTTGTTCCTGGGGACGCGGCGAAAATTTTCCCGTCGGATGTATAATACCACCCGATATTAAAATCCCAACACCCCGGAACACCACTCCACGCCGAAATACCGGCGGGAGAATCGCCTAATAGCCTCCCCGTCCGGCGAACCCCTCATCGCCTCCAGCCGCCTATTAGCCCCGGCCTCCCCCGCGAACAACTTCATGGACCGTTCCACACTCCACATCACGAACGCCCGGAATTGCCGGTCGTCGTAGTCCGGGCAGTCCTCCTTCACCGTGCAGGCCAGGCACAAGACGTAGCCCGTGAACTCCGTCATGAACTCGACCTCGCTGTCGGCGTCCAGCCGCAAGTCCTTCCCGCACGCCGCCCCGTTCGTGTACGCCACCCACTCGTCGCACAGGTACAAAGGCTCGTTGTTCCAGCCCTTCCTCTGGCGGACCAGGTACAAGTCGTGGCACGTCCCCCGGAAGGACTGCGGCACGTTCGCGTCCACCCTCGCGATGGTCGTCTTCGGCTCCACCACTACCGCCGCACGGTCCTCCAGGAGGTAGAAGGCGTTCACCCTCTCCCCCGTCGCCATGTAGTGCTTGTTCCTGATGTCCGCGTTGATCCCGTGCGTCGTCTCGTGTGCCCAGGTTATCCTGTTGGCGTCCCGGTACTGGTGCCCCGCTGGCATGTGGGAGTCGATGTCCGACAACACCCGCCCCAGGCCGTCCACCTTACGCACCGCCCGGTATGGCGTGATCGCCAACGCCTGGGGCTTCGGCTTAGGTTTCACCGGAGGCTCCACCCCCGCAGGCGGCTCCTCTGTCGGAGGGAACCCCGGCACCGGCGACACCGCCACGGGCCGGGCCTTCGACTTCTCGTGATACCCGAAGGCGATGCCAGCCGACAACAGGGCGATGAGAATCCATTCCTTTTTCATTCCTTATATATCATCTTCCCTCTTATTGTCGGGGACGATCATCGTCTGGTCGTAGACGCCCCCGGCCCTCAGCAAGTCCCTCAGCGGGTCGAAGGGTCCGCCCCAGCAGAGTCCGCACCGCCCCGCCCCGCCGCACGCCGGGCAGGCGAGGCCGCAAAGATTTCCCCCCATGTCGTGCGTGAACCGCCAAGCCCCGAGGAAATCCCCGGCGGACATCTCACGCCTCGCCCCGCCGCCTGGGTCCGCCACTACGAACTGGTCCGCCGTGTAGGCGAAGGCCACGACGTAGTGCCAGGTCGTGTTCCCCGAACGCACCAGCACCACCGGGGGACGCCCCGTCGATATGAAATGTTTCAGATTCTCCACGCCGCCCCGCCTCACGGTCGAGGGCACGCCGAAGTGCCCCAGGGCGACCGCGACGTACATCGGGGCCGTCATCCCAACGTCCTCCCCGTCCCACCGGAACCACTTCGTCCTGGTCCGCACCGCGACCTCCCGTGGGGTCGCCGACTTCCCGTAATACGACAGCAGCATCGCCGCACTCGTCGGCCCGCACGTTATGTCGTCCGGCTGCTCCAGGAAATTGCGGAACTCCAGCCCGTGGGACTCCGGGTGGGCCGTGTCGCGGGAAGCCTGCAAGACGCAATACGCGATGACGGCTGTCGCCGCCAGTAGGGGCATTATGTATTTCTTCATCGCTACTCCTTTAGCCTGGTATGGTATCTATTCCCCGAGGGTATAATTCGACATGCACTATTACGTCACCGACCGGGAAGGGAAGGATTGGAAGGGTCGCCAGTGGGGCGAGGGCGTCCGCCTGCGGGAGGACAACCCGAATTACCACTTCGTCACCTACGACAACCCCGCCCTCGCCCTCCTCATGGACCCCGCCTACGACGCCTTCCCGGACCCCCACGTCTGGCTCGCCGAAGTGGGAGATCCGTCCCCGCTCGACTTCCGCACCGCCTCCCCCCTCCTGACCGCCCTGCGGCCCGCCCAGCCCCCCACGCCCACCGTGGAACAGAGGGTCGCCTTCGGGATCGTCTGTGCCCTGAACGTCATCGCCGACCCGGACTTCAGCCGGTGGGGACTCGCCTGGCTCGGCGGCACCGACCGCACCCCGGAATCCGCCGAAAGACTCCGGGCCGTCCTGTCCGCCAAGGACTCCGATGAGGTCGTGGCCGCAGCCCAGGCGTGCATCGCGTCGGTCGCGGCCCCCGATTCCGCCCCGGAATACGCCGCATACGCCGCGAGCCGTGCGTACCACGACGCCCCGGAGCCTCTGGAATTGTCCCAGATAGCCACCGTCGTCATGATGATCCCCGCCCCCGAAATAGGTAAGATGTTGGGGGACGCCGATGCCGCCACTTGAACCCTATCAAATGGAAGGGCGTCCGGGCCGGTTCACCACCATAACGGAGGACCAGGCTGCGGAGCCGACCGCACGCATCCGCGAGGTCGAGGCACGCCTGCTGGAATCCTTGAAGACGGGCGAAGTGCCGCTCGCCCCCGACATGCTCTTCATGGAGGATGTCGTCTTCCCCGTCCAGGACCAGGAGTGTGCCTGGGCCAGACTCGACGACAAGCTGAACCTCCCCTGGTGGGACGACCACGAGTACCTTTTCGACGAACGCAACGCCATGCAGAAGGCCGAGAAGAAGCCGCCCGAACAGAAGGCGGAAGAGTACCTGCGGGATAGTGGGATAATAACATGATAGCGACAACAGTGCTGGACCGCCCCGGTAGGGGTGTCCCAAAGCACATAGTGGACGTTTGCCGTGCCGACGCCCCCACCCGCTGCCGACGCATCTACCCCAGGGCCGTCCTGGAGGCCCAGATAGTCGCCCTCCAGGATGTAATGGACAACCGTGGCTGGGTCGGGGAACTCGGGGTTCCCGAGGGGACCGCCATCAGCTTCAAGAACGCATCCCATCTCGTCACCGACCTGTGGATGGAGGGCGACATGCTCCGGGCCGAGGTCGAAATACTCAACACGCCCTCCGGGCGAATCCTCCAATCGATGCTGGACGCCGGGGTCGTCGTCCCCTTCCACCTGTCGGGGATCGGCAACGGCAGGGTGGACGGGAACGGCGTCCTGGTCGTCGGGGATTCCTACAAGTTGATCCAGATCATCGCCGACGCCGACCGGGGTGCCCCCTTCCCGCCCGTCGCGGGAACCCGCTACCGCACCATCGACGACCAGTGGGAAATTTCCGAAAGGGGTTAGAAATGGCGTTCTGCACTAAAGGGGCTTTCAATTCGCTCGTGACACGCTGCATCCCCCGGAAGGTCGTCGCCGCCGTCCGGTGCATGATCGGCGGCGACCCGCTGTACTACAACAACATGATCGGCCCCGACGTGCCCAACGCGGAGCCGGAATCCGCCAAGGCTCCCCTCGCCTACGACCCCGGAGTCTGCGAACTGCCGCCCGAACTCATGTTCATGCACGAGGGGGTCTTCCAGGAGGGCGAGGAGATACCCGACATCGACCTGAAGTTCCCCGCCTACAAGGTTGACTGGTGGGAGGAGATGGAGGCCGACGAGCGTATCACCGGGGGCAGGGGACGGGCCTCCGGTCGTGTCGAACGCTACCTCGAACAGTCGGAGGAAGTCCGTGGATGACGAGTACGCCGCGTGGCTCAACGAGCCGGAACAGAAGAAGCTCTGGACGTTGACCCAGAAGGATAAAGAATACGCCTACTGGACCGTCGGGCCGAACCGACGCACTCCACGGCACGAACATCACGCCCTCGCGGACCTCGTCGGCCTGCCCCGCGACTTCGTCTTCATGCACGAGTCGATACTCATGGAGGGGGAAGTGGATGCGGACATCCCCCTGGAATATAAGGGGTGCGACTACGACTTCGGGGACCACGACCCGCCGGAAACCAGGGTCGATACCTACCTGGGAGAGTCGGAGGGCTGAAACGACATATAATATCGTGGAGATCAACACGATGATATATTTTGCGGAAGCGTCTTACGAAAACAAAAAGTTTATAAAGATCGGTTTTTCCGATAAGCCCAAGAAACGGTTGCAATCCTTGCAGGCTTCTT
Source organism: Chloracidobacterium sp. (assembly GCA_043788335.1). Lineage (GTDB taxonomy): Bacteria > Acidobacteriota > Blastocatellia > Pyrinomonadales > Pyrinomonadaceae > OLB17. The sequence continues at coordinate 18,432 of JAYVUD010000138.1, read as the reverse complement.
GCCCAATGAAGATCAAGTTGCTGGGCGTGCGGATCGGCGACCGGAGAGACGAAAAAATCCTACACGACGCTTTCCGTCATTGCCGAGTCCACGGCGAATGGTATCATCCTCATCAAGACCTGATCGACACCATTAAAGTGAGCAACAGCTACTCTAGCTAGTTCATGGCTAGAGTAAAACCCCCATTCAAGTATTACGGCGGCAAATTCTATCTGAGTAAATGGATAATAGACAACTTGCCGCCCCATGACGTGTATTTAGAACCTTTCGGCGGTGCGGCCTCCGTCCTCCTCAACAAACCGCGTGCCGGTAGAGAAGTTTACAACGATCTCAACAAGGCTATTACTCTCGTGATGACGCACCTGCGTGACGACTTCGACCGTTTCTCGGATCGGTTGAATGGCATTAAATGCGAAGAGGCCGTCTATTACGAGTGGAAGTCCGCACACCCGGTCGATCCTTTTGAGCAAGCCGTAAGAGCGTTCGTCCTCTACAGGATGTCGAGAGGGGGGACTGCCACCACGTTTAGCAAATCCCGACGCACCTACCGAGGACTGCCCGAAAACGTCGCCTGCTGGCAAACCGGGATCGCCAACCTCCACCACGTCCACAATCGCTTGCAGGGAGTCGAAATTTACTGCAAAGACGCCCTCGACCTCATCCTGGAGTTAGACACGCCGGAAGTGGCCCTCTACCTTGACCCCCCCTACGTCAGCACTGCTAGAGTGAACGCCGCAGTCTACGAACTCGAAATGACGGCCCCGCATCACGCACGACTCGCGGAAATTTTGAACGCCGCCCGATCCAAGGTCGTGCTGAGTGGCTACGACTCCCCACTCTACCGAACCCTTTTCGCCAACTGGAATTGCGTCGTCAAAGATCAATTTCTGCACGGCGGTCACGGACCCACGAAACAGGTGAGGCGAGAAATTCTGTGGAAGAATTTTTGATCGTCGGCTTTACAACCCCGAGAAATCGAGGTAGGATAAGGGCGTGGACTACACCAATTCGGGACTGTCAATCATGACTGCAAAGAAGAACCCGGCTGCCCCTTCGTCGGCGGCAACCGGCCCGTCGGCGACGACTATGGGACGAGGGCGGGCGAACTCCGTCACCTATCCCCTGGTCCTGCCCAAACGAATCGCCGTCTCCAGGCGATACCTGTTCGACGTTTCGACCCCTGCGGGACAGGGCGGGCTTTCGTTCAGCCCCACCAACCCTCGGCTCGTCACCAAGCTGTTCAAGAGTGGTCTGGCGGCGTCTCAAGACAACCTCCTGGGATTCCTCCGGGACGAGTGCCATGATCTGGTCGAGAGTCTGCCCATCACCGGGGGGATCAACTCTCCCATCGTCATCAGCAGCAAGTGGGAGGTCGAAGAAGGCAACCGCCGCCTCGCCGCCTATCGTATTCTGTACACCGCCGGTCTGGAGAATTTTCGCTTCATTCCCGTCGAAGAACTGCCCGACGACGTGACCCCCGGCGAAACTCGTGTCCTGCTGGCGATCCGCCACATCAAGTCCGAAAAGCAATGGTTCCCCCGTGAGCAATGGCGTGTCATCGAGACGATGCAAGTCGATCAGGAGTTGACCAACGCACAGATCGCCATCCTCCTCGAAGTGACCGAGGATGAAGTCTACAAGTCCATCCTGTCGAAGACCTGGTACGACGAGTTCGACGCCTATTCCGCACGGCAGACCACCAAGTCGGAAGTGAAAGATCCTGATCGCCTGTTCAGCTACTTCTGGAAGCTGGCCCAGAAGAAAGCGTTTCGGGAAGCCTCCTTCGCCACCAAGTCCGAACGGGATCGCTTCTACAAGTACGTCCACAAAGGCCAGTTCAACGACTGCCTCAATATCGACCGCCTCAATCAATATTGGGCCAAGCCCAAGTTCGTCGAACTCGTCGAATCGGGCGTCACCTACCGGAACGCCGTCAAGGTCATCGACGGCGACGACAAGGACCGCCGAGGGAACAACTGGTCCAAGGAGGCCAAGACCCTCCGTAACACTCTGAAGAAGCTCCGCGTGGCGGAGAAAAACATCCTCCGCATCATCGACGGGGCCACCATGCGGAAGGAGTTGGAATTGCTGGGACTCACCATCCAGGCATTGCTCGTGGAGACGGCCCCCATCGTCCAGATGAACTCTCCCCGCCAGGATGTCGCCTAAGTCGGATATTCCTACCACCATACGGGGTGGTAGGTATTTTCGTATCCGTCCGGCTAAAAAAAAATACCGCCGCGTATTTTTGGAATCCACTTTCGGTGGGATTTTTAGCCCCCTGGGCGGCGATTTTCCCTGCGGCCCGGAAAATCTTTGTTCTTCGAATAAGGACAAAGACAGTCATTGCGTGGGGGCACCCCCGTCTGCGGGGGTCAGCCCCAACTTTTTGCGTGATAATTGTTTGATTATTATCCTTGCAACACCCGCGTTGCTATCGCCCACGCCCTACGAAGCAACGACATACTATACGCATGATGTATAGTATGTCGTGCTTGTATGCTTAGGCCGCGATGCCATACGCCCATAGCGTGGGCTGCGTGCTGTCACGCCTGATGCTCTTGACCTCAGTGCGGGCCACGCCCTCGACATCGAGACGGGCGAAGGCATCGCCCTTGTCATTCGCAGTGATGTAGAAGATGCGTCCGTCGTGCGTGCGGACCTTGAACGAAGTGAGCATGTGATTCTCTTTCCTTATGAGTGGTAGTGGGCGACTACCTTGTAGGGTACAATGGTTAAGCGGCTTCCAACTTGAGGAGTTGATGCTTGATCTTTCGGAAGTACGAGTTGAGTTCCCGCTGAACCCCCTTGACTTCGCCCCGCTTCACTTCGCCGTCGAGGAAGTGCCAGATGAATCCGGGGTTGGCGTATCCCTTGGCCTTGATCGCCTTGACGAGAAGCGACGGGACGTAATACTTCTCCTTGAAGTGTTCGAGGAAGTGATCGTATCCCATCGGGTTATCGTTGCCGTCGGCCTTGAAGAGGCACCCCCAACAGTCCCCGTTGCTGGCCTCCCGGAGTCCGCCGTTGGCCACGGCGTCGGCGGCGAACCCCTTGACGTACTCCCGGACTTGCTTGTCTAGCTTCGCTTTGGCTTTTACCACGACGGCGGGCTTCTTCGTGGCGTTGATCGGGGTGCCGGTGGCGTCGATCTTGATTCCGTCCTCGAAGACGTACTCGCCGACGAACCAGATGCCCTTGTGCTGGTTGAGGCGGGCCGGGCTGAAGGCGTTGATCCGGTCCTTCGTCGTGACCGTTTGGTAGCCCCCCGAGTTGAGGGTGTAGGTGCCGTCGGCGTGCAGCTTGACGACGTTCGTGGCGTGCAGGCGGACGGCGACGGTCGCGGCGTCCAGGCGTTCGAGGTAAGTGTTGTTGCCGATCTTGCGGCGGTCACGCTTCGCCAGTTGGGTGCAGGCGGCGTCGTAGGTCGGCTTCGTGTTCGGGTGTCGCATCTAAGTATTCCTTATGAGTGTTTCGGGACTTCACGACAGTAGACCGGGCTGGGCGTGCCCGGTTCACCATTTCTTTACGAATCTTGCAAGCTGACGTGCCGCAGGTGGGCTTCCCATTGCTCGTCAACGTCGTCGTCCCGTGCGGGCGGCACGTCGTCTTGCGTTTGGTACACGACGCCGGAATCGAGTTGCACAAAGGCCATTTTCGCGTCTCCTGTATCGGGCTACCCATTAGGATACAATGGCCTGATAAACGAATCAGGCCATTGTACCCTAATGGCGTTTAGGGGCTGGGCTTGCCCGGTTCACCATTTCTTTTACCCTTGGCTCGCGGCCTCGTCGATGAGTTCGCGGGCGATTTCATGGGCGTTGCTCGTCTTCGTGAGGTATCCGGCACCCCACGAACCCCTGTGGTCCAGGTCGTATTGCGAATCGCCCGTCCGCAACGCCCACGCCCCGTCGTCGTAGACCTGGAGGCGAACGTCGATGCCGCCCTCGTCGCCCGATTCGCACCATCGCTTGTTCGCCTTGAGGGCGGACGCCACGGACTTGATCGAAGGGAGCTTCATCTCATTCTCCTTATGTCGGTTCGTTCGTCACGATGGTAGACCGGGCTGGGCTTGCCCTGTTCGCCATTTCTTTTAGATTTTCTCACGCCGCCTGAGTTCGGCGGCGGCGTAGTGTACTTCGTCCATGTAGTACCCGGCGTTCTCCCCCTGCGGCTGGGCGTCCACGGCCTCGCGTGCGTCCTCGAGGATGAATCTCAGCGTCTCGTGTGCGACCTTCTTGAGTTTGGATTGGTAGGCCGCATGGTCCATCGTCTTCATCGCGTTCTCCTTGTCGGGCAATGGTAGACCGGGCTGGGCGTCCCCGGTTCACCATTTTCTTTACTGAATCCCGGCCCGCTTCTTCGCGTCCTCGAGGGTGTAGCCCTTGATGACCCGCTTCTCCTGGTACGGCTCACGCCCCGAGGCGATGGGCGGCACTACCCAGACGTTGACCGTGAAGGTTTTGATGTCCAACATTGCGTTGTATCTCCGGGGCATTTCGTTTCTCCACCCTCTAGGGTACAATGGTCTAATCCGACTGGTCAACAAGGGCGGTCAGCACGGCGGCGATGATGTCGCCAATTACGTCCAGCAGGTGCCACCACATGAGCAGGCCGATTAGCCCGCCCTTGTCCAGCCACCAACCGGCGGCACTGGCGAGGATGGTCACGGCCACCAACGCCAGCACCACGAGTAGCACCGTCCCCATTACTCGAACTCCTTCACGAACGTCACGCCGGGGAATTGGCCCTTGCCGATGTTGGTGTATTCGTCCTCCAACTTCACCCGGTCGCCCGGCTCGAGTTGGTCCTTGATCTCTTCGACGATGCGTGCGTCGTCGGACCCGATGCACCCCCACACGATCTCGGCCTCTTCGTCGTCGCCTACCGTCTGGACCTGGACCCCGAATACGCTCCCGTTCATCCAGTCGTTGTAGGTGTCCACGAAGTATTGGGCGTCCTTCTTGCGGTCCTCGTAGGTCTTGGCCCCGATATCGTCGGGCTTGTTCTCCCAGACGAGAACGCCGTCCGGGGTGTGTTGCGGGTTCTTGCTCAGGATGGAGTATTGCCCGATGCCATGCTCCTCGTAGCGGAGCCAGAAGGCGAGGCCGACGGCCAGCTTGCGTTGTAGGCCGATGTTGGCCGCACGATAGCCCTTGTCGTTCTCCCTCATGTACTCTTCGACGCCGTCGTTGTGGATGCTGTCGTCGTTGAATGAGTGGAGGGTCCATTGCCCGTCGCCGTCGTCCATCGGGCAGATGGGGTCGTCGTCCAGCATGATTCGCACGATCTTGTCGGCCATCGTAAGCTCCTTATGTTTCGGTCTTGGCAACCTCCAGGGTACAATGGTTTGATTACCCCTTTTGTTGTCTAGGCAATGTTCTTGCCGTGGCGAACGCTGTCGTTTGATTCCTTATGTTGGGCGAAGGTAGACCGGGCAAGTGTCGTGTGGTTCTTCGATCTTCAGATGGATCGGCAGGTTCATCCGTCGTCCTCCTGTTCTTCCAACCGGGCGACCTGGGTCTTGAGCGTCTCGATCTCCCGGTTCAGTTCGTCGAACTCGCCCTTGAGGACTTCCCGAGCCTCCTTCTTCTTGGCGGCGATGGCGGCAGCCTCGTTCTCGGCGATTCGGCGGGAACGATGCTCGAAACCCCAGATGGACATGAATAACGCCTTGGCGTTGTTCGGGTGTCGATTTTCGAGGTAGGCGGCAATCGCCCACGGCTCGGCGTGGAGGAAATATCCGCCCTGCCCGCCCAGAGTGCAGACGCTACTGCCCTTGTACACCTCACCCACGCGGTTGCAGCAGGAGACGTACTGCGTGACGTACTCCAGAACCACGTCAGCCGACTCGTTGGCCCGCTGGGGGTTGCCCCGGACGAACGCCTCGTCGGGGAAGGTGTAGCCGGGCAGATCGATCTTGTCGGTCGGGGCCGGGGGCAGCTTGTGGGCCTTGCGGAAGTCCACCGCCTCGATGCCCTTCGGCGGGCAGCCCTCGATGCGGATGGTGAAATCCATCGTCTTGTCGTTGCGGACACATCCCAGAGATACGTTGAACATGACTCGTCCTCTTTTTTGTATAGTGTCGGGGGGACAACCCCCGACAACCCTGACTGTATTGTGCTAGTATTTTTCCACGACGCCCGGACTGACGATGCGGTAGGCGATCATGCCCTTCCCACGTCGGGATGACTTCGACCTCTTCACACATGGCGATCTCTTGTGCGGGGGCGTAGGCACCCGCCTTGATGCCCGTGCGGAGGATAGTGTCGCGGGTGAAGGGAGGCGACGTGGCCTTTGTCGTTGCACGGCGAGGAAGATTGGAGGGGCTACCCTTTACTCTGTCGTCCGCGTCCCTTCACAAGTAGACCGGGGAGGGCGTCCCCGGTTCATCATTTTTTTACGCCGCCTCGAGTGAGGGGCGACCCCGCTTCAGGCTGACGCCGTGGCGGGAGGCCAGCTTGCCCAGGGTGGGGAGGCTGATCTTGACCTTATGGCAGGGCCAGCCGACGTTGATCTGGACGCCGGTCGTGGCGAGGAAGGTCCGGCCCTTGGTCAGCCCCAACTCACGGACCACCTTGACGATGTTCTTCTCCAGGAGGCCGGTGAAGACCGGCGGGCGACCCCGGCCCCGCTGGGACTTCGGCTCGACGGCCTTCACAACCGGGGTGGCGTCGGCGGTCGGGGCGACGGCCTGCACAACGCCGGAGAGCTTCATGGTGGCGGTACGGACGGTAGACATGTTCTTGATCCCTATGTGATTGATTCGTTTCGGACATCGGTAGACCGGGCTGACACGATCCGGTTCACGAACTTTTAATTTAGATTCCCGGCACGGCCCTCAGTTGAAGGCCGTGCCGGGACCGTTAGCGGCCTTGACCACTTCTTCGTTACTGTCCCGTAGGGTACAATGGCTCGAGGATATAGCCCCGTCGGGTTCGGCGTCCAGGACGGCCACCACTCACCCGCCGTTGATTAACCCGTCCACGTCGTCGTAATAGACCTTGACCTCTTCGCAGAGGTCCACCGGGTCCACGCACGTCAACCTTGACGACGATGTACTTCGTGGTTGTCAGCGTTTCCCTCTCAGACGGCCTGGACGGTCGGACGAGTGCGTGGGCGGGGGCGTCCGGGGGCGAGCGTCGAGGGCTTCTCGCCCTTGGCCGGGGGCGGCTGGTCTAGGGCTTCCTGGAGTTGTGTGGCGAACTCGTAGAGGTAGGGGGCGACCTTCCCGGCCCCGTCCTCGTTGCACAGCAGGATGGCGTTCAGTTCCTCTGCCATTTCCTCGTTGACGTTGATCGTGATCGTCCGCTTGAAGCGGTGTACCGTGAAGGCGGGCTTCGCACTGCCGAAGGTGCCACGTCGGTCGGTCGTCTCGAAACTCATCTGACTCTCCTATCGTTGTGAAAGAGGCCGGGCGATGTGCCCGGACTCATGCCTTACTGTCGCTTCACCCGGCGAACGCCCCGACTGCGAAGGGCGATGGTAGACCGGGGTGGGCGTCCCCGGTTCACGACTTGACTTTGATTTTCTTCGGGATAAGATGTCCCTAGAAACGAGTCCTCTGCTGACTCCTCATAGCTCTCCCCTATCCCGCCGGATGCGGAATCGTACCTCTCCCACGTCAAAGGTGTTGTCCCAGGACAGCCGTTTACACCCGGTGCCCTGCCTGACGGCATCGACGATGTTCGTGAACCAGTTCGCCTTATTCCGTATCGTCCTAGGCTCCATAGCCTCGATGATCTTTTCCGCCCTCTCGTCGAAGTCCTCGATGGGGACTTCGCTCGTCAGGAAGGCCGTGTTCTGGCCTTCGCAATACATCTCGTAGAAATACATCTCGGGCCTCTCATGTGTCATACTCCCGGTTCACGATTATTTAGATGATTTGGAAGAGGGGCTGATTCTTCCTCTGCTGCGACCGGACCCAGAGGGCTATAATTTCGCCCGTCCGCTGGTCGATGATCTTGGCGACCGTCACCTGATCGATGCCAAGGTGCTTGTTCGGCCCGTCGATCATGGATTGCTCCAAGTCCGTCACCCACTTGTCGAGATTCGCAAGGGTGGTGACCCCTCGCCCGCTTCGTGGTGTCTACAGTGATTATCAGCACGCGGCTGAGGTCTTGTTTCATCGTCACCGTCTTCATCTTCGTGTCTCCTTATGCCCTCTAGGGTACAATGGTCTGAGGAATGTCCCCGGACTTTTGTACCCCGGCACCGAATGGGCGTCATGCCCTTTCGAGCATGTACCGCCCGGCCTCGTGTGCCGCCTCGTCCGTGTCGAATCGGTACGCCGACTTCCATCCGGCCTTCGTCCAGTAGGGTTTCTCGTCCCCGTCCAGGGCCAGATACCCCACGCAAAGCCCTCCGTCGATCAATTCGACGATGAACTCTCGTGCCGCAGTGAACCCCCGCCCGAGGGGGTTCACTGCCTTGGGGATGACGTTGTACGTCATGCCGCCTTCCTCTCGCCGTGGATGAGTCGATGGAGTAGGGATTTCATAGTTTCGGTGTCCGCACAACCACGGTGGTTGCAGTATTCACCATTGCGGGAGGCGTGACACCCTTGCTTGCTCACCCACTTGGCGATTTCCTCGATGGGCATGTCGGGCGTCCGGCCCATGTCGAGTTCCTCGCAGGACCGGCGGATGGCCTTTTCGACTTCGCAGGGGTTAGTCTTCTTGCCGCACTTGCAAGAGCCGTAGTGTCGGGACTCTTGACAGCGTTTGGAGCTTGCCCAATCCGCAATGGAAAGCCAGTTCATCGTTCTCTCTCCCTATGTTGGTGTTCTTCGCGATGGTAGACCGGGGTGGGCGTCCCCGGTTCACCAATTTAGCGGACGTAGAAGGTATTCCCGTCCCACTCGATTTGCGTATAGTCCTGCGAAAGGTTGGCGGCGGTCGCCGTCCAGTCGATGACGAGATAGTCGGGGAGGTCACGGGGGAGGTCGCCGATGTCCTGCACTAGGCCCATGCAATAGTCATCCCAATAGTCCTCGTTGATGAGGGTCGCCCCGTCCTCCCACTCCCCGGAGGCTTTGTCGCCCTCGTCGTTGAGTTCTCGGAGCGACTTCAACTCGTCCCCGTTGTCGGCGTCCCACTCGTCCAAGGCGATGGCCGCTTCGACCAGGGCCACCTTGAGAGCCTTCTTCGGCCTCTTCACGGCGGCGAGGGCTTCACGGGCTTCCGTCACGGCCTCTTCCAGGGCTTCCCGCTCTCCCTTCATTTCTTCGATGCGTTCGATCACGTCCCGGCTGTCGATGGTGTCGCTGCCACTGTCGATTGCGATGCTGACGCTCATTCGATTCTCCCTATGTGTTTCGTTCTTCGCGATGGTAGACCGGGGAGGGCGTCCCCGGTTCACGACTTTCCTCAGAAGTGCGGATCTTGGTAGGCATCCCGGTGCCCGACGCCCCACGACCCGCCCCCGTTCATCGACTCCCCGACCTCCACCCATCGCCCGTTCTTGCGGAGCGTGAGCGTCCGGGTCGAACCGTCCGGGTCACGGGTGAATTCGTAAGTCTGCGACTCGCTCATCCCGTTCTTGTCGGTACGCCTGTACTGGTCACGCTGGACGACGATCCGCTTAAGGCCGAGGACGGCGGATACCGTCCAGGGGTATCGGTCGCTCCCGACCCCAAGCGTGACGCCCATTCCTTCGACGGGCGTGTTGTTTGCCATTTCGACTCTCCTATGGTTCGTTCGTTCACGAATTACGCCGCAATTTTCTCAACGGCCTTTGCGAACGTCTTGGCGAACTCCGAGAGGATGGTATTCGCCAACTCGTCGCCGACCAGCTTGACCCGGCGGACGAATCCCGCCTCGTCATACGTCTCCTTCTCCCCCGGCACGACGACTTTCTTCGCCAAGGTGTCCTCCACCTTCCGACGCCGCTTCCCCTCACCCACGGTCATCGTGGGGTACTCCAGGGTGGAGGGGTGGACGATGTGGAATTTCGTGCGGGTCAGGCCGTCGCTGGCGTTCAGCTTGAACGTCAGCCGCTCCCCCTTCTCGTCTTCGACGATGACTTGCAGGAGGATGAACCCCAGCTTGCCGAAGGAAATGTTCCCGCCCTGCCCTCTAGGGTACAATGATCTGAGGTCGCCCCTTAGACCTTTGTACCCAGGAGTGTTTCGCGAAAAAACGGGGAGTCGAGCGGCCCCCACCGGCCCCCGACTCCCCTATCGGCCTTCCAGCCTTTGCGGGCCATTTCACGCCGCCAGCGATTACCCTAACCTTCCGGCCTGTCGGTTTGGTCCGTCCGCTGGCGATCCCTCGTTAGTGTGCCCCATCCCCTACTAAACGGCGAAGGTCCGCAAGGGTGTTAAATCCCCGGCCTGGTGGCAACCGGGGTCAAGGGCCGTCTGTTATGGCTTCATTGCTCTGCCCACCTTTCTTCGCGAGAGTACGTCATGTTGACCCGATAGCTACGGCGACTTCGGGGTTGTATCGCGATGGTAGACCGGGGAGGGCGTCCCCGGTTCACCAATTAGGCGAGGCATTCTTCCAATTCCTTGATGGCCGAAGGCGTCAGCCAATTCGGCTCGCTACGCCAGTAGCCGATGCGGACCCGCCCGAGGAACCCCTCTTTGACCGAAGGGTCGGCCTTGTTGAGCCGTTCGATCACGGCGTCCGCCTCCTCGTAGGTGCCCTTGAACAGGCCCGCCACGTCGTTCACGTCGCTGACGTTCCGGTCCTCGACCGACTTCCAGATGATGTACGTCTGAATCATTTTCGACCCCCTATGTGTTTGTTTCGCGATGGTAGACCGGGGTGGGCGTCCCCGGTTCACGACTTTATTTTCCGCCTTTGGCGATGTTGTGGCCGAAGAAACTGACTTTGATGATCGTATGGCAGTACATGCCACTAACGGCGTCATCGAGTTTCCCGTCCCCGACGAAGGAAACGCCCCAGGCGTTGACCATGCCGCCGCCCTGGACGAGGGTGCAGTCGTCTTCGACGAGAAGGACACCCCTATCAGTCTCGATGGCGAAGCCGTGCTTGACCGCCTTACGCCAGTTGCGGGCCTCGAACCGCTTGCACACGATGACCTTGCCGTACTTCGTGGCGATCCGCTCGACTTCAGGCGGGATGGCGGCGTCGGTGAGCTTGAAAGTGTTCTTGTTCATCTTCGATCCCCTATGTGTTCGTTCTTCGCGATGGTAGACCGGGGTGGGCGTCCCCGGTTCACGAATTACTTGGAATCTTCCACGACGAAACTGACCAGCGTACCCTTATGGGCCTCGACCAGTTCGTCCACGGCGTAGGGCAAATGTTCGGACGCCTCCGAGTAGTCGTCGGCGGGCGGCTCTGTGCCGTTGATCTCGACGACTTCGTGACCCCCAACGTCTTCCACGTCCGCTTTCCCATAGGGCTTGCCCTTCAGGTATGACTTGATCGCCCATTCGATGTTAGCATCGGAGTCAGCCCGGACGATCAGATCGACCTCCGTGACCACCGGGACCAACGTCTTCACACGGACCTTGACGTAAATTTTCCTGCTCATCGGCTCTCCCTATGTCAGTTTTCTTCACGATGGTAGACCGGGGTGGGCGTCCCCGGTTCACGAATTAGCGGGATTTTTCGTCCAGCCCCAACGCCTCACGGACGGCGTATCGGTCGGGTTCCAGCGGTGTCCCGTACTCCATCAGCTTCTCTAGCTCGGCCTTGGCCTCTAGCAGTTGTTTCGAGAGGAAGACGACACGCTCGAGCGTCGGCGTGTCGTCCAACGCCTTCTTACGCTTGGCGTTCCGATCCACCGCCGCCCCGAAGTATGCGATGTTGTGACGCTCCACGTTCTCCATCTTGACCGTCACGCCCGTAGTGGAGTGGGCGATCAGGAGCGATCCGCCCTTGTACCCCTTGGCCCGACCGTAGCCGCCCCATTCGATGTGGGTCATCCCGTACTGCTTCCTAATGTACAGTTCTACGTCGCCCGTCAACTCCCGCAACGCCTTCTCGTCACGGATCGTCAGCGGCTTGCCCTCACGGGTGCGGAGGTAGTTCACGATCATCGTCTGAGGCTCGCTCGCCTCGACCCTCGCCTCGATTAACGTCGCCAGGTCCGCCGCCGAGCAAGTCTTGTTCATCTTCGATCCCCTATGTGTTCGTTCTTCGCGATGGTAGACCGGGGTGGGCGTCCCCGGTTCACGAATTGTTTTTCAATGGCCCGATGACCTTGTGCGTCGGGTTACGCCACTCCCGTATCTGGCCGTGGTCCAGGTCCATTATGAACGTGCGTTGCTTGCCGTTCTTGAACCGCCACGGAATCGCCGACCCCAACGTCAGCACTTCTTCGAGGCTATACGCCTTGATGACGTGGCCGAAGTTGTTTCGCTCGACGGCCCCCATGACTTTCCATTGGTCCGAGGAGAAGAAGTCCCCCCGATGGAGTCGCCCGTCGTCGTAGAGTTTCCAGTAATGCCCGCCCTTCTCGATGTCGCAGACGTGTTTCCGGCCCATCGTGTCCCCTTATGTTCGTTTCGCGATGGTAGACCGGGGAGGGCGTCCCCGGTTCACGACTTTTCTTTGTATTTCTCTTTGAACTGCCCGCCAGCGGCGAGCGTAGTTTTCATCATCCCCACGATGCCCTTGAACTGCTTGTTGGTGTACGGGGGCTTCACCCCGTCAACTATCTCGACGAACCAGTTCGTAAGAAACTCTAGCCTCTGTAGGCGTTGCTTTGCGGTCATGCTTCCCTCCTATTACCAGTCGTTCGCTTCGATGCTCGCCAGCGTCTCGCCTAGCTGCATCCGGGCACACTCACCCACGGTGAGGATCTTGTCGGCCACCTTCTCCACGGCGTACTTCCGTACACCCCTGCCGCCGGGGAAGCACCCCAGGTCGCCCGGCTCGACCGACGTGACCCGGTACGCCTTGCCGTTCACGTTGATTATCCGCCCGGCCTCGTAGACGCCGCCCAGAAGTAAAGTCATGTTCGTCTCCCTATGTTTGTTTCGCGATGGTAGACCGGGGTGGGCGTCCCCGGTTCACGAATTAGCATTCGATGCTTGCGATTTTCGTCAGCCGGGCGAAGCGGATTTTGATCGTGCCGCCCTTGGGGGCGTCCTGCTTGTTGACGTAAGACCCGTCGTTCGGGTGGCTCATATCGCTGATGCGGAAGTCCTTCCCGGCCTCCCAATCGGCCTCGACTTCCTTCGCCGTCTTGTAGTCTCTGCCATATGCGGGCGTCACCGTGATGGTAGCCATTTCTGTCTCTCCTTATTGTGGCGTTCTTCGCGATGGTAGACCGGGGTGGGCGACCCCGGTTCACGACTTTCATTCCGTGACCGGCACCACGTCCGACGCCGCCTTGATGCCCTCCCCGTTCACCAGCATCACGGAAATGTAGGTCTTGCCGTCCGCCGAAAAGAACCCGTCGTCAAGGCTGATCGGCCAGCAGAGGTTGTGACCCCGGAGGAGCGTCGGCCCCCCGGCGATAACCCCGCCCTGCTCGTTCGAGCCGTCAAGAGTCACGTCGAACCGCACCCGCTGATTCATCATGAACATTTTCAGTCCCCTATGTGTTTCGTTGTCCGCGATGGTAGACCGGGGAACGCCTCCCCGGTTCACGAATTATTCCGATGGTTAATCCCGTAGGACGTTATCCGTCGTGATTACGGGAGGCTTGGTCATGGAATACAGGGGGCTAACCATCCCCTTGTTCAGCTTCGCCAGCATTTCATCCGCCGCCTCGGGCGTCCCGTTGAAGACGCCGAAAATCATATTGTCGCCGTTCTCGTCTATGTCGCCGTAGCAGAATTGCCACACGATGAAAGTCGTCATAGTACCAGTCTCCCGTTTTGTTCGACCCGGCCTCTAGGGTGCAATTGTTTGAAAGATTCCTCCGACATTTGTACCCTATACCTCTAGGGTACAATTGTTTGAAAGATTCCTCCGACATTTGTACCCTATACAGGGTTAGTCAGAAGGGGCGGGGGTCCGAAGCCCCCCGCCCCTTCTGGCGGTCAAGCCGCCCTGGACAGAGCCGCCGCCCCCTTGTGGGGGATGGCCCGCTTGTCCAGTTCGGCAAGCCCCGATTCGGTGATGGTGTAGCCCTTCGACGTGACGCGGACGAAGGCCGGTTGATCGTCCGTGTCGGTCAGTAACCACGGCATGACGAACCGCTCGACTTCCTCGGTCTTGCTCCCCGCCACGTTGACGATGCGGTTCTTGGCAATCGGAGTCTGGCCCAGGGCCGTGAGGATGCGTAGGTGCGTTTCGTGCATTCCGTACTTGTCGATACCCTCGTCCGCCGCCACTTCCTCGGCGACCGACGCCCAGGTACGGTCAGGCTCCATCTGTTGCACCAGCCGCATGTACCGGGCGAACTCCAACGCCTTGCGGGGCACCCTCCCGTTGTAGTGGCTCACCAGGGAACAGACTTCCTGGCTAAAATCCGGGTTGGCGTTCTTGATGATCCGGGCGATTTCCGGCTTGCTCAGGTACTTCAGGTTGATCGAGTTGAACCGGGTACGGAAGGCGTCGAAGAGACGCCCCTCGTCGGTCGTGGCGATCATCCAGCATACGTTGTGGCAATTCACCGTCTTGCCCGACTCCGTGACCATCGTGGCGTCGTTGTACTCCGTCGCCTTGAGAAGCCCCTGGACCACCGTATTCGACAGGGCGTGAACCTCGTCGATGAAGATGACCATAGGCGGCAGGACGTAGTATTTCCGGCGGACCACTTCCACCAGCGGCAGACCCTCGACCTCCAACACCCGCTCGACCTCACGCAGCACGTCGTCCATGCTCTTGACGGCCTTCGGGCTGATTTCAGCCAGCGGCAGGTCCACCAGCTTCGCCGACAGCCTCGCCAGCGTCGTCTTGCCGACGGACGCCGGGCCGTAGAAGGCGAACGCCAGTTCCCGGCACACATGGTCGGGGCGTCCAAGGGCGTCGAACGCCCACGCCTTCAACTTCTTGATGGCCCGCTCGTTCCCCACGAAGTCCGTGAACCCGGCGTTCACCGCCGCCATCCGCTGTTCCGTCGTCGGGCAAGGCTCCCCCATCGGGTCGTCCTCGCCGAAAAACACTCGAATCATTTGCATTCTTTTCTCCGTATTGGGCGACGGTAGACCGGGATCATCGACCCCGGTTCACGAATTAAAACCAAATCATTTTGTAGCCCGGCCATTCCATGCCGATGAGTTCGAGGGCGTATCGTTCGTCCCCGCCCCACTCTTCCGTTATGCTGACGATGCGTAGCACGTCATCCGCCCGCCCCTTGTACATGACCGCACGGTCCTCGTCGTGGTCCCCGTGCAGGTCGTCCGTCTCGATCCCCGGCGGGGCGACTTCCAGGCCCGCCTCTTTGATGATGTAGGCGACCCCGCTAGGCCCGTGTCCGATGTCCAGCCAGTTCATTTTCTTCTCCACGCAGGTTGTCGCGATGGTAGACCGGGATCATCCGGCCTGGTTCACTAAAATAAACGAAGTGGTAGCGTGACTACGTTACCCGGAACGGCGATCCGCCGCCCCCCCGTCCATTTCCTCGCCTCGTCTAGGGTACAATTGCCTGAACCCAGGAAATCGACAAATAATCAACCCCGGTCTGCCCCGGTCTGGTATTGTTTACTTTATCGATACTTCGGTCTGCCCCGGTCAGGGTATTCGCCCTGACCTCGGAGATATATCCCCGAACATATACTCGTGTATATCGGCGAGAAAAAAGGGCTGCACATCGGGCGGTCAGGTGCCGGGTTCTTTCTACTTTACAATTAGGCGGGTTCGTGGTAATATACGCGAAGCTAGTGGGATGGGTTTGCAGTACCGTATCCATCAGTAGACCCCGGCGGGCTGTTGCTCCCGCCGGGGTTTTTTCATGTACGTTTGTACACTACGTCCGATAATGACGCTTCCGTTTAACAGCAAGACAACTTGTCTGATACCGTTTCGACGTGCAAATCGTCGCTGCCAGCAGAGGCATTGCCTTGAACGCCGCCGCCTAGCTGGGCCGGGTGATGCTCTTTCCAAGCCGCCCTACTGAACGTCCATTCCCCCGCCACCCATTCCGCCGCCACCCTCTTCACTTTCGCGAGTATGGCCGCTTCAGGATGCCATTCCAGTGCGTCCTCGATCTCCTCGTGACAATTCTTACACAAACAAGCACACTTGTCCAATTCGGCCTTGATTACAGAAGCCGCCAGGTTGTGGCTGCCGCCGAAAGAAAAATCTTTCCGCGACGGGTCCAAATGGTGGAACGATAATGCCCGCAAACATCGTTTATACCCACACAACTGACAACAGCCCCCTTTGTAGTTAACACATGCCCATTTCAAAGCAAATCTATGCCTGTTTGCCATACACGAACCGCACACTTCCTTAGTGGCTCGGTCCTTCCGGCGATACTCGAAAACCCTCTTACACAAATTGCATTTTACCATACCTAATTATAGCGTCAGATAAACAAAAAATCTGACTGGAAATATTTCCAAATGACTTGGAAAAGTCTCCAACAAGTAATTTTGTTTGGAATTTTTCGCTGTTTAGGAGGGCGGCTAAGCGTTCCCTTCCACAAGAAAATACGCCCCCGTCGGAATGCCTATCTAAACACCCTGCACATCAGGACTTAGGTGCTACACAATTTTTGGGTGCTTTTCGGTGTTTTTGTGGCGAAAGAGGGGGTTGTGTGGGGTAGAATGGTGTGGATGTGATACGGGGGTGTGGGATGGGCAAAGTGAGCGAGTTGGAGTTCAAGGTGATGATGGCGGCTGTGGCCGACGTTGCAACGGAGGCGACACTGGACTGGACGCGGAGGGTGTTAATACCGGAGATGGAGGGGTCCGGGCGTGTGTGGAGGGTGGTCGAGGCGGGGTGGCTGAGGCGTGTGGAGGGGATGGTGAGTGCGGGGTGCCTGACGGCGGATGTGGAGCGGTTCATAAGGGAAAAAGCGGAGTGGGGCGGGGATGTGTGGGGGCGGCTGGCGGTGGCCCTGATGCGGAGTTCGGTGTCGGCCCGGAGGGAGGCAGGGCGTTCGGCGATGGAATCGCGTCGGGAGAAGCTGGCCTCACTATACAAAGGGGTTGCACACGGGGTAGAATAGGTGCTGCACATCCCGTAAAAAAGGGGTTGCACACCCCGGAAATGGGGGGCTGCACACCGCTATTAACGCATGTGCATGTGGACACGAGTTGTGGTGCATATGCGTGGTGTCGGGCTATATCCCGGAGCATATGTGCGAGTGCGGGGCTATATCCTCGAGCGGGGCTATATCCTCGAGCCGTATCGACGCAGATATGGCGGTCTTCATATGTGAGGAGTCTATCCGGTGAAGTGTGAGCGATGCAAGCGAGCGGAGGCGAGGAGTGCGTATGGGTGTTTATGCGAGGACTGCTGGGTGGACTGTCAGGTGGGTATGGGCGGGATAATGGCGTCGAGTCGCCCGCCGGTCGTATCGGAGCCGGTGGAGGAGAGGGTGGTGGAGGGGGATTGATGGGTTGTTTCTGGTGCGGGCGGGAGTTACCTGACAGGCACGAGCGGACGAAGGACTATTTGGTTTCCCGCCCGCTGATGCTATTGCTGGGCATGAGCAAGCAGGATCGGAATGCGTTCGGCTGGGTGGGCACCAACAAGTTGAAGAAGGTGAAGGCACGGGCGAGGATGGGGATATTGCTGGATCGGTGGGGGGGACAAGGTGATTGCGAAGTTGGAGGGGGAGCAGAGGGCGGCGTGCATGAGGGAGATCGAGGCGGTGCGGGCCGATCATTGCTCAAGGATATAGCCCCGCACCTTATTTACGGACACCCTGATGGCATCGACGGCGTCATACAGGAGATGAATTCATTCGCCTTGGTCTTCATCGGACATGGGCATTTCGCGATTGAGGGCACGGGGGTGCATTTCTCGATCACCTTCAAATTCATTTCGATTTCACGCAATTCTTCCATCACCATCTCCTGTCACTCGGGGTCTTGTGTATTTGCGAACGAGTATTCGGACGGGCTTGTAGAAATAATGTCCGACGAAGCCTCCGATGGTACGGAGGCCGAGGGACTTGCGTAGGCAATTCTCCAGTGCGGTGAACTTGCACTCTATTTTACTGGTGGAGAAGAACCAGATGAAGGTCATGGTGGGGACGGCCTGATACCAGGGGGCCATGAAGGGGAGTACGAAGAAGGACGAAGTGAAGGCGAGTACGAGTGCCAGGTGGGCGGCGACCAGCGTGACGAGTGCGACCCACAGTAGGGTCTTATGTTTGGATCGGACCCTGGCGGGCATAACGACTTCTTGTTCCGTGTTCATCATGTGTTCCTTTATAACTCGACCGTATTATAAAGTAAACGCGAGAAAGAAACGTAGACACCGTCATGCGAAAATTCATGAATTTCATCGAGGCGGACGCGACGATTCAACTGGTGGGGATATCATCCTCCGGTGCATACGGGGACTCGATAGTATAAAAGAAAAGCCCCGGCGGTTTAGTGCCGGGGCTTTT
>JAYVUD010000137.1:0-36148 GCA_043788335.1 Chloracidobacterium sp. | reverse complement strand
ATTTACCTTTCCCAACGTCACCTTGGCACCCGGACAGTACTATCTCGTCCAGCTAAACGCAGGTGGCGGTGCGACGCCATTGCCGATCACGCCCGACGCAACAACGATCAATATCAGCATGTCGGGATCGAGCGGAAAGATCGGGATCGTCACGGCTTCCCAACTCCCTGCGAACAGCTGCGGAGCTACGGCCACGCCTTGTTCTCCGACACAACTTGCCGCTTTCATAGATTGGGTTGCGTATGGTGCAGCGGGGAACGGAACTGCGGGCAACGGCGAGGGTGGAACGGCGGTTAACAACGGCGTTGCACTCGTCTCGACCCAGGGAGCCGTCCGTAAGACGGCCGGTTGTACTGACACCGACAACAACACTAACGATTTTGACGTTGTTACCAATCCGATTCCGCGAAACACGGCTACCGCTGCGACCCAGTGCACCGCCAATAACAATCCCGCTGGCTCCGGAGCCTCTAATCCGTCATCAGTTTTGCCGGGACAAACGTCGCTTCTGACAGTAACTGTGACGCCCGGAGCAAACCCGACGAGTACTGGACTGACCGTTACGGCTGACCTTACGTCGATCGGCGGTTTGGCTGCTCAGGAGTTTTTTGACGACGGCACCAACGGCGATGTAACGCCGAGCGACAACGTTTTTTCGTACTCCGTGACGGTACCGGGCGATGCGACCGCCGGTGCTAAGTCATTCGGCTTTACCGTAGCTGACGCTCAGACGCGAATAGGTACGGGCAGCATTGGCCTAACCGTCCAGGGCACGTCGAACCCGACCGGCACCGGCAGCGCTAGTCCGAGCACTATCGCACCGGGGGGCACGTCATTATTGACCTTCAATGTTACTCCCGGCACCGCACCGACGAGTACAGGTATCACCGTTTCGGCCAACCTTTCGAGCGTCGGCGGCAGTGTTGCACAACCGTTCACAAATTCGACCGGGAACACTTTTACATTTAACGCCAACGTTAGTGCCGGAACGGCCCAAGGTATCAAATCGCTCCCCGTCACCATCGGTGACGCACAGGGCAGAAGCGGTTCAGGTACGATCTCGCTTAATGTACAGGTCGCCGTTGCTCACACACCTGCCGAGCACGAGGCTCTGGGTCTGCCGACGCAGGCAACGGTAGACGTCAACAACCCGCATGATTATCTCCTTGAGCGTAATCAATACGTAATGTCATATGACCGCGACAAGGGCATTCCGAATTGGGTCGCGTGGCATCTCGATTCGTCCTGGATCGGTTCGACGCCGCGTCAGGACACATACCGTAACGACCCGTCGCTGCCCGCGGGTTGGTACCAGGTTCAGTCGACCGATTATTCGGGATCCGGTTTCGATCGGGGCCACATGTGCCCGTCGGGTGACCGCACGTCAAGCGTTACCGACAACTCAGCGACTTTCCTGATGACCAATTTCGTTCCCCAGGCACCGGCTAATAATCAGGGGCAATGGAACGATATGGAAAACTATATTCGCGGGCTCATAAGTTCGGGTGCTAATGAGGTCTATATTTATGCCGGTGGCGCAGGCCAGGGCGGCACCGGTTCCACGGGCGGAGTCACCAATACAATTGCGAGCGGGCATGTCGTTGTTCCCGCGTGGACGTGGAAGATCGTATTGGTTGTACCGACGGGATCTAACGACGCTGATCGGATCTCCAAGAACACGCGTGTAATTGCGGTGATCATGCCCAACAGCCAGAGCATCAGCGGAACATGGCAGAGTTTTCGCGTGAGTGTCCGTAAGATCGAGCAGCTTACCGGTTACACATTCTTCACAAATATTCGGCCGGGAGTGCGCTCGATGTTGAAATATAGGGTCGACACGCAGTAGTTGAGGATTTGCGGCAAATCGTGCCGCGGGGTGATGAATTATGACCATAAACATTGGTCCAAAATTAAGTAGATCTTGTAATAACCGTGGGCCGCGTCTGTTTTTGAACAGGGCGGCCCGCTCTATCGTCCTGTGTTCGGTTGCCATTGTGTGTGCGATGGCAACTGCCTACGGACAAAAGGACGCCTCGATCGCGGCCATCCAGGGCGACAAGTATATGTCGCCGTTCGAAGGCCAGATCGTCCACACGACCGGGGTAGTTACCGCTGTTATTAAGAACGGCGTGTTTATCCAGACACCGGACGACAAGGTTGACGCAAACCCGCTGACATCAGAGGGCGTTTATGTTTTCAGCGGGCAGAACGCCCAGTATTCGGGCGTGATCGGCGATATGGTAGACGTGACGGGAACGGTGCAGGAATTTATGCCGCGTTCCGAGAAATACGGCTTTACGATAACCGAGATCGTCAAGCCGACGATACGGACGATCTCAAAGAATAACCCGCTGCCGGCACCGATCGTCCTGACGGCAAATGATCTTAATCCGCAAAAGATCGATACGATGGAGCGGTACGAGGGGATGCGGGTCAAGGTCGATACGCTCAATGTGGTTGCCCCGACGGGCGGGCGAACAGACGATAAGACCGGAATTACGCGTTCGGACGGTGTATTTTTTGGCGTATTGGCCGGGACACCGCGGCCGTTTCGCGAACCCGGCGTAGATCTGTTTGTCGCCCTTGCCCTAAAACTGCCGCAAACGATCCCGTTCTTTGACACCAATCCGGAACTGCTGCGTGTCGATAGCGACGCTCAGACCGGAGCAAAAACGATCGACGTCACCGCGGGTGCAACCGTCAAGAATCTGACCGGCGTGATCGACTATAGCTACCGTCATTACACGCTGCTCGTCGACGCTGCCAATCCGCCGGTCGTCTCGGGTAATACGACCTTTGTCAAGGTGTCTGCAGCCGGCGAGCGAGAGACAACGGTTGCGAGCTTTAATATCGAAAATTTCTTCGACGATGAGCGAAATTCGTCAAACGTCGAAAAGGAAACGATACTTCCGAAAGAGTATTTTCAAGTGCGGCTGAACAAGGCTTCGCTGGCGGTACGCAACGTGCTCTCGATGCCCGATGTCCTCGCCGTCGAGGAGGTCGAAAACCTCGTAACCCTAAAGAAACTCGCTGATAAGATCAACGCCGACGCCGTCGCGGCGAACCAGCCAAACCCAAAGTACGAAGCGTATCTCGAGGAAGGAAACGATATGCGCGGGATCGACTCGGGCTTTTTGGTCAAATCGGCCAAGGTCAAGGTCATCGACACCAAACAACTGGCAAAGGATGTCAAACTCGACTTCAAGGACTCGAAAGGCGACGCCTCGCTATTCGACCGGCCGCCGTTTTTGATCCGCGTCGAGGTGCAGGATGCCAAAACCAATCAGCCTTTTCCGTTAACGGTGATCGTCAACCATTTGAAATCCTATCTTGGAATCGATAACGCCGAGGGCGGCGACCGCGTCCGCCAAAAACGCGTCCAGGAAGCCGAATGGCTGGCCAGTTTTATCGCCCAGCGGCAAAAAGAGATGCCGGACGAACGCCTGATCGTCTGCGGTGATTTCAACGCGTTTCAGTTTAGCGACGGTTTCAACGACCTTATCGGAACGCTGAGAGGCAAGCCCGATGCGAACGTTATGACTCCGGCCAAGGCAACCTATCAGACCGGTCTGACCGATCTCGTATTTGCGCTCGATGTAAAATCCCGTTACAGCTACGTCCACGACGGCTCGGCACAGGTGTTGGATCACGTTCTGATCAGTCAGGCGGCAATGAAGCGGATTGCCAAGTTTGGCTACGCTCGTCTGGACGCCGATTTTCCGGCGGTTTACAGTTCGGACGGAACGAGGCCTGAGCGTCTGTCCGATCACGATGCACCCGTCGCATTCTTTAACCTGGACGCTCCGCCGCCGAAACCGACCGCGAACTAGCTTTTTTCGAGGATGACCTGGGCGATCGCGTGGTCTGAGGTGTGCGATAGCGAAATATGGATCCGGTCGGCTCCGAGAGCGTCTTGCAGCTCGCGGGCCCGGCCGGATATTTTTAGGCAGGGAACGCCGTCAGCGTCCTGCACGACCTCGATATCCTGCCACGTAATGGAACCTCGCCAACCGGTCTTTAGTGCCTTCAGAAACGCCTCTTTGGCAGCAAAGCGGGCGGCATAGCTCTGAAACGCCGCGACGCCCTTGCTGTCGCAATACGTCCGTTCACCGTCGGTGAAAACGCGTGTCGCAAAGCGCGGTGTTCTCGCCATCGTTTCTTTGATACGGTAAACTTCAACGATGTCTATGCCTGTGGATACGATCATAAATGGTGCACAATTGCCCGACGAACAAACTTTAGCAGATTCGGGGTTTTATTGGCGAGAACGCGGCGGGGTAAAGGTGCTCGTGTGCCGTCCGCTCGAGAAAGCAGGTTTCGTCAACGGCTTTTCGACGCGGCTCGGCGGCGTGTCTGATTTTCCGGCGGGCGACCTCAATCTAGCTGGATTTAGCGAAGATTCGGCTGAGAATATCTACGAAAACCGCCGGCGATTTCTTTCGCTATTTGACGGCGACCGGCAACTTGCGACCGTCTGGCAGGTGCACAGCGATGCGGTAAAGACGATCCGAACGATCGACGAGATGGAGGAATCAGATGAAAAGGCAGACGCGGTCGCCTCTGATCTCGGCGGTATCCTCGCCGGCGTCAAGACGGCCGACTGCGTGCCGGTTATCATCGGCGACCCGGTTACCCGAGCGTACGCCGCGATCCACGCAGGTTGGCGCGGAACGGTTCGGTCGATCGTTGCTAAAGCTGTCGCAAAAATGCAGTCCGAGTTTGGAACCGATCCGAGCGACCTCATAGCGGCCATCGGCCCGGCGGCATGCGGCCGCAATTATGAGATCGGGCAGGACGTGATCGATGATTTTGCCGCGAACATTGCCGGTGCGGACAAATATTTCAGTCCGACACGCGAGGGGCATGCACTCGTCGATCTTCACATGGCTAATCGCGACCAGTTGGTAAACGCCGGTGTCAAAATCGCAAACATTTACACATCGCCGTATTGCACAATGGAAAGGCCGGACCTGTTTTTCACTTATCGTCTGGAAAAGCGAAAATACGGCAAGACCGGCCGCCTGATGTCGGTTATCGGCAGAGCGTGAGTCGTCTCATCTTACGCGCGCGGTGAGGGTTACGTCCTTGGTCTTTGGGGGATAGCAAACCTCTTCCGTGCACGCCTGATATTTGACCGCGACGCGGACCGAGATCGAATTTCCCTTAAAACTTGCCGGTACTGTGACAGGAAAGGTAAATGTTGCCCGGCCCTCATACACGTTGATCGAATTCTCAGAAAAGGCAAATTTCCGGTTCACGCCACGCGGATATGTCACGGCACCTATCTTGACGCCGCCCGATGTGGCCCGTACGGACGTGGCAACCGCGTACTCGCTGTTCGGACGGGACGAGTTGACGTGCAGGCCGCCCGGTATATTGAGAACGACGGTAGCCCTAGCGGCGGTGCCGCGTGTCACCGTGCCGTTTCCGATCGAACCGGTAACCGACTGAGCGTGGGTGGCCGTTAGTGCTCCGGCCGCTGCCAGAAACAGGATCAAACCAAATGATTTAATGATGCGTTTTTTCATATCACTTACCTGATGAAATTTTGCGCCGTAGCGATGCTTTCATTTCACCCTAAAACTAGTAAACATCTGATCGGCCCGATCCGCGAGGTCGTCCTCGGCCGACCCGAGTAGCCGTAGCTTGAGCTCGAAAACCCGGCCTTCCTTTTCCGTCAATTTATAAAGTTCGCGAAAATTGTGATCATTCTCGAACGTCTCTGCCTCGCAGACAACGTATCTGCGGCCATCGAAGACCGCTGCGACCTCCGATCTAACTGTTACCGTATCCTTTATCGCCGTGGTGGCGTATTTGATCGTCCGATTAGCATAAATTCGAAGTTCGACTCGAGCTGCTCGGTAGTTAACTGCTCCTTCGGTACCAAAGTCTTTCGAGTAAATGTCGAGATTTAGACCCGGAGCGAGATTGAGCACGTTTAGAAAGCCCTCGGGCTTATCGATAGAAAATTCGTCTGTCTCGACCCGTTCCGCTTCGAACGCCGCCGCTGCGGTCCGCTTGATCTTGGTCGAAAGATAGACCATCACCGCGACGAGTAAAAGGCCAGGTATCAAAAATTCCATATCTTTTCGTAAGGTGAAAAAGGGGAAAAGTGGAAAAGGGAAAAAGTCGGTGTTGGACAGAATGCGACTTTTTCACTTTTACCCTTTTTCACATTTTCACATTTTCACTCTCGGCCCCCATCGCCGCGAGTTGGCCGCAGGCGGCGTAGATGTCGCTGCCGCGTGGTTGGCGAACGTACGCCGAGACGCCGCGAGATTCGAGTATCTTCTTAAAACGGTCGACGCGGTCGGGTGTCGAAGCACGGTAATCAAGCTGCTCGGCACCGTTGTGCGGGATCAGGTTTATCTTGATCCGTGATAGCTGATAGCTGTCGAGCAATTTCGCGAGAGCCGTGGCGTCGTCGTCGCTGTCATTGACGCCGCCGAGCATCACGTACTCAAATGTAAACCGTTCGCCGCGCCGCAAGCTACCCTCAAACTCCTTAGCCGCGGTCATCAGATCGTCCAGGCTCCAGCGTTTATTGATCGGCATCAGCGTATCGCGCAGACTGTCACGGGCGGATGACAGCGAGATCGCCAGATGTGGGCGATTCTCGAGTTTGGCAAACTCGTATATCTGCGGCACGATGCCGGCCGTCGAGATCGTCACGCGGTTTGGGACGATAAACAGGCCATCCTCAGACGACATTATCTCAAGAGCAGCGATCAGATTTGCAAAATTCAGAAAGGGCTCGCCAGCACCCATTCCGACGAGATTGGTCCCGTGCGGCGTCTCGCCGTTTACACCGTAGACATCATTTAGCACGATTATGATCTGCTCGACGATCTCGCCTGCCGTCAGGTTGCGGAGCAGGCCGAGCTTGGCGGTTAGGCAAAAATCGCACTTGAGCGGGCAGCCCGACTGTGACGAAAAACAGATCGTGTCGCGGCTCTCGGTCGGGATAAAGACCGTCTCGACCGGAAATCCGTCCATCGTCTTCATCAGGTAGCGCCGGGTGCCGTCTACCGAAACAAACTTAGACTCGATCGAAAGCCGCGATATATCGGCCGCCTCTTCGAGTTTCTCTCGCAGCTTTTTGGGCAGGTCTGTGATCTCGTCGAACACACGCAAACGCCGCTGATGAACCGCCTTGAAGATCTGGTTTGCACGGTAGCGTGGCTCGCCGAAATTGGCGGCAACCTCGACCAACTCCGCCTGGCTGAGACCTGTAATATGTACTTTTTCGCTCACTGATAATATTTTATCGTAGTTTTGGCAAAATCGCTGTGCGGCCCGCGTTCCGGATTTTGGTAGACTTTCTGTCAGAGGCAATATGTTCCGATCGATAATCCGAATCGCACCACGCACGGCATTGATCGTCATGTTCGTTTTGTCCGTGTCTAACGGCTCATTTGTCACCGATCAAAGCGGCCGCGGCAGTTCGGGTGACGGCCAGCCCGATATTCAGGCTACGAGCGTCCATTTGGGCCTCGGGAACCCGTCCGGTGCCACCGCCGACGCGACACATCCGGACAACTATCTTATCATTCACGATTCGTTTGCACTCTCGTACAATAACAGCCGCGGAACCGCAAATTGGGTCGCGTGGCGGACACGGGCCGCCGATCTGGGCCAAAAGCTCGGTAGGCCGCCATTTATGCCGGACCAGATGTTGCCGGCCGGATTTACACGGGTCCAGTCCGCCGACTACACAGGCAGCGGTTATGACCGCGGCCATCTCGTGCCGAGCGCCGACCGCTTCGGCGACGCGAGATCGAATGAAGAAACCTTTCAGACAACGAACATCGTTCCGCAGACGCCCGAACTGAACCAGTATCCGTGGGAAAAGCTCGAATCTTATTCCCGTTCGAACGTCCGCCGCGGGATGGACACGTATTCCGTTGCGGGCGTCTATGGCGACGCGGGCCGGATCAAGGGCCGTATCACGATCCCGACCAATTGTTGGAAGGTCATCGTCATCGTCCCGGCCGGCCTCGGGTATGAAAAGATCGACTCGACCGCACGCGTTATCGCGGTCGATATGCCAAACGTTGCCGGCATCGCCGCGGCAAACTGGCGGCAATACCGCACGACGGTCCGCGAGATCGAACGCCGGACCGGGCTCGATCTGCTGAGCAGCCTGCCACAGGACGTGCAGGAAAAGCTCGAAACACGGATCGAAAGGTAGCTCCGGCGGTCTCAACTCAGCCGGCACGACAGCGTAACGTCGTCCTTTGGAATGCCGGCGAGGCACGAACCAGAAACCGAGGCGGCAGATCAGACACACTGACACCCGTCCTGACGCTCAAACTGCCCCGCGAGCAGGTCTTTGCATTTTTCGCCGCCGCCGGTAATCTCGAAAGTTTCAACGTCGTCAACGCTAGAGCCCGTCAGGACGACGGTGCCAAGGCAGAGGCCGCGATCCCTCTGGCTGGGACGTAGGCCCGCGAATTTGATGCCCGGATCGCTGAGGCCTCTGCACGGTTCCGCATCGATCTCGATGAGAACCACGTCGCGAAGATCACGGAGATTCAACCCGCTTATGCTACGGCCGATGCATTCGGCCAGCAAAAGTTTAAGGCAAAGGTTGTACGGTTCGGGCAGATACTCGGCCGAAAAAACTTCAGGACCGACCCCCCGACCGAAAAGGTCGACACGCGGGTGCTCGAGGTGCAGCTTGATCTCGCTCCCGATCAAAAACGGCCGCTCGGTTTGCGGTCGATGCGTTCATAGCGGTTGGCAATTTGTGACGAGGCATGGTATCAAAAACGTAAGCCAAAAATGGACCACCGGAGAAATCAATGAAGGCTGAACAGATATTTGTCGTCGTTAACCTCGTCGCCATCGTTGGCTGGCTGCTGATCGCGATCCTACCGCGTTGGAAATATACGCGTATCATCGTCCTAACGGGCGGCGTGCCGCTGTTGCTTTCGGTTGCCTACGCGGTCCTGATCGTGTTGTTTTTCGGCAAGGCCGAGGGCGGGTTTGGTTCGCTGCCGGAGGTAATGAAACTCTTCACGAACGAGTGGGCGGTTCTCGCGGGCTGGATTCATTATCTCGCGTTTGACCTGTTCGTCGGGAGTTGGGAAGTGCGTGATTCACAGGAAAAGGGAGTCTCGCACGTGTTGGTTATCCCGTGCCTGTTCCTGACATTTATGTTCGGCCCCGCGGGGCTCTTGGCTTACAGCGTCCTGCGGATATTTGCCGCAAAGGGCAGCGAGGAATGATCACCGGTCTTTTCGACAGACCGCGGCCGTGGGTGGCGGCCGGCGTGATCTCGATCTAGCATCTCAATCGAGCGGCCATTCGCCGCAATACGCGAGATCGGCTCGGCCTGTGAGGATCATTTCGCCGTCGGCGCGCCACTCGAAATCAGCCATGCCGCCCGGCGAATGGACCGAGACGTGCCGGTCGGTTCGCCCTGTGTGGGCGCAGAGAACGGCGGCGGCGCTTGAGCAGGTGCCCGATGCGGCGGTCTCGCCGGCACCGCGTTCCCAGATGCGGAGTTCGATCGCATCTCGGCCGAGTACCTTGACGAACACAATATTCGCCCGTTCGGGAAACGCGGCGTGACACTCCATCTCGCGGCCGATCGAGCGCCAGTCGAAATCAAAGCTCTCAACGAAAATGCACGCGACCGGATTGCCGACATTTACAGCCGAGACGAGTATCGCCTGGTCGCCGACCACGACCTCGCGATCGATCACCTCGTCGAGCGGTTCGGCCGAGGTGAATGGTACGTGTGTACTCAAAAACCGCGGTTTGCCGATCTCGGCACGAAAAAGGTAATGCCCCGCAGACTCGCCCTCGAGCAGATGATACTGCTTGACGCCGCTGCTCATCCGCAGGCGCAGGTCCGAATCGTTCCACAGCCCCTTATAATAGAGGTACGCGACGGCGCACCGCGTGCCGTTGCCCGAAAATCCGGCGATCGAGCCGTCCGGGTTGACGATCTCGCACGAATAGTCGCCGTCCCCACCGTCGAGCTTTTCGAGCACCGCGATACCGTCCGAACCTGCTCCGGTATGCCGGTCGCAGATCGCCCGGGCGAGCTCGGGTAGGGGACGATTACCGATCGCCGAGCGTTCGAGAACGATGTAGTCGTTTCCGAAACCGTGAAATTTGCAAAAGTTTAGCGTCATAATAGAAAAACAGCACACTCCCGACGGGTCGTGTTTCTGCCTCTTTGCCTACTGGCGTTTTACGGGCGTTATTTTGAGCGGCAGCAGTTCGGAGCCGCGTTTGACGATGATGTCGTATTCCTCGCCGGCTTTCATCGTGCCGAGCACAAATGTGTAGTCGGCCACATTGCGGACGTCCTTACCATTGAGCTTTACGATCTTATCACCGGGCCGAATGCCGGCCCGCGATGCCGGTGAATTGTCGCGGACGCCGTCCACCACCATTCCGTCGGTACTGTCGCCGTAACCCGGAATGGTGCCGAGCGAGATGTTAAATCCGCTCCGTCCGCCGCCCGTTCCCGTCGACTTAGCAACGGTGAAGGTCGGACGTTTCGGGTTTTCGTCTATCGCTCTGGTGATGGCGGCGATGTACGTGACGATCTTTGCCTCGCCGACGTAGTTGATCTTGTCGGCAGTATCAGACGGCTTGTGATAATCGGCATGCGTGCCGGTAAAAAAGAAAAGCACAGGGACGTTTTTACCGTAAAACGAAGCGTGGTCGGACGGTCCGTAGCCGTCATCGCTTAGCGCGAGTGCGAATCTCGTCAAGTTGGCAGACTCATTCTTTGGTCTGTTACTTTCAGGAAGTTTTGCGATTATTAGGCCCGCCTCGTCGTTGACGTTGCTTGATTGCACAAGACTCTTCCACTCGCTCGCCGTCCCGATGCCCCCGACGTTCAGTTTGTTCTCATTGAGCCGGCCGACCATGTCGAGATTGAGCATTGCGACGGTCTTTTCGAGCGGCCAGGCGGGATCGGCAACGTACGCCTTGGAGCCGAGCAGGCCTTCTTCTTCGCCGCTGAAGGCGACGAAAATGAGCGTCCGCTTATTGCCGCCCTTGTTCTTGAAAATTCGGGCGAGTTCGATCATCGCGGAGGTGCCGGACGCGTTGTCGTCGGCCCCGTGGTGGACCTCCGTAGAGTTTGCAGCGAGGCTGCCCGGCCCGCCGTGCCCGAGATGGTCATAGTGGGCACCGATGACAATGGCTTCGTCTTTCAGTTTCGGATCCGTGCCGGGCAGGATGCCGATGATGTTGTAGGCCGCCGCCTTTTTCTTTACCATCTGCACACTAAAGCTAACCACGGGTTTCGTGTCGAGGTAGCTGTAATTGGTCCTCACCGCCGGGTCCTTGCTCATCGCGATCAGGCTCTCGATCATTGCCAGATCGACGGTCTTTACCCCGAGGATGTTTTCCGCCGTGTTGCGCGATATGACAAACGTAGGCAATGCCGCCTCGCCCATCGTCTGATCGTATTTGAGCTGGTTGAGTTTGTCGTCTTCGAACTTGGCTTCGCGTGAGATGAGTAATACACCGACCGCTCCTTTGTCCTTAGCGATAAGTGCTTTAGTGCGGGCGTCAAATTTCCTGAAGGTGCTCTGCGGGCTGTCGTAGTCGGGGTAGCCGTCAAAAACGAGCACCACCTTGCCGCGGACATCGATATCCTTGTCGTTAAATTTATAGTCGTCAAACTTAAGTTCGCTCGACAAAATGCCATATCCCGCAAACACGACGCCCGCACTCCTGACCGTCCCGTTCGGTGAAAAACCGACCGCTTCGGCTGGAACGAGATTTTCGACCTTGACCCGGTTCCCGTCGCCCTGGGTCAACTCGAGCGTGAAATTGTTTCCCGTTTTCGCCGGCTCGACCCCCGTCACGTACGGGAATAGCTGCATATAGCTAAATTTGCCGGTCTTGGTCCTGGCACCGGGTTTCAAGCTCAGAGTCGCAAATCCATTTGCAATGTAACCCGCCGCGGTCGTCGCTCCGGCCTCGCCGGTCCGTCGGCCTTCGAGTTTGTCGGAGGCAAGATACGCGACCTCCTTACGAATATTGGTCTCGACCGCAGACGGTTTGGTAACCTGCGTTTTCTGTGTGGAGACTGACAAGGCAGTAGCCGCCAGGAGCAATAGGCCGAATAAATACTTTTTCATAATTTGATCGAGCTAATAAATTGGCTCTTTAATTTCGCGGCATCGGAGGCGATCTGCAGTGCGGTCTTGTTGTCCTTTGCGGTCAGGCGATCGCGGGTTTTACCATCCTCGACGATCCGGAGAGCCTTTCCGGCGGCAAAATACACGCGGCGTTCGGCGGGTGTTTGATCGTCGTTCTCGGACTTTTGAAAATAGAACACAAGGTAGCCCGCATTGTCGAAAAGATATTCTTCGCGGTAGGAGCGAGCAGCGATCTTTCGTTCCGCCTTGACCATTACGAGTTGGTCGGGATAAAGGTGTCTTTCGCTTTTGCCGCCCTGATAAAAGAAATTGTACGTGAGTTGGTAAATGCCGACAGCCCGCCACTGGTGGTTGCCCTTATTGATGACGAGTTCGTTCATCACGAGATCGCCCATTTGACCTTGCTCCGCGTCTGTCTCCGCGAGTCGGGCCTTTTCGGCAGTCTGCGTATAAAACTTGCGGATCTTTTCGACGGGCTTATCGGTCTGAGCCAAAACGCCGAGAGCGGCGATCAAAAAAATTGAAACGAGGGCGATCTTTCTTTTCATATCACTTAGAACGCGTCGTTTCATGAAACTTGTCGGTTTTGGTCATCTTCACCTTACGGTAATTGCGGCTTGGCGTGGAAAATTCGCAAAGCCGCAATTACCGCAAAGAAGATCCGAAAGAATCCTAGTCGACCCAGTCGGCGATGAATACGTTTGTGTCACCGACTTTGGCATCGTGCCGATTCGAGGCAAAAACCAGCTTTTTGCCGTCCGGCGAAAACATCGGAAAGCCGTCGAACGATTCGTTATACGTCACACGCTCAATGCCGGTGCCGTCGACGTTGATCAAAACGAGATCGAAATTACGCTTTTTCGGGTCGCTGGCAAAATAGTTGGTGCAAAAGATGATCCGTTTGCCGTCAGGAGTAAAGAACGGAGCGAACGAGGCGGTGTTGAGTTTTGTGACCTGACGCTTGTTAGAGCCGTCGGCGTTCATCGTCCAGACTTCGAATACGGTCGGCACGATTAGATGCTGTTTCAATAGGTCCGCGTCACGTTGGACGAGCTTCGGATCTGTCGGGTGCGAGCCGCGGTAGACGATCGTCTTGCTGTCCGGAGAAAAGAAAGCGCCGCCGTCGTAGCCAGGCTCATTGGTGAGACGCTTGATGTTTTTGCCGTCGATATCCATCGAATACAGTTCGAGATCGCCGTCCCGTTCGGACGTAAAAATGATTTTTTTGCCATCGGGCGAAATCGTCGCTTCGGCGTCGTAACCGGGGCTGTTCGTTAGGTTTTTGATATTCTTGCCGTCCGGCGTTGCCGTGTAGATATCATAGTCAGGGTATATCGCCCAGACGTATCCTTTCGAAAAATCCGGATCGGGCGGGCACTCCCGTTTGCCGCCGTGCGTCGAGGCATAGAGCACCTTTTTGCCGCCCTTGAAAAAATACGAGCAGGTGGTTCGGCCGTCGCCGTTCGAGACCATCTTTACGCCGGAGCCGTCGATGTTCATCGAGTAGATCTGATCGCATTTGCGGCCGTCGCGTTTTGACTGAAAGATCAGTTTCTTGCCGTCAAACGAAAAATACGCCTCGGCATTTTCGCCGCCAAGCGTGAGCTGTTTGATGTTCTTAAGGTGCTTTTCGCCGGCGACCGCAAGCGGGTCAGTTTGAGCGAACGCATTTACGACTAACGATAGGGACACGACCACGATAAAGAGGAAAATTCTCATATTCCGTAAATATATCATTAGAAACCGCAATCTCGTGAATCCGGAAAAAGCAGAATCCCAAATTTTATTACCCCGAGGGTTCGAACGTACACTATTAGTGCCGTTAAGCCGCGCGATAACGAAACAGAAGGGCCTAAAAGCTGATATTCGATCCTAACGGTGCGGTGCCCGATCGATACGAAAAGCAAACGGGATTACCTTCAAAAATCGATTATTCGTGTTGGCGCCGCGGGGCGAACAGCATTGAGTCGAAGGATTCAATTATCGTCTAATATAAACCTTGTACGTGTACGTGATCTCTTTTTCACCGGTCGGTATCGTAAGGTTCCACTTTACGATCGAATTTGGGTTCACCATCTGAAGGTTGAGACCCTCGCGCGAGATCTTTCCGCCGTCGCTGGCCGAGACGACCTCGCCGACGAGGTTTCTGGTCAACACTATTTCAACCGGGTCTTTTTTTACGTTTCGGAGCTTTAATTTGCCTTCGACGGTGACGAGATCAAAATTATAGCTGCTGCCGCTGTAATTCATCTGCGTCCGCTCTCTCGATTTCTCTTCCAGTATTTGAGTACCGATGACTTCGGTCGCGGGCGTCACGCGCAGTACATTTTCGCCGCCGATCGGCGTAAATGTGAGCATATCCTGCCCGATCGGTTTCCAGTCGCGAAAGGTTATTGCCGGAGCCGTGGTCCAGGGCATACCTGTCGGGTTCTTGAGCCGCAGGGCGTACCAGACCTTGGTCGAAAGGTCCTGCATGATCGGCCGGGAATTAGAGCCGCTCGAATAGTCCAGATAACGCTGCTGAGTTCCCGGGTCGTCATTTACGGTCCATTCGAATACCTCTGAGCACGGAACGGTCAAAGAGAAAAGCCGCAGGCTCGATCTCTCGCCCTTGTTCAGGGTTATCGAATTGGCTTGATAGAGAAAAAGCTGCTCGGCCGAAAACGAGTTAAGCTGCTCATCGTTTGCGATCGTCGGCGATGGGTCGGAGGATCGTTGCGAGTCCGCTCCGTCCATCTGGACGTTTAGCATCTGCTGGGAAGAAATATTCCGCCGGTCTCTGTCATTTCCCGTCGTCTGAAAATAACCTGAAACACCGGCAAACGCGGTGTTCATCGAGAGCGGTGACATCGCGTCCTGAAAAAGAAAATGCGGAACACCGACCACAAAATACATCATACATCTCGGTATTTTTCAAATCGGTCAATTCGTTAATCAGGTTAGCCTCGAGCTCAAGTTTCGCTTCCTTGATCGGCGAACCTTTGACCTCGACACGATAGGCCGGGATCCAGCGTATGCCACGCTCCAGAGCCGCGATCCCCAGATTAATTGATTGTCCGTCCGCGGCACCCTCGGTCCTTATTCCCAAACGATTTTGCTTGCTGATCTTTGGTTTGGCCCACTTGGCCTGCCCGATCACTTCGACGCTTTCGATCCGGCTCGCCAAAAAGACCAAACTCCCCGAATCTGTCTTTACGGCGATGGCCATGCCGTCGATATTTCTGCCTTCCTGCAACTCGGTGTAGTTGTTGTTGATGATCGGCTTCGGCGCGTTCTTAAAGCCCCGGAATGGGCTGATAACGTCATACACGCCCTGATAGACCTTGATCTTTAAGTCACTCGAGCTAACTTCAACGCGAATTTGCGAACCCTCATTCGCAAGTAGAAAGTCGGTCAGATTAGTGACCCGCTCGGTATCCTGGATCTCTTTCTCCGATGTCCGAAGTTCGGCAACGCGGACATTTGGCGACGTGGAATATCCCCATACCGTTCCCAAAACGCCGATCGGAGTATTGCTCGTGTAGGCCCAGCCGTTCGTTATCAGTGACGACGCCTCGCGGTATGTAAATGCATAGCCATTCTTGAATACCGCAACGCGTTTGATCTCGGGCGAAAAATCATTCTGCGAGAGGATCGGGCTAACAAACGACGTCAACAGAATAAATAGAACCAGGATATTTTTCATTTTCGTGATCCATCCAAAAGAGTTGCTGAAAAGATGCTCTGAGAGTGCAGATGGTTGTAACGGCCTCCGCGCATAACATACGACCAAGGCTCAGTGTTTTCGGTAATGTTCCACGCCATCACTGATCTCAACCGCGATCTTGCCCTCGGATTCGGCATAGTCGAGATGGGCGATCGCCTCGGAGATCGCCAAAAAGCGATGGACGTCGTGATCGAACGAGTCAGGGAACAGGCGCTGAGCGACCGAGTACGCGGTAGAGCCGCCGCCGACCAGCGAGATCACACGTTTTTGCCGTTCGTCGATAGCCCTGACGTAACGGTGAAAGATCTCTTCAAAATCCGTGACCTCGCCTCCGTGGCCGCCGTACGCTAAGGTCGGCGAAAAGCTCCGAAGACGGGCGAGCGAGACGAGATATTCGGCCAGGGAACGAAATCGTCTGGTCGGATCGACCGGATCGGGAGCGAGTATCGGGTTCGGCGTGATGCGCTTGAGCACGCAGTCACCGCAGATCAGCGTCCGATCGGCCTCACGGACGAATGAACACGAACCCGGCGTATGGCCCGGCGTATGCAGCACGCGTAATGCCCCGCCGTCGAATTCGAGCTCCGAGTTGTCGAGGAGCAGATCAAAGTCGCCGTCGGCGAGCGAATCGGTCAGCAGGCTGATCTCTTCGTAGAGTTTCTGCATGTCTATAAAGACAGCTTCGGGCACTCCGGAACGGAGCAGGAGAGTCCGGTGACCTTCGCTCGCAAGCCTGCCAAATAGGTGTCCGGTTTCCCACTCATGGATCAGGACCCGCGCGTTTTTTGCCTCGTCACGGATCTGCTTGGTCATCCCGCAGTGATCTTCGTGGGCGTGCGTCAGCACGATCCGCTGCACGTCAGAGAACTTGACGCCCTCGCGGCCAAGCTTTTCTCGCAGGACGCGGGCGGCCTCCGGGGTTTTCGGGCCGACATCGATCAGTGTCAGCGGATCTTCCTTGATCAGGAAAACGTTAACGTCACCGACATAAAATGGCGTTGGGATCGAAAGCGGAATAATCTTCATAAATACACGTTTACGTTCAAGACGAATAGCACCTGTCTAGTGTAATATACAGCTCAGCCTGGCATGATGGAAAAGCCCGGCCAATCGTGAAAAACGGGGGTTTGAGCCGGTTTTGTCCTAAAAACTCGGGCTCCAGAGGCGAGTAAAATTGGGCTGACCAATATTTTGGTGATCGATTTTACAAAAAAGTTAATATTTTGCTTGCCTTATGGCCGGTTTTGCGTTAAAAAGTTCAAAGCAAATCTTTATCTATTTAAGTTCCTGTCGGCCTAAGCGTTAAATTTTTGTTAGCCGAAATGTCAGGCCCGCCATTAACAGGGAGGGGCAGAGACTTCGAGCCTCCCGATATGGTCCGGAATAAGGCCGTCAGAACATCAAAATGTATTACAAGCGTAAGGAGAAAAAATCAATGAGAGTATTTCCGTCCAAGGCCGCGGCGTGGGCAGTGCGATGTGCATTGTTTACTGTTGCGATGCTTGCGTTTTCCATCTCCGCGATGGCACAGGCACAGGCATCTGCCGCAGATCTTTCCGGCACCGTTACCGATCCGTCCGGAGCGGTTGTTGCCGGTGCGACCGTTACAGCCAGAAATTTGGGGACAAATATCGCCCGTACCGTTGTCTCGGCACCCGATGGCGACTATCAGTTTATCGGGTTGCCTCCGGGCGACTATTCGATAACAGCCCAGGGAGCAACCTTTAAAAAGGTTGTGATTTCACCGATCAAGCTCACGGTCGGCCAGAGTGCCGAACTTGCTATCAAGCTTGAGGTTGGTGCTCAGGATGTGGTGGTCAACGTTTCGGGTGACGATGTGCAGTTGATCGAAACCTCCAAGACGACCGTTTCAAGCACGATCGATCAGGCTCGTATCAACAATCTTCCGATCAACGAACGGTCTGCAACCGGATTTGCTCTAACGATCTCGACCGTCGGACGCGATAACGGCCGCCCGGTCGGCCCGGCTCCGACGTCGGGTCTCAACATCGGCGGCCAACGCGGCCGTTCGACGCTGGTTCAGGTCGACGGTGCGGATTTTACCGACAACTCGATCAACGCAGCTCGCTCGACCGTCTCGATGGAGGCCGTTCAGGAATTTCAGGTTACGACCAATTCCTATATGCCCGAGTTTGGACGTGCGACCGGCGGTATCGTCAACGTTGTCACCAAACGCGGCGGATCGAAGCTAAACGGAAACATTTTTGGATTTATCCGCGACAAGTCGGTCCAGGCAAAAAACGCGTTTGCTCCGCTTATCGATAATGATCCTAAAAAGCGTCCGCCCTATACTCGTGTCCAATACGGATTTACGCTAGGCGGACCGATCGTCAAGGACAGGACATTCTTCTTCGGCTCGTTCGAACAGCGTCGACGTCAGGAGTCCGGATTCTTTACCGGCGACATCGTCGGTGGCGCAACATCGAGCGTGACGATCGGTGCTCCGTTCTTGCCGTTCACAAATGTTTACACCGGCCTTACGCCGGCTCAGGCGTCATACATCAGCGGACTTCTCGGTTCGGGCGTTCCGGCAAACTACAGTATTGCGATCAGCTACGCTACTATGGCGTCGGCAGGAACCCAGACGGCACTCAACGGTTCAAGCACGTTGATCAGTCCCGGTGGTGCGATCACAGCCGGCACTCCGATCGGCCAGAGGTTTTTCCTCTCCGGTACACCAGTTCCGCTGACGCGTAATTCGGCCGGACAGTACATCGCTTACCGTCCGCTGTCGCAGCTTCAGCGTCTGTTCCCAATCTCTGAGGCATCGACATATACGTCGTTCAGAGTCGACCATTCGGTCAATTCCGGAAATCAGTTGAGCTTCCGCTTCGGTTATAATCCGAGCAGGATCAACGGCATTCAGGACGAATCGCAGAATCAGACCCTCGGTCAGAACGATTATTCGCGAACCGGAATTCAGGATATCAAGGACACCTCGTTCGGAGCTTCGCTCTCGAGCATCCTGCCGCACAATCTTATTAACGAAGCCTATTTCAACTACGGCCGCCGTGATGCCAAGTTTGACTCGCAGATCCCGAGCGTTGCTTTGCAGATCGCCGGAACCGGATTTATCGGTTCAAATCCGTTCTCGCCGGTATCGCGTATCGAAAATCGAACACAGATCCGCGACAATATGACGTGGGCTCTTCACAATCACACACTGAAGTTTGGTGCTGATTTCAATTTCGTGTCCGGTAAGGCAAGGTTCGACCTCAATTTCCCGGCACTCTTCAATTTTGGCTCGCAGTCGTGCGGTTCGCTAATTGCCGGATGTGCGGGACCGTCATTTACTCCGATCCAGGCATACGGCCTTGGTTTCCCGAGCGTGTTCATTCAGGGCTTTGGCGACCCGAACAGTACGTTAAAAAATACGCCGATCGCGTTCTTTGCACAGGATACCTGGAAAGTTAACAAGCATTTGACGGTTAACTACGGTATCCGTTACGACTATGAATTTACGGAGCAGTTTGCACCGTCGCCGTTCCGTGATCCGCTGACCGGTATCACGTTGACAGCTGCCGACGTCCAAGTCGCTCAGGACGCACTAAACATCACGCAGGGCTTTCCGCGTGACAAAAACAACTGGGCACCGCGATTCGGCCTGGCCTATGACGTTATGGGTAACGGCAAAACCGTGATCCGTGCCGCCATCGGCGTTTTCTACGATCACCCGCTGCTCGCCGTTTCGTTCAACTCAAACATCGCTGACGGGTCGCAGCAGCAACAGGCGACATTGCTTCCGATCGGCGGCCCGTCTCCGACCGGCTTGTTTAACGCGTTTCAGGTTTTCCACGGGACGGTCTGCGGCGTGAACGGCTCAAACGCTGCTATCTGCGGTGCGGCGGTCACACCGGGCGTCGCCTCGTCTGCCATTTATCAGTACGGGCAGATGCGATTCGATTCGAGCCGGTTTACCGGTTTCGGCCCGATCTTGCCGTTTACGCTTCACGTTGGCAAGAATTTCCAGTACCCGCAGGCTATCCAGTCCAATCTCGCTATCGAGCATCAGATCGGCAAGGATATGTCTGTGTCGGCCAGCTATATTTCGGTCAATGCTCACTTCCTGGCTCATCCGCAGGATGTTAACAACGTCCGAACCGATCGCCTAACAGGGAATTTTCAGCGGTTCTTCGGCTTTGCTCCGTCTAGTCTGACGGCCGCTGCCTTCGGTATATCGATACCAACGACCGGTACTGTCTTTACCGGCGGTTGTGCTGCCACGCCGTACGGATGCTTTACAAATGCGGCCGGCCGGCAGTTCCTGATCATTATTCCCGGCATGATCGGTGCTCTCGTGACTGGCGGTGTTCCCGACCTCAACAACAAGGTCGTTAACCCGATCATGACTAACTACTTCCGCAAACTGGGCCCGAACTACTTCTTCATAGCTTCGGCTTCGGGTGGTGCGGTCACCAAGGCTATCTTCGATAGTCAGCTTGGCGGTAGTCTCGCGACAGCGGGCCCGATCAATCCGTACGCCGACGTTAATGCGCAGCTCTCGGATGGCAACTCGTCGTACAATGCGCTGAATCTCGAATTCAAGAAACGGTTTTCGAACAATCTTCAGATGTATGCGACCTACACTTGGTCACACTCGATCGACGATTCGTCTGATCTCCAGACGCTGCTGAAACCGCAGGACAACCTCAATTTCCGTGCGGAACGCTCTGATTCGCTGTTTGATCAGCGACATCGCTTTGTGTTCAGCGGCATCGTGAGTTCGCCTGACGCGTGGAAATCGGGAAGCGGCTTCCAGAAATTCATGAACGGATTCTCGTTCTCGCCGATCGTCGAGATCAGTTCGGGACGTCCGTTCAATATCATCGCTCCGGGCGACACCAACGGTGATTTCCAGAGCACGAACGAACGGCCGTGGCTGTTGCCCAACGGACAGCTTTGTCAAGGTCAGAACACGATCGCTGACACCAACTCACCGGCGTGCGTCACCGGATTTCCGATCAACGGTAATCTCGGCCGCAATATGGGATTGACCCATCCGTACTTTACGATCGATGCTCGTTTGACCCGAAAGATCCGCTTTGGCGAACGCGTCAGCCTCGATCTGGTTGCCGAAGGATTTAACTTGTTCAACCGCTTTAACGAGGCAGCAGCGAACCCGTTCTTTACGGCCGTCAATGCTTTCGGTAAGCGTGCGGGCAACAAATTTTACAGCAGCCCGACCTCCGCATTCGATCCGAGACAGTTCCAGTTCGGATTCAAACTTAACTTCTAAGCCATTTGGTTTGGTCGATAAAACGGGTCGGATGGTTTTTGGACCATCCGGCCCATTTCTTTGCTTTTTGCGGATAACATGGATAATCGAAAGATGGGCGGATTTGCGGCCAGGATCAAGGAGCGTGGGGCCGAACTCGGTTTCGACAAGGTTGGGATCGTCCCGGCTCTCGAACTATCGGTCGAAAAAGAGCGGTTCGGCCGTTGGATCGACCGCGGATTTCACGCGGAAATGGCGTGGCTCGAACGCGACCCCGAAAAACGCAGCGACCCGCGGCTATTGTTCCCCGACGCCCGCTCGGTCGTGGTCGTTGCCGCAAACTACTATACCGATCACAAACACGCCGACGCGTCGGGCAAGATATCACGCTACGCGTGGGGCGACGATTATCACAACGTCATCGGCGAGAAACTCAAATATCTGCTTACCTGGATCAGATCCGAGGATCCATCCGCCGACGGTAAGGTCTGCGTCGACACGTCACCGATGATGGACAAGGCGTGGGCCGTCCGGGCCGGCCTCGGGTGGCTCGGAAAGCACACAAATGTCATTACTAAAGAGCAGGGCTCGTGGATATTTATCGGTGAGCTGATACTGAACATCGATCTCGAATATGACCTGGACGTAGTCGAGGACCATTGCGGAACGTGCACCGCGTGCCTCGACGCGTGTCCGACGCAGGCGATAGTCGAACCGTACGTTGTCGATTCGCGAAAGTGCATCTCATACGCAACGATCGAACTGCGCGCCGACGAACTGCCACCTGACATTGCCGCAAATCAGCAAGGCTGGCTCTACGGCTGCGACATCTGCCAGGACGTCTGCCCGTGGAACCGCTTTGAAACGCCGACTGCCGAAACTCGCTTCGAACCGCGAAACGGCGAGATCTCGCTCGATCCGGACGCCGTTATCAATATGCATCACGAAGAGTATATTGAGCGATTTCGCGGTTCGGCCATCAAGCGTGCGAAACTCGCGGGCATTCAGCGAAATGCCCGATATCTGGTAAAATAGGGTAAATTTGTAAATGAAAAATATGAAATCTTTCTGGAGCTCAATTACCGTCCTCGCTTGCCTGACGATCGTCGCGGGTGCCGCCGTGACCGGCTTTGCCGATCGCCCGGCCACCGTCCATGCCGCTCAGGCCCAGCCGACGCCGAAACCCGCCGGTTCCGCAAAGGCAACTGCCGCGGCCGAATTCAAACGGCTTGTCTTGCTTAAGACTGCCCTCGAAAAAATCCCGATGGACAAGCTCAACCGCGAGCCGCACAAGAGCTTTATCAGGAAAAACCGCAGGGATATCGTCTACAGTGATCCTGCCGGCCAATGGTTCGTCCGATCAGATCGTTTCTGGGATCTGAGTGCGAAGTACAGGCGGCTGCCGATCGCTGACGACATCGCCTGGGCCGCCGCCGACAATCCGCGTCCGGGCGAATGCGAAGGCTACTTAAATTGCTACGTCTACAATATACGGGAGACATACGGCCAATATTTGAGCCTGTACCCGGAGGGAAAAAACGCCCCCAAAGCTCTCGCAGCTATCATCGAGGGGTTCGACTACATTGTCCAAGACCTCAACGGCAAAAAGGGCACCTACGAAGGACCAGTCGACGCCGCCGACCGGGCCGGACTGGCCAAGGTGATCGCGGAAATGCGTGTCATTTTGTCAAAGGTCAACGCCGCTGAGCGGTCAAAGGTCATCTCGCAGCTCGACACGATCGGCGATGCATTCAAGTAGAGCGAAATTCGCGTCGCGTTCCTGTATCATTTAGCTAATGCTTCGCGACGCTTACAATCGGACCATCCGCGACCTCCGCATCTCGGTGACGGACCGGTGTAACTTTCGCTGTTTCTATTGCCTGCCCAATGGCGAACCGCCGATGGCCCGCAAGGACACGATTCTTACGTTTGAGGAGATCGCCTACCTTGCCGACATCTTTGTCTCGCTCGGCATCGAAAAGATCCGGCTCACGGGCGGCGAACCGCTATTGCGCAAGGACATAGCAAAATTAGCCGCAAGTATCGCCCGGCTGAAACCGGCACTCAAGGATCTAGCTCTCACGACCAACGGATACATCTTTCCGGAACTCGCCGAGCGATTACAGTTTGCGGGCCTCGACCGTGTGACGATCAGCCTCGACAGCCTAGATCGTGACAAATTTACCCGGATGACCGGCGTCGACGCGCTCCAAAAGGTCTATGCCGCGATCGCCGCCGCCAAGGCAAACGGGTTTGACCCGATCAAGATAAATGCCGCCGTCATCCGCGGGCACAACGACGATGAGGTCGTTGATTTTGCCCGCTTTGCCCGCGAACAGGCTGTTTCGATGCGGTTTATCGAATTTATGCCGCTCGACAGCGGCCACGAATGGAGCCGGGAAATGGTTGTCCCTGGCCGCGAGATCCACGCCGCCATCAATGCGATCTATCCGCTCGAATTGGTCGACAAGGACCGCGGCAGCGAAACGTCGTGGAAATACCGCTTTGCCGACGGTGCACCCGGCGAGATCGGTATCATCGCCCCGGTCACCGAGATGTTTTGCGGTCAATGCTCTCGCATCCGCCTGACCGCCGACGGCCAGATCCGGACCTGCCTGTTTTCGACCACGGAACACAACCTCCGCGATCATCTCCGCAGCGGTGCCGCCCGCCACGAGATCGTCGGCTTTATCGAGGACGTCGTCCTGAAAAAGGAACCACGTCATTACATAAACGACCCAGGCTTTATTCAACCATCCCGGACGATGAGTTTTATCGGGGGCTGAAAATTCCACGGTCTTAACGTTATCTGAGGTGAAACAGCCTCTCGGCCGATTCATCACCATACACACATACGCGCTACAGCTTCTCAAATCTCGCCTGAAAGAACCTCAGGTACTTCGGCTCGTAGATCATTTTCAGCCCCGTCGTCTTATCACGGATCTCGTAAGCTGCACGGACCGATTCGGCGACGACGTCCATATGGGCCTGGGTGTAGACGCGTCGCGGGATGGTCAGGCGTGTGAGTTCGAGCTTCGGGTAATTGTGGTCGCCCGTTTTGGCGTTTCGGCCGGCACTGGCAATGCCGCGTTCCATTGACCGAATGCCCGAGTCGAGGTAAAGTTCGGCCGCCAATGTCTGCGCGGGAAACTTTATCTGCTCGAGATGCGGATAAAATCGGCGCGCGTCCAGAAAGATAGCGTGTCCGCCGACCGGATGGACGATGGGTATCTCCCACGTCGTCAGCAATTCGCCGAGATATCGCACCTGGCCGATCCGCGAGAAGATATGCTGGTCCTGCACGCTTTCGGCGATGCCGATCGCCATTGCCTCGAGATCGCGTCCAGCTAGTCCGCCGTATGTGTGCAGGCCTTCGTAAACGACGACCAGATTCCGCAGTTCCTCGAACATCTCCTGATCATTGACCGCGAGCCAGCCGCCGATATTGACCAGACTGTCTTTTTTCGCACTCATCCAGGCACCGTCCGTGTACGAGCAAAATTCCAACAGGATCTCGGCGATCGAACGGTCCGCGTAGCCCTCTTCGCGTTCCTGTATGAAAAACGCGTTCTCGACCATTCGGGTCGCGTCCAGATAAACCTTGATGCCGTGATAGTCGGCGAGAACCTTGAGGGCGCGGATGTTCGACATACTGACGGGCTGGCCGCCGGCCATATTGACCGTACCGGCGACGCTGATGTAGGCGATGTTCTCGGCTCCCTCGCGTTTTATCAGGTCCTCGACCTTATCAAGGTCGATGTTACCCTTGAAACCGTGCAGGCTCTCGGGATCGTGTGCTTCGTCGATGATGACGTCCGTGAAAATGCCGCCCGCCAGCTCCTGATGCAGCCGCGTCGTGGTGAAATACATATTCCCGGGCACGTATTGGCCCTTTTTGATCGCGACCTGGCTGATCAGGTGCTCGGCTCCGCGGCCCTGATGCGTCGGGACGATAAATTT
Organism: Chloracidobacterium sp.; assembly: GCA_043788335.1. Taxonomy (GTDB): domain Bacteria; phylum Acidobacteriota; class Blastocatellia; order Pyrinomonadales; family Pyrinomonadaceae; genus OLB17. The sequence goes on along the minus strand of JAYVUD010000137.1, from coordinate 11,109 downwards.
GTACCCATAGTATTTCTGGATCGCTGCCTCGAGATGATAAAAATTGCGGCTGCCGGCATACGCCTCGTCGCCGAGCATCATCCCGGCCCACTGCCGGTCGCTCATCGAACCCGTCCCGCTGTCCGTTAGCAGATCGATATATACGTCGTCCGACCGCAGTAAAAATGTGTTGTAACCCGCCTCCGCCAAAGCCCGCTCCCGGTCCTCGCGCGTTATCATATTCAACGGCTCGACCATCTTGATCTTCCACGGCTCCGCCCACGACCGCCTGCTAAACTGCTGCCCGATTGTCTGTAAAGTATGAGGGGACATAATATTAAAATTCTCCTAAGATCTGTTTGTTAAATACGTGTCCGCCCGCGAACCCGACCCGGGCCCGCGGTGGAAATTCTGATCTCCCCGATTGTATCCCCGTTCGTGAACGAAAAAAGTGACGCAGGACACAATTGAGCAGGTAATTTTTGGGGCTGAATATCCGCTGGGCCGGAAAGCGTTGGGACAGTTGTGAGAAAATTAATATTTATGATTTCTTACTAAAGCTTAATAACGGTTGCGATCCCGGCGTGCCGCGGGACAAGTCCGGGACAAGCACTACAGATCCGTAAACGCCTGCTGCACAATCGTTTACACCCCCGTGACCGCGACCGGCGAGATCCGTGCGGGACAAGCCGCGGGACAGGGAAACTATTGAAACGATTGGCTTTAACCCGTTTTGTCCCGCTGTCCCGCGAAAATTTTTGTTTTGGGACCGTTCGCTCGGGACAAATTTTTTCGATGATCGAGGCGTTTTGAACGCGTGATCCGGCATCAGGATGACTGTTTGTTGGTCGATTTTCAAAGATCTAGCTTCCATTAATACTGTATCATTAGTGTCAAGAGCAGGCGGGCGTTGTGAGGATGCAACGACAGACGGGGCTTTCTCCGGCGCTCCACGTCAATTGCCTCCAGCTTCAGCTGGAGGATGGATGCAGCAAAGAGCCGGGCTTTAGCCCAAGAAACATGGGAATAGGAGCTTCGGCAGACCTTTTTCTGAAATCGGGCTGAAGCCGGATCTTCTTTAGTCTCGGAGAGGCTGTCTAAAAAGCAAAAGGTGCACGGAATTGGCGTTCTTTTTACCGCAGATGACGCGGATAAAGCAGATTCATTCGTGTAAAAAGTCCTAAAATCTGCGTCATCCGCGTCATCCGCGGTTAAATATTCCAATAATCCTCGTTAGTGCTGACTTTCAAGACATCCTCCAATTTATAAGAATTTGACACAGCTTCCGACGGTCGGTGGTAATGGGGCTCGCAACGACGAGGCAGAGGCGATCGCGAATCGGCAGGCACGGTTTCCATCAGAGATCGCTCCGAGAAGCCACCTGATCACATTTAGTGGTTGCAAAGGCCAAAAATGGGTGTATTCTGATGGTAGTCGAACATTTGAAAGCTCAAGCAGCCACGTGTTCGACCAACCGGCGCGTACGATTTGAAATACTGATCTCGACGGCTCCGATCTTCCCGAATCGATCTCCTTTCGGTCCAAGGACCTCATTCGCTAGCATCCGACTCCGTCAAAACCAGGTAATTGGGTTGTGTCGCGTAGCGGCAGTTCGAGTTTAGCCGTGGGGCTTCAGCCCACGGTCATTTGGCAGCGAATCTCGGCGTCGCGTCAGCGGAGGTCGAACATGGGAACGATATCGAAATATCCGAATCACCCGTCGCTAACGCGACGCCGCGTGAGCATTAAAATAGTAAAGTTATGGAAATTGTTGGTCCGACCGAGAATATGAAATGAGGGTAAAAATCATGATTAGAAAAATAATGATAGTCATTTTGGTCGGGGTATCTGCGGTTTGTTTGGCGTGGTTCACTACAAGGGGCCAATTGAATAAGAATGTAAGTTCTCCGACACCGGCCGATGCATTGAAGATCTTTTGGAATGCCGCCCGATCTGAGGATGTCACAACGATGAATGTCATTGGGCGTCTTTCACCAAACGATGTCTTGCAAGATTGTACCGGACCTTTGGCACCAGATCCGCCACTGCCGCCAGATGCGCTACAGATCGCCCGGACTGCCGAGCTGGAGGAATCTATGGAGAAGATTCGGGAACACGGGCCTTTTAAGTTCGACAGCCCGACGTTAGATTCTTCTATATCCTCCTACGCACGTTTAATAGTCGGAAATAGAATGTCGTTTGAAAATGTCCAGATCAAACGATCGAGAATCTATAATGACGAAGCACTGATGGAGATTGCGTATTATTCTGATTTGCACCCCCAATCACCCGATTTTGAACATTTCTGGTTCAAAAGATTCGATTCTGATTGGAAGATCATCACGATATTTTCGATGAAAGACGCGGATTGGAAGAAAGACGCGGAATGGGGCGATTATAAATACGCAACTCCCCGCAAACCGTGCATTAAATGAGGAAAGAAATCGTGGTCGCGAGTGGGGAGAGATCGGTGTCAGACGTGTAAAAGCGATTCTCGTTGGGCCGCCGTTTATGGGTCGGGGACGGCGCCTGTGACGCATTCGAGTTTCGACGCTGCGACGGGGCTTTTTTTGTGTCTAAAATGCATTCCCACCGTGCGCCTTGACCCCCATCTCGACCAACCGCCGCCGGAAGGAAAGGCGGCAGTTGAGAACTTCATTTTTCAAAAAAAGACGATACGAAATGCGGCGATGTCTCGCGTTTATATGATCGAGCGGAGATCGGATGGAAACATCATAAAACAAATGCCCGCCACCGATTGGCTATTTGCTCAGTCGGATCAGAACCTCATTTCGGCGAAGATCTTCGGGCGTGTAGGGCGGGTCGTAACCGGCGGTCAGCATTTCACCGACGGGCGTTAATTTTTGGTTTTTTATCCAACCGTCCAATTTGATCTTGGCCTGGTCGATCTTTTCCGGGGAGGAGTATCCGCTGTAGCGATAGACGGCAAAGCGACCGCCTTCCATTGGTTCGATCTTTACTTTGTCATCGGTTGGTGCCGGAGCACCTTTCTCCGCGACGTCTTTTGGAATGAGAAAACTCATCGTGTAAGATTCCGGATCGGTTGACGAAAAAACCGGAGATGTCATCGAGATCTTTTGGCTTTCTTTATTTGAGCCTGAGATATAACCGAAAAGGCGTTGGAAAGCTGCGTTGTTTCGCAGTTCGGCACCGCGCATCGTTGTCGAAACGAGCAACATCGGTTTGTACTCCCGAACCTCAAAATCCCCGTCTTTCGAGATAACCTGATAAACTGCGGTCTCAACATCTGATCTTGTAGCCATATAAACAGTGGTGCAAAGTGCTAATAGTGCGACTGATACGATAATTAATTTACTCATTAATTGTTATTTCGTCGCAGAGCTATGTTTGGATTCGTTCGAATCGGAATTAGGTGTTCGATATTACGATCTTTCCGCGGGGGTTTCTGCCGCTTCGATGCCGGCGGCATTTTCACCATTCGGCGTATCGGTGAAAAAAAAGAGGCCGCCGTTTCGGGCAGCCTCATTTTTTTACCGAGATGGTATTCGGTCAGTTTTTGGTGAACACCCTCGTGGTCGAATCGGTTCCACGCGGGCTGTTGCGTTCGCCATTGATGGTGAGCGTTTTGCCGTCGGCACTTAGTGACCACGTTTCCTTGTTCGAGGTGGACATTTCGCCGTTCGGGGTGGTAAACGTGCTCGAGGTGGAAATCACGATCTTGCCGCCGTCGATCTTGGCCGTGGTCGTAACGGGCATTTTACCCATACGGCCTTCGATCTCGGACTTGACCTCTTTGCCGTCGAGGACATAGGTGGTCGCGCGGTCACCGCCGCCCATTCCGCCGCCGCCCATACGTCCGCCGCCGCCGCCCTCAGGCGGAGGGGTGCGTTTTGTCGCCGGGGTCACGGTGAGGTCGGTTGCCGTCTGAGCGACGGTCAGCGTCTGCGACTCGATACTGTTGCGTTCGCCGAGTTTCGATGCCTTGACGTCCAGCGTCCAAGTGCCCGAAAAATTTGACGTCTGTGCCGACGCCGATATTGCCAAAACAAACAGCGAAAAGATCGCCGTTAATACAAGATTTCGTTTCATAAAGAATACTCCCTTTTAGGTTGAGAACAGATATATACGCCCTGTTAGACGCTATTCTAACCCAATTGGCTCACGCGAAAATGTAAAGAATTGTCAGGGTCTTAACCTCGTGCGTCCGCCGCCATTTGATCGCGCATTAGATGACTGTTCCGATAGCCATAGAACCCATAAATAATCAGGCCGACAATTAACCAGACACCAAATCTCAGCCAATTTGTGACGCCGAGTTCCGTCATTAAATATAGACAAAGCACCAGACCTAGAATCGGGATCAGCGATAATTTTTTGGTGAGGCTCAACACAAGAAGCAAGGCCGTCGTCAAAAAGAAGAAAATCATCGGGATACGGTGTGAAAAAGCCCCAAACCACGATTCCTTCGTCTCCTTTACCTTGATACTAAACGATTTCTTACCCTCTGGTGTATCTAATGTAAGTGTTTGGGCGTCATTGGAGGGTTGAATCATTTGGTTACCGATTAGCGAGATTATCGAGACCTTTTCCCTCGGTTCAGCCTTGATCAACTTCTTCATATTCGGCCCCGAAACGTCGATCTGAAGTTCGCTTGATGTTGTCGATATTTCAAAAAACGAACTAAGTGACTTAAATCCAGCCGCATAAACTCTTGAGTTTGTGAGGGACGACATGCTAAAGGCTCCGATCGCGTTCGGATTTTCGTCTTCGACAATAGATAGCGTTTCAGCAGAAACGCTCAACTCGCCTTTCTTTGGATCGCTTTCCTGATTTAAGATTCCAATCCCAGTGAGATAAACCATAAGGAAACCAGCAACTAGTAGAATCGCCGGTAGAATGAACTGCGCACTGATGTACGGGACAAATCGCGTACCGCTTTCCTTAAACTCCTTGTCCTTGAACAACACGCCCGCACACACCACAACGAATGCAAAAAGAGTTCCGATGCTGGCCAAGTCTGTTACCTCAGTTAGGTTAAGGAACAGTGCTGGGATCGCGACCACAATCCCGGTAATCAGCGTAGCAAACCACGGAGTTTGAAATTTCGGGTGAATCGACGAAAACACCTTGGGTAACAATCCGTCGCGGCTCATTGCCATCCAAAGTCGCGGTTGCCCGATCTGAAACACAAGGAAAACGGTCGCCAAGGCAATCACCGCGCTGACCGCGATGATGCCCGCGACCCACGGGATGTTGGCACCCTCAGGGCCAAACACAAATGCCAGCGGATCGCCGACGTCAAGTTTTGTATAACTCACCATACCGGTCAGTACTAATGCCATCGCGATATACAGAATCGTACAAATGACGAGCGACAGGATCATCGCAATCGGCAGATCGCGGCGAGGATTTTTACACTCCTCGGCGGTCGTCGACAGTGCGTCAAAACCAATGTAAGCAAAGAATACAGCCGAAACGCCTTTCAGTACGCCGGCGACACCATTTGGGGCAAAGGGCGACCAGTTTGACGGCTTTACGTAGTTAAGGCCCAAGAAGATAACCAAAAGAATGATGCCGATCTTCAGGACAGTCATGATGTTCGACGCAACTTTGGATTCCCGAATACCAATGTAGACCAGCGTGGTGATTACCAACACAATTCCAAGGGCCGGTATGTCGGCGATGATCGGAACCGATCCGACGTGCGGCGAATTAAGCCAGGCCAAATATCCATCGATCTGACCGCAATTTACAACCGCGTCTTTTGCATCACAGGCCTTTGTCAGCACATCCAGAGTAGTGCCATCGGTAATTGCCTCCTGAACGGCGGTATAACCGCGGCTCGCAGTCACAAAATCCATTGTGAAATGTAGCGGGATCTCGATTCCGTATCCTTTCATCAGCCCGGTAAAATAATCGCTCCACGATATCGCCACCGCGATATTGCCGATCGCATATTCGACGATCAGATCCCAACCGATGATCCAGGCGATCAACTCGCCCATCGAGGCGTAGGCGTATGTGTACGCAGAGCCGGCGACAGGTATGCGCGAGGCAAACTCGGCATAACAGAGTGCCGAAAATGCACACGCTGTCGCGGTGAAAACGAACAGCAGAGCCACGGCCGGCCCACCGTTGTACGACGCCTTGCCGACCATGGCGAAAATGCCGGCGCCGATGATGGCGGCGATGCCCATCAGCGTGAGATCAAAAACGCCCAAAGTTCGGCGGAGTGTGCCGCCCGTCGGATGTTCCTGGGTATGTTCCGAAAGTCCGGCCTCAGCGTCGGCCTGGATCTGCGATATGGATTTCGTCCTAAAAAGATTCATATTTTTATACGCGAAAATAGTCCGGGTCTTGGGAAATCGCCCAAATGGCTGGTTTTAGCGAATTTTGAACGAAAAAGAGTTAGAATGCAATGGAAATCGGCCCTTATTGTCCATTTATTTGCTCAAACCCACTTGGAATTGATAGAAACACATCGGTCAGGTCAGCGACGAACCCTTTTGGTACCGATGCAAAATTATGAAAGACCGCCAGTTTTTTGAGAATCTCGATACATCATTTATCCGGCTCGACGCCCTGGTACGATATCTCAGCCGCCGAAATTTTGTCGGCAGCATCTATATACGCTTTGCCGGTTACAGCGGCGAGATCACGTTTACACCTGAGAATAGGCTGCGCGTCAAAGAGCAGGACTATGTTGCGGGCCGCATCATCGGCGGCGAAAAGGCGTTTGCGAGCATCATCACCCGTTCAAATGAACCCGGCGGGGTCGTCAACGTCGTCCAATCGATCAAGGATCCGGCGCCGCGGGAAATACAGACGGCCGGCGACAACGGAAATGGCAAAAGAGTCATCAGTTTTGCGAATGGAAATGATCAGCGGATCGAGTCGAGCAAAATAGTGCCGCACGTCCGGATCGAGCCAACGACCGCGAGAGCCCGGCCGGAAAAAGGCCGCGGTTCGCTCGCTCAATTGGCTGATTTCCCGTTTGACCTGTCGAACCACGTCGAACAGTACGCGTCACCGGACGAGAAACCTGACGTCGATCTCGAACTGATGATCGACGTGACCGGCGACCTGCTGAGCACGATCGACGGCGCACTCCGGCACGCCGGCCTCGATTTTCCGTCGGCACTGGAAAAGGCGTGCACGGAACTCACCAACAAATACGCGTGCCTCGACCCGCAAAAACGGACATTCAAATACAGCCAGGGCCTCGTCTATATCGACCCGGCGGCCGATCTGAGAACGCTCGCTGCGGGTCTCGGCGATGCACTGCTGCGGATATTCGAACGCCTAAATTCGAGCCCCAAATTTGGCAAGACATATCGGTTTACGACCCAAAAAGTTCGTAATCTGATAAAGGCCCGCAAGACCGAATTCGAGCAGGCGTGTCTGGCGTCGCACGTCGAACGCTCGATCGGCCTCGGTTAACAACGTCCGGCCGCTTAAGTGCCCGCAACTTGAATGCTAGACTCTAACGCATGGACTGGAAAATATTTGGCACCGCGTTTGTAACCCTCTTTCTTGCCGAACTCGGCGACAAAACCCAACTGGCCGTGATCACGATGACCGCGAATACCGAGTCAAAGGTGGCGGTCTTTGTCGGCGCGAGCGTTGCTCTCGTCCTGGTCTCGCTACTCGGCGTGGTGTTTGGCGGCGTCCTGAGCCAGTACATCCCGACCGAATGGCTCCAACGCATCGTCGCCATCGCATTCATCGTGATCGGCGTACTGATGCTCGCCGGGAAACTCTAGGCAGGTGCCGGCAGCAACGCTCGATTGGCCATCCACCGCGCAGAAAGACCGCCTTTTCAGAAGGCCTTCTCTGCAATTGCGGGGGTCGTCGGTCAGACCCGTCATTCGTTTGATACCCAATCGAGATCAGCGAAATTATCGTTCAACGTGATCAGGCGGACAGACTCGCTAAAGTGGTATTTTTTGGCAACAGCACTAACTATCACGTTCTGCGCGCTCGGTATTTCGTCAAAGCTGTAATACCCGAACGGACCGGATATAGCGTAATGCACCGTTCCGTCGCTTTCAGTGAGCACAAATTGGACATTTCGGATGCCGTTTCCATTTGCCGTTGTTGCCCGCCCTGAAACGGACACGCCGGCCGCTGTCGGCGCCGCCGGCAGAATACGAGCGATCACAGATGTAGTCGAAAAATCGTTGTTGTAATGATAGCTACTGCCCGAAAAATCGTAGATAAGCGTGTTTAGCGTACTCGAAGTACCTCCGCCCGACAGCACCTTGACCGTATAGGTCAACGCGATGTTACCGCCGGCTTTGCCTCCCGGCATGTTCGCCGGGCCAGTGCAGGAGCGGTAGGTTCGGCTGGTTGGAACAGGATCCCAACCGCACGCGTCCTCGTAAAGTTTATTTCCCGTGTAACCTGTTGGTGCTGTATATGTGGAAGACACGCTGAGCGTCTGAAAGATCACATTCGGAAGGTTGATGAAAGCCTCGATCTGTTCGTAACCGTTAGTTGCGGTTGAGCCGTCGAGTTCGATCGTATACGTATTCCCAACCGTGAGATTCATCGTGCCCCCAGACGGAACGGTCGCTCCGTTGAGTTTGATGGCGGTGACGCTGTTTCGGTTCTGGGAAACAAGCTTCTCAACATAGATCTCGCGAGGGGTCGGTGTACTAGCGACAGCGAGGGTATCGGCAGTGGCCGTGATACGGAACGCACGTGTCGTGTCGTAGGCCGCGGCGGAACGCGTCACCTCGACCTCATAATACAGATCGGCACATGCGCCTGCAGCCAGCGTTGGCAGACTCAGAGACATATTCGATCCGGCTCTCAGGTTGATCATGGCGTTTGCCGAATCCCACACAAATGTGGAGACAACGTTGGTCGCGGTTGCGCCAAGGGTATTACACACTCGTGCGCCGACCGGAAACAAACTGGGGCCTGCGGTCACATTGTTACTGTCCAGGCCGACTACGCCCCACGAGATGGGGGTGATTGTTAGTGCCGGAGCAGCCACGACATCCGGACTCGCAGAACGGGCCGCATTCGCCGTCTCCGGAACAACGGAAAGCCCATCTCGCTCTTGGTCATTCGGACCGAGGCCCTGACAGATCGCCGCTGAAAACAGCAGTATCGTCGCAAAGAGAGAGGTTATCGCCTTTCGGCCACTCACACGTTTTGAGTTGGTCATATATTTATTCGAAATTCGCTTTATCTTTTAGGCGTTAGAAAGCAGCGGTTTAAGTTGGTCGGATATGGTAGGGCTACATAGCGGCGACCGAATCAGCGTTCGGCTATAGGGCGACAAGCCTCGCCCTTGTAAGTTTAACAGCCTTGTTCAACATTGTCAAACACGTTTTTACATCTATGGTATCCTGATCCTCGGGCCCCTGCGAACGCGAACCGAAAACTACCGACAGGAAATATATCCGGCCGAAAAAGGGGGTTCGAATTTTGAGGGGGAGTTGCGAGGTGGGGCTCGAAAGCGCAAGCTGGTACTTGCAAAACAAACGATAACAAAACGGTAAAACAATGTCAAACATTATTTTACACTCGTCGTTATTTTGCTGTAACAGGAAATCAGGCTTTTAGTCTGTTAACAAATTTCTGCCGAAATTTTGCCACCTTTGGGGCGACAACAGCGGCACAATAGGGCTGATTGGGGTTGTTGGCAAAATACTCTTGATGATAGTTCTCTGCCGGATAGAATTTCTTGAAAACAGCAATCTCCGTGACGATCCGTCTGTCGTAAATACCCTCGGTATTGAACTCAGCGATCACCTCTTCGGCAGTTTGCCGCTGATCAGCGGAGTGATAGAAGACGGCAGAGCGGTATGAGCTGCCGATATCATTTCCCTGTCGATTGAGAGTCGTCGGGTCGTGAACGGTGAAAAACACTTGGAGAAGTTCCTTAAAAGTTAGTTTTGCGGGGTCAAATCTGATCTGGACAACCTCGGCATGGCCGGTCGTTTCCGAACACACTTGTTGGTAAGTCGGATCCTCGGTATGCCCGCCCGAATATCCGGAAACGACGTCCTCGACGCCCACGAGGCTGTCGAAAACCGCCTCGACGCACCAAAAACATCCCGCTGCCAATGTTGCCGTCTCTAAGTTACTATCCTGCATAAATATCCTCTAATTAATGCCGCGTGAACGCGCGGTTACCTCAAACAAAAACTCGAGTATCTCAATGTGCCGCTTGGCTTCGGCGACTGTTTCGCCCCACGCAAACATGCCGTGACGGCGTACGTAGAGTCCATGAATGTCGCCCGCCTCGAGCAGTACGTTTTGCAATACGTGCGACTGTGCGACGTGGTCCTGCGAGTTTTCGATTATCGGCACCGTCTCCGTATGGTCGTGGGTGGTGACACCCGAGAGCCCTTTCAACACTTCGTAACCGTGCAGTGAAATTGCACCGTCCACATACATCAGATCCGAGAGAATGGTGCCCCAGACTGAGTGTGAATACAGGATGCAGCGAGCCTTGGGCCGGAGTCGGTAGATCGTCAGGTGCAGCAGCGTCTCGTCGGACGGGCGGCCAAATCCCTGTAATATCTCAGCATCGTCATCGAGTTCGAGAAAGTTGGTCTCATCCATCATCCCAATATCGATGCCGCTCGCCGTTACGCAAATACGGAGCGGTCGCCGCGCAAGCAAAATGCTGAAATTGCCGCTGGTTCCGAGCGTCCAACCGCGGCGATGAAATTCCTTGCCGGCGTCGGCAAGTTCCTGAGTTGGGCTCGGCGGTGCGATCCTCTCTACCATATACTGACCTTACTCCTCGTCCATACGGAGTTTTTCCAAAACCGACAGATCCTCGAGTGTCGTGACGTCGCCCGCGATCTTGCCGCCCGCCGCGAGTTCGCGCAGGAGACGACGCATTATTTTACCCGAACGGGTTTTCGGCAGCGTATCGGTGAATCGAATATCGTCGGGTTTGGCGAGTGCTCCGATCTCATGCGTGACGTGAGCACGGAGCGCGTCCTTGAGTGCCTCATTGCCGACGCGTCCGCCCTCGAGCGTGACAAATGCCGCGATCGCCTGGCCTTTCAGTTCGTCGGGGCGGGCGACGACCGCAGCCTCAGCGACAGCCTCGTGCGAGACGAGTGCCGATTCGATCTCGGCCGTGCCCAGGCGGTGGCCGCTGACGTTGATGACGTCATC
>JAYVUD010000136.1:0-2585 GCA_043788335.1 Chloracidobacterium sp. | reverse complement strand
CAACGCTCCCCACGAACGGTAGTGCGGGTTGCTTGCATAAGTTTGAGTACCGGAGGTTGTCGTACCGGATACGGTCGTCAACCGACCGATGTGATCCATCGTGTAATTGACCGTTTGCCCGAACGAATCGGTGTACGATTTCAACTGGCCGCCAAGCGTGTATGAGTATTCGAGCTTGTACTTGCCGCCGCTGATCGGAGCACTCGGCAGATCGTTGGTAAAATCACGCGTCTCCGCAGTCAAACGCGAAAGCGGGTCGTATTCGTAATCTACTGTTCCAAGCGAATCCGTCATTTGAGTCCGATTGCCAAGATTATCGTACACGAAATTGATATTCACCGGATCGTCAATATTCGAGTTTGCCGGGACCGAAAATTCTTTTCCAGTCAGAAGCCCGCGATTGTTGTACGACAAGGCCGTGGTCGCTCCCCTCGCATCTACGACAGATGAGACGCTGTCATCTATGTTGTAGTTGTATGTCGTATACGCCGGGTCGCCATTAGCGGCGATCTGCTCGGGACGATGCGATGTCTTGACACGACCAAAACCGTCATAGGTCATCGTCGATGTCTGCGTTGTCGATTCGCCTTCGTCGGTCTGAGCAACAGAGATATTCTGATCACGTCCGTTAAATCTGATAAGCGTTGTTAGATAGGAATCGCCGTTCCATTTCAGATCGACTGTCTTGAACGTTCGGCCAAGGATATCCTCGTAAACTATTTGGGAACGACGCCCGTATCCCGTCCCGTCCGGCAATGGTACCCGTTCGCCCTGAATGGTCGTCACCTGACCCCCGGCACAGCCGCAGCCTTCGTATGAGATCAGGACGTCGCTGTCGTTGAGCGTCGACGAATCGGCACCGTCAGTCGCGATCTTGCGGATAACACGGCCTTTCCAGTCGTATTTCTGATACGTCCAGAGCCAGCCGCGTGTCGCGTCGTCGCCGGCCGGCGTCCACGTCGAATCGCTGACCGAAACCTCGGTCGGCACGCTCGTACGATTGACGCGGCCCAAAATGTCATACTCCGTCTTTGTCGCCGTCCAACCGCCCGTGCTGCCCGGATGCTCGGTTCTGGACATTCGAACGCGTCCCGCACCATCGAGCCAACTCTCACTGTAAACCTCGTCCTCGGCGATATTGCCGTCGCCATCGGCGTCGATGACGGGCGTATAACTCTGCGTCTGAACACCATTTGTCGGAAACTCGTTTCTCGTATAGGCGTATTCGCTCCACGACCCGCCGACATTGTGCCAGACGGCATTACGCGTCAAACGGCCCAACGAGTCGTAAGTTCGCTTGCTCTTCTTGCCGTAGCTGTTTCCCGCCGGTGCCGGACTTGTGGCCTCGACATTCGCACCGATATCGTAGCGGTAGATGACCGTTGAACTCTGATCATTAGGGTCGGTCAGCGTCGTCGGATAAGCATATGTCGCGTTGCTCACCGTCGAATTAAAGCTGTCGGCGTAGCCGATCTTGACCGTGCGTGTCGTCGTTCCGTACCACGGAGAGGTTTGAGCGACAACTGAACCCGCCGTGTTGTATTTGACAGTTGATTCGGTAGCGGCGGAATCGCTACCCGGGTATTCGACATTCCAACGCTTTGACTTGGTCAGGTTGCCGCGACCGACAACGAAACTTGAACCATAGCTCGTTTCGTGTTGAACCGGCGTGATGTTCTGCTGAAGAGCCGAATCGCCGAAATCACCCTGGTCATATTCATTCGTGGCCTTTGAAACATATTCGAGGCTCGATGTGAGATCGTTCCAGCCCCACGCCTCGGTCTTTGACGGCAGGCCGATAATACGGCGCAACGTATATTCCGAATCCAGATCGTATTGGACGGCAACTTTCTTTAGGACGGTCGACAGATCCGTCGAATATACCCGCTGTTCCTTTACGAGGCCGTAGAGTGCGATCGGCGAACCGGTGCTGATCGGATAATATTCGGTTTCAGATTTCTTGACGTTCGTTCCATCCCCGACGCGGTTCTCGATCGCACGTGGGTTAATCATGTAACTGGCGCTCGTGTTGTCCTGTGTCCAGTTGGTCCAGGTCCAGCGTTTGCGGTTAGTGCAATCGTTTTCTGACGTTGTCAAACAGTCTTCCGTACCGATCGGTAAGCCCTCGCTCCAGCCTGACGACCCAACGAACATGTTGGTCCGTAGATTGTCCGGATGGCCCTCCGTCCATACTTGAATTCGTGTCGCCGTCCCTGAAATATCATTGGCAAATGAATAGGTCTTTCCGGTCGCTATTTGGTTATGATGGATAACCGGATCGCCATTGTTAAAATTCTCTGCCTTTAATCGTGTCAGGGAAAATTTGGGGCAATCGGATTGAGTACCCGAACCCAAATCAAGATCGGTAGAAACATAGTTCAATACGTGGTTGTCAGCGGCGTAGTTTTCGACCTTCTGGATTTGGAGGTAGCCGTTGTAGGTAAACTTGGTGTAGCTCTCGTCCGCGTTGGTGATCTTGTCGAGGACATAGACGGACGTGTCGTTCGGCGGGCCGATGACGGTCAGGGACGTGTCGAAGTTGGTCGCGACGGTTTTGGTCGTGTAGGCGAATGTTGCCCATGTGT
>JAYVUD010000135.1:0-2836 GCA_043788335.1 Chloracidobacterium sp. | reverse complement strand
TTGTCAGGCAGGGTGGCGGCAGCTACCAGGCTTTCTTTAACAATAATCGGACGGAGAGCGCTTTTGCACAGTCGCAGACGAGTTCGGGTACGGTCAGCGGATCGAGCGGGGCACTGTATTCGTCAAGCCTCGGGTTTGGGTACACACAGCCGCTGGCCCGCAACCTGAGCATCGACAGCAAGCGTCAGAACATCCTTATTGCAAAAAAGAGGCTCGAGCAAAACGATTCGGATTTTAGACTGCAGGCGACATCGACGATCTCCGCGGTCCAACGTGGATATTGGGACCTCGTGTTTGCACTGCGTAATCAGCAGAACGTGCTTGCGAATGTGAATTTGGCAAAAGAGAACTTGCGTCAGATCGAAGCACGGATCGATGCCGGGGCGGCGGCGCCGCTCGAGCGGGCATCGATCGAGACCGAGCTTGCAAACCGCGAGGGCGACCTGCTGTCGGCGACGCAATCGGTGTCGATCGCCGAGAACACGCTCAAGCAATTGATGCTGAAAGATTCGACCGGCCCGGAATGGCAGCAGACGATAACGCCGACCGACAAACCCGTTTTCAGCCAGGATGTGACCGATCTCAACGCGGCGATGAAAGACGCGATGGACAATCGTTTTGAGCTCAAACGTTTGAAACTCGACCGTGAGATCAATGACGTCAACCTGCAATATTTTCGCAATCAGTTAAAGCCCCAGATCGATCTGAACACGCAATTTTCGCTCAACGGACTTTCACGCGGCGGAACAAACACGGGATTTACGACCAATTTATACACATCGACCGGCGATCTGCGATTGTTCAATGCGATCAATCAGATCAGGGCGTTGGGAACGGTGAATCTGCCGGCAATAGCCAATGACGCGATCATCGTCCCGCCGTCGGCGTCATACCTCTACGGAGGATTTAATCGTTCGCTGGCAAATATTTTTCGCTCGGACGCCCCTAATTTTTCGATCGGCGTGACGTTCTCATTTCCGCTGTGGAACCGCACGGCAAAAGCCGATCTGGCGTTGACGAAGATCACGACCGAGCAGATCGCTGCCCAGACGCGTTCGAGAGAACAGCAGGTGGTCGTCGACGTGCGAAACGCTGTGCAGTCGGTCGAGACTTCGCGGCAGCGGGTGCTGACGTTTCGCCGGGCGCGAGCGAGTGCGGAGAAGCAGCTCGAGGGCGAACGAAAACTCTACGAAGCCGGCCGCTCGACGACCTTTTTGCTCTTTCAGCGTGAAAACGCTCTGACGAACGCCCGCAACTCGGAGATCCGTGCCGAGACCGACTACAACAAGGCTCTCGCCGAACTGCAGCGGGTGACGGCGACGACGTTTAGGGCAAATAATATCCAGGTAGATTCGCCGGTGGTCATAAAATAATGGCGGGGCAATTGAGGTTGTCTTTGAGGAAACGTCTAAAAAATCACAACTGAAATGAATTGACGGTTTTTTTACCGCAGATTACGCAGATTACGCAGATTTTACGGATGTATTTTAGGATATGACCTGAAACCTGCTTCGTCTGCGTTATCTGCGTTTACATCTTCGAACAATTGTCAGTTATGTAGACTTTTCAGAAATCTCCTTTCAGTTTTCGGCCAAACCTGCGAAAATCCATAGCGTGAACATCTCGGCCGTAATTATTGCATTCAATGAGGAAGCGAAGATCGCGGATGCGATCGCATCGGTCGCGTGGGCGGACGAGGTGGTGGTCGTCGACTCGGAAAGCACGGATCGGACACGCGAGATCGCCGCGGAACTGGGGGCACGCACCATTATCGAAAAATGGCGGGGATTTGCGGGCCAAAAGCAGTTTGCGGTGGACGCGGCGGCGAACGATATGATCGTCAGCATCGATGCCGACGAGCGTGTGTCACCGGCACTCAGAGACGAGATCATCGCGATCCGCGAGGCGGGCGAGGCGGCCGATGGGTACCGCATTCCACGGCTTTCGACGTATATGGGCCGCGAAATACGGCACGGCGGTTGGTATCCGGACTGGCAGATGCGTCTGTTCGACCGGCGAAAAGCCAAATGGAAAGCCGTCGCCATTCACGAATCGATCGAGCTCGCAAACGATGCGAAAATGTCGCATCTGAAGGGTGATCTGCTGCATTTTAGCCTCGACAGCGTCGCCGAACACGGTGCGATGATCCGCGAACGGTACGCACCGCTCGGTGCGAGGGCAATGGCGGACGCCGGACGGTCGACTTCCCTGCTGCATATTGCGGTCTCGCCGCCTCTGACATTTCTGTCGACCTACGTACTTAAAATGGGGTTTCGCGACGGACTCGCGGGCCTGGTGATCGCGTATTACGCGGCGTATAACGTCTTTTTGAAGAACGTGCTGCTACGAAGGCTGCGAAAATCTGCCAAATCGGCGGAATGACCGTTTCCTGCGACAACTAAACCTACGCCTGCAACGTCTAATGTTTAGCCGATCGCGAATTTAAGATATAATTGTGTTTGAGAACTCGCCTTTTCGCGGCTGAAACTTATATGAAACTCACGCTTTACGCATTAATAGCCGTCATTTTACTCGGCGGTACCGCCATTGCCCAGAAAGGCGTCGACACACAGACACAAAAGATCAAGGACGAGGGCAACAAGGTGACAACGCGTTCGAATGACGCGACGCGCTCGTTTGACTGGGGAAAAGGCAAGACGCGTGTGCGTGAGAGGCTCGCGAACCCGTACAAGATGAATTCGCGGCGAGACGTGTTGCTCGAGAGCATCGCCGACGCTCTGCGTGAGAACAAGATCGTGGTGGATGACGCGTCGTCGCGTTTGAAAGACGGCATTATCGTCACGCAGCCGTTCGTATTTGCCAAGGGGCCGGTGAC
>JAYVUD010000134.1:0-2145 GCA_043788335.1 Chloracidobacterium sp. | reverse complement strand
GCGATCTCTCCGCCCCATCCGCCCGCCCCCGAGCCAACCCCCGCCCGTTCGCATCCCCCCAACGATCCCGGCAGCCCCGCGTCAGCGGGCGGCTGCGCGTTTTCATCGCGTGCAATTTCGTGCATATTCGTTCCGATTCGTCGGGTTCGCCGTTTTTAGATAGCTTGTGATAAGATTTTTTCCAGTCACCGCGAGCGCCCATTAAGTAAAGCAAATTTCGTATGCCCGTTCTCAACTGGATCGGCAAAGAGGCCGTTGTAAAACACCATAAGGAAGTGCCGTTTCACCTACTAGAGCCGGTGCCGGAGCTTTCTCTGTCAGAACCGCCTGCGTTAGCGGGCGGACAGACTGCCCTGTCAGAACCGCCTGCGTTAGCGGGCGGACAGACTGCCGCATCGGATAACCTGATCGTCCAGGGTGACAATCTGCATGCGCTCAAGGCGCTGCTGCCGCGATATGCGGGGCAGGTGAAATGCATCTATATCGACCCGCCGTATAACACCGGCAACGAAGGCTGGGCGTATAACGACAATGTAAAAAGCCCCGAGATACTAAAATGGCTGGGCGAGGTGGTCGGCCGCGAAGGCGAAACCCTCGACCGCCACGACCGCTGGCTCTGCATGATGTACCCGCGTCTGCTGCTGCTCAAACAGTTTTTGCGTGAAGATGGAGCGATCTTTGTTTCGATTGATGATAATGAGGTCGGGAATCTTCGGTTGTTAATGGATGAGATTTTTGGCGGAACTAATTTTGTATCTAATGTGGTATGGCAAAAGAAATATACGATTGCTAACGATGCCAAATGGTTAGCGGAAAACCATGAGCATGTTCTGCTCTACGCCCGATCAAAGAATGCTTGGCGACCGAGCCGACTTGCTCGAACTGAGGAAATGAACGATCGGTATCGCAATCCTGACAACCATCCCAAAGGCCCGTGGAAGGCTACTCCAATGTATGCGAAGAGAACTCCGTCTGACGAAGAAAAGGAGTTCACTTTCACATTTAAGAACGGATATGTCTGGCGTCCGGCAAATGGAATAACGGCACGCTTCCCAAAAGACACGCTTCGTCTAATGGATGAGAACGACGAGATTTGGTTCGGCGTAAAGGGTGATACTGCTCCATCTCGAAAGACGTTCCTTTCTGAGCTGAAAATCGACAGTCCACCATCCGCGACTTTGTGGCTGCACACCGACGCGGGACATAATCACGAAGCTCGTGACGAGATCAAAGCCGCGGTTCCAAATGCAACTTTCGACACGCCAAAACCCACGCGCTTACTTCAACGCATTCTCGAAATCGCGACGGATAAAGATTCGCTGATCCTCGACAGCTTTGCCGGTTCCGGCACGACGGGCCATGCGGTTTTGAAGCAGAATCGGCAAGACGGCGGGAACCGGAAATTTATTCTGGTCGAGATGGACGAAAAGATCGCTCGCTCCGTGACCGCCGAGCGTGTCCGCCGCGTGGCGACGGGCGATACAAAGGCAAACGGCGACGAGGTCGCGGGGCTTGGCGGCGGTTTCGGCTATTTACCGCCTCTCCGCCGAACCGCTCTTTGACGCCGGCGGCCCGGTCCGCAAAGACGTAACATTTGCCCAGCTCGCCGAGTTTGTGTGGTTTATGGAGAGTGGCTCGGGATTTAAAAGCTCCCCTCCTTACAAAGGAGGGGTGGCACCGGCTTCCGGTGACGGGGTGGTTCTCTCGTCCGGTTCCACTCAGGTTGAATATACCCACGCAGAGAACCACCCCGTCGGCGAAACGCCGCCACCCCTCCTTCGTAAGGAGGGGAGTTTCGGATCGGCATTCCTCGGCATATACAAAGACGGTGCGGTGTTTTTGCTTTACAACGGCATTTTGAAAGACAAGACCGACATCGGCGGCAACGTGCTTAATTCGCGGACGCTGGAATATCTCAATTCGCTGCTGCCGGATTTCGAGGGCGATCGCGTTGTTTACGCAGCCAGAACGCGGTTCGACAAGAACAAGCTCGCCAAGCTCGGAATAACATTTCACCAACTGCCATACGATCTGGCGGTGAAAACGTGGTTTTAAGCGTATGGATGATGAAGTAATCACAAACAAAGGCGAGATGATCGTCTATGAAACCGAGTCCGGAGGTCCACGGCTTGAGGTACGGCTTCA
>JAYVUD010000133.1:0-12964 GCA_043788335.1 Chloracidobacterium sp. | reverse complement strand
TTTAAGATGAATGATCGTCTCATTCATGTTTGTCGGCGACGGGTCGGTCGATGTCTCGGCACGTCCGGCCTTGCCGACCGCCCACTCGACCTCCGGAATGGACTTGAGCAGCGTGTCCTGACGGGCCATTATCTTGTACGCTTCGTCGATAGAGATCGCCGGGTCGGTAACGGGCATGAACATCACGTCGCCTTCGTTTAGCGGAGGCATGAATTCACTTCCAATACCGCTTGCCAAAAATATGGCACCCGAGAAAAACGTTACGGCGGCAAAGATGGCGATCAGTCTATGGTTGAGAGCAAATACGAGCAATGGCTCATACAACCTTCTCAAAAACCGCATCACCGGATTGTGCATTTCCGAGTGGACCTTGCCGCCGATGAGATACGTGCAGAGGACCGGAACGAGCGTCACCGCCAGCAGCGTCGCACCGGCCATCGCGAACGTCTTGGTAAACGCCAGCGGGTGAAACATCTTGCCTTCCTGCCCGATCAGGGCGAACACCGGCACGAACGCGAGAATGATGATCGCCATCGAAAAGAACACCGGACGCCCGACGAGCTTGGTCGATTCGAGCACCGTAAGGAAGACGGCCTTGCGGTCCTTGGTGTCGATATTGCGCAGTTCGACATAACGAAAGGCGTTCTCGGTCACCACGATACCGGCGTCGACCAACACGCCGATGGCGATCGCGATACCGGCCAGCGACATCAGGTTCGAACTGATGCCCATAAAATACATAAACAGGAACGCCATCAGAACCGCCAGCGGCAGCGGGATCGTGACGATCAGGATCGAGCGGAAATGGGCGAGGAAAATGATGTGGGCGAATGTGACGAGCAGTAACTCCTCGATCAGTGACCGTTTTAGCGTGTCGGTTGCACGATTGATGAGCTTCGTGCGGTCGTAGAAAGGCACGATCCGAACGCCCGCCGGCAAGCCGGCCTGCAGGGCCTCGATCTTCAGCTTGACGGAATCTATGACCTCGAGCGTATTTATGCCGAAGCGTGCGATGACCACGCCGCCAACGGCCTCGGTACCGTTTTTGTCTAGAACACCGGTCCGGAAAGCACTTCCGAGCTTAACTTCTCCGACATTCTTGACATAGATCGGCGTTCCGTTCGATGAACCGATGACGATATTCCCAACATCGTCCACGGATCCAATAAGCCCGATGCCGCGAACGACCGCCCATTGGCCGCCCTGCTCGACGACGTTGCCGCCGACGTTGTTGTTCGACCGCTGAACGGCCTCAACGACCATCGAGAGCGGGATATTAACGCCGCGCAGTTTGTTCGGGTCGACATCGACCTGGTATTGCTGAACGTAACCGCCGACCGACGCCACCTCGGCTACGCCCGGTACGGAATTTAGCTGGTACCGCACGAACCAATCCTGCACCGAACGCAGGTCGCGGAGGCTCATCGAGTCGGATTCGAGCGTGTACCAGAAAACCTGCCCGACGCCGGTCGCGTCCGGCCCGAGCGTCGGCACGACGCCCTCTGGAAGCTGCTTGGTGACCAAATTGAGCCGTTCGAGCACTCGCGTGCGTGCCCAGTAAAGGTCGACGCCGTCCTCGAAGATTATGTTGACCATCGAAAAGCTGAACGCCGAACTTCCCCTGATCGTCCGGACGCCCGGTAATCCCTGAAGGCTCGTTACAAGCGGATAGGTCACCTGATCCTCGACCTCCTGCGGCGACCGCCCGGTCCAATCGGTGAATACGATCACTTGATTGTCCGAGAGGTCCGGTATCGCGTCGATCGGCGTCCGCAATAGTGCCCAATAGCCCGCGACCGCAATTCCCAGATAGAAAAGGATCACGATCCCGCGGTTATTCAGCGACCACTCGATGAGCTTGTGGATCATTTCGCCGGTTTACTCCAGTCAGCCTGCCATTTCTTCATCATCTCGATCTCTGGCTGCTGTGCACGGATAATGGTCTCGGCGAGCTTCTTGATCTCAGGATGCTCTGCTTTTTGCTGGGCCAACCTGGACATCTCCAGCGCACCTTCGTGATGAAGGATCATCATTTTCAGGAAATGGCCGTCAAAATGTTCAGGTTTCATTTCATCCATTTCATTCATATGTTCGCCGTTCATCATTTTCATCCCGCCGATCATCCCGGGCATATCCATGTTGACCGCAGACGGCTTGCCCACATACCACTGATCACGCAGTTGACGCATAAAGGCTATTTCTTTCGTCTGATCGTCAATTACCTTTTGAGCAAAGCTTCTCAATTCCGGCCGCACGGATTTGCTCAAAACCATCTTGGCCATCGCGATAGCTCCGTTATGATGGTGGATCATCGAATCCAGGTATTGCAGATCAAAGGGCTGGTCCGAAGCTCCCGGGTCCGAATTCATATTTGACATGTCACGTCCCTGCATCTTCGACATATCCCCATCCATGTTCGCCATGCGATTCATGTTAGACATGTCATGACCGGAATTGACGTTGGCATTTGAGTTGCCGATGTTGCTGTTGGTCGCTGTTTGCTGGCAGCCGACCGCGAATAGTGTCAGAGCGGCCGCGATCGTCAGCCCGAAAATGTAATTCAGTTTCATTATTGATTCCCCTCTAGTGCTCTATTTAGCAACGACCGGCATCGAGAACGCATTCTTTCCGGCGGCTCCTTCGTACGTGATCATTGCCTTCCACTCGCCGCCCATTTGAAGGTCGGCTTTCCCCTTATAATTGCCCGGCGTTCCGGTGGTCGTGAGTGTCGCTCCGCTGTTCATCTCCGACATGCCGCCCATCGCTGCCATTCGGAAATTGAGTGCCGCTGAGCCGACGTCGACCGATTTCCCGGCGGCGTCGGTAAAGGCCAGCGTAAATTCCTGGTTTCCCTTTTTGAGCACGCCGTCCGCATTGCTAAGCGTCGCCGTCAGGTTGTTGCCCGCAGGACCGGAAGCGATCGTTTTACCCGCCGGTGCCGCCGGTGCCGCCGGTCCCGCGTTCGTACCCGTATTCCCCGCCGAACCGCAGCCCGCCGCAAATGCGACAAGGGCAAAAAGTGTAATACTGCCAATAAATAGAATCGTCTTTCTCATTTTTTAGTCTCCAAATGTTTGATTAATATTCGCCGCTCGTACGATCCGGCGTCGGCGCGCACGAACGCGCAGAAATAGCCGAAAAAGGGCAAACGTCCGCCACAAAAAGGCGCACTTACCCCTCACAACTAGATCAGGAACTGGTGAAGTTGGATGTAACTTGGTTGGAATGTTCGCGGCAGGACGTCACGCGAGTAGGCGTTCGAGCGGACCGCCACCGGTCTCGACGACGCGAAAAGATCCGCGATCTGGTCGGCGATGCTCTTCGTGATCGTAAAACTCGTCGGTGCCGGGTTGAATGACCCACCCGACGGTGCCGGCGACGTCGTCGAACAATTGATCGCACAGCAAAGGCGTGCGATCTCGTTCTTCGGGGTCTGGTCCTTGCTCTTGGCCCGCTTGCAGCACTCCATCATCCCATCGTCGGGCGCGTGCAGAGGCGTCCCCGCCAACACGCCCGCCGCGAGCGAAAGAATAACTACCAGCAATGTGAGCCTTCTTACCATCAAATTAGACTATATGCCTCTCCGCCGAGCGTTGTCAATGACTTTGTGAAGCTATCAATCCGGCCGCAAACCGTTAATCATCGCGCTCAGTCCTCTTTTTCGCCTTTTTTCTTACTTTGCGGCCTCCGCGTCTTTACGTGAGCAAATGCAGACCCCACGCAAATAGTTCACATTAGTGCTCTTGGTGAAATTCGTTGCAAACCTGCCGTTCGCCGGTATCTATTTCGCCTCGTCGACCATCTTTATGGTCTGTCCCTCGACCTCTCAAAAAATATTCAACGTTTTGAGACTTGAGCCTCCTGATCTTCGCGCCGTGTTCCTGACCTTAGTTGACTAACTAAATTAGATCACGCCACCGTGCGGTGGTCAGTGCGTTAGCGCACGGATAGATATCTGCATTCCAAAATAGAATGCAAGTGATTTGGCTTTCCAGCGTCTTGTGTCCTGCGAAATATTCCGTGCCGAGAGCAAACATTTCACGCCTAAAGGGCTAAAACCACGCGAAACACCTGGGGGCGATATGCATAATGGTCAATATCCTGTGTGGCACATAAGTTGCTATAATAAAGCCATCTTGTAACGATTTTTGTTGTTGAGGTAAATCGATGTTAACCCGAAGAGAGATGTTAAAGTTAGGTTTGCTAGGCGGCTCGTCATTGTTTCTCCCAATTTCAAGAGTCAAAGCCCAGACCGGCGGCGGATCGCCGCCAACGACACCGTTTAGCGTTTCCCTGCCGATCCCGCAAGTTTTGTCACCCGTTTCGACCGATGCAACGACAGATTATTACGCAATGACGATGCGAACCGCTCAGGCCGAAATAATCCCGGGGCTGCAAACAACTGTCTGGGGTTACAACGGCAAATTTCCCGGCCCGACGATAAAGGCCCGAAGCGGACGTCGCGTTGTCGTGCGTCAAACTAACGATCTTTCCGAGAGCGTTTCTGTTCATCTGCACGGCGGGCACACCGCACCGGGATCAGACGGCCATGCCACCGACCTATTGCCGCCCGGATCGGCAAGGGACTATTTCTATCCGAATGATCAACTGCCCGCAACATTGTGGTATCACGACCACTCTCTGGATGTGACCGGAAAGCACGTCTATCAGGGTCTCGCCGGCTTTTACATCGTTACGGATGATTATGAAGACTCGCTGCCGCTGCCAAAAGGGAAATTTGAGGTTTCGCTGGTGATCCAGGACAGACTGTTCAATTCTGATGGATCGCTGAGCTATAATGTCGGCTCGATGATGAACTCAGGTTTTCTAGGTGACCGGCTGTTGGTCAACGGAGCGATACAGCCATATCTCTTGGTAGAAAAAAGAAAATATCGATTTCGTATCCTGAATGGTTCCAATTCGCGGATTTACAATCTGGCCTTAAACTCAAATCAAGCGTTTGTCCAGATCGGGTCGGACGGCGGGCTACTGTCGGCTCCCGTTTCCCGCAATTCGATCATCCTTGCTCCGGGTGAACGAGTCGACCTGGTTATAGATTTTGCCGGGTACGCAACTGCATCGAAAATCATTTTGAAGAATCTTGACGGTACCGGCACCACCGCGGATATCATGCGTTTCGATGTGATGGCCCGCCACAGCGGAAAATGGGGTGTTGATAATGCGATCATTCCCACGGCTTTTCGCCCCGTTGACCGGATTCCGGCGGCTTCCGCCGCGTTGACCCGGACCTTCACTCTTAATGGCGGCATGTCGGCTGGCCGGATGATTTTTACCTTCAACTCCCGGCCTTTTGACGCGTCGCGAATCGACGCCAGTCCGCAGTTGAATAGCACTGAGATCTGGAATTTTATTAATCAGACCAACATGCCGCATCCGATCCATATCCACGACATTCAGTGGCAAATATTGGATATTAACGGACAGACGCCATCGCCCGCCGAACTAGGCTGGAAGGATACGTTTTTGGTTCCGGCTTCCGGACAGACGAGAGTCATAGGAAAGTTCACGGATTATCGCGGCACGTTCATGTTTCACTGCCATAACTTGGAACACGAGGACACGGGGATGATGGGACAACTCCAGGTCACCTGATCGATCACGGTGGTCAGGACTAGGGCACAGTGAACTACCGGTTGGTTCTATGTGGCTAACCTCGGGTCAATTACTTTCTTTCCCAGATCCACCAACCACAGAAGATGCCCAGACCATCATTCCACCGCCCGATGCTCCGCCTGTCGGGTTTCCGCCAGTCATGACGCGTCCGCCAAAGAGCAAAAAGAGAACTTATACAGCAACCAACCCGACGACCAAAAATGTCTTATTCTTGTCGTCTATTTAAGATATCCTTCCCTCGAAACCCGATACCCGTGCAAGTGTCTATTTCGCGTCGTCCACCATCTTTATGGTCTGTTCCTCGACCTCGTTGGCAACCTCGATCAATGCCGGATCGTCAGACAGCGACGCGAGCATCTCGGCCGGTTTGATCAGGCCGATCTTAGTCTTGCCCTCCTCGGTAAACACCGATATGCGGCAGGGCAAGGCCATATTTAGCCGCATATCGGTCGTCATCACCTTTGCGGCCTGTCCCGGATTGCAAACCTCGAACACCTTGCATTGATTTTCAAACACAATGCCCTTACTCCGAAGCGTCGCTCCCAGATCGTGGACATGCAATACCCCGAAACCATGCGCACCGACCGCCACCTCAAGATCAGCCGACGCCCGCTCAAACGACTTATCACTATCAACAACGTAATACATATTTCACCTCAATTGCCGTCACCTTTAAATATAGCGTTTTCGCTCAGAGAACCGAAACATTGGCGCGGGCGCAGATCCCGGTCAGAACCGGGAGATTTACTCCCCTCCTGCCTGAGGAGGGGTGGCAGCGTTTCGCTGACCGCTGTGGTGGGAGTAGCGACTGGGTTCTTTCGGTCCGGAACTTGTGGGAAACGGGGCTTGCGATGGCGTGGCCGGAAGGGTTGCGCCATTTCCGCCTATCGAGGGGTATAGACCGGAACGCAGCAGTTCGTTGCATATTCGCAACAGGTGCCTGCCCTTGACACGCGTGATAGAATTTAAATAGAAGCTCGATCTTTGAAATCAAAAACAGGTGTACGATCTGTAAACCCTATTCAGGACATATGGCGAGAGTGACAACGCGATGCAGGACGACACGCAATAAAATATTTTCGCGGGACAGCGGGACAAAACGGGTTAACTTCAATTTTATCAATAGTTTCCCTGTCCCGCGGCTTGTCCCGCCACCTCAGGACACAAAAATATAAAAAAACGGTGGGACAGTGGGACAAAACGCCTTTACCGCAATGGATGCAACAGTTAACTTGTCCCACCTTCTGTCCCACTTTAATGAGACGTGGGACAAGGTTGGAAGGCAAAAGTAGAATGGCAAAACGCAAAATGGCCCAAGGCCCGGAAGTCCTAAGACGCCATTAGACGTTAAACCGAAAATCGACGACGTCGCCGTCCTGCATGACGTACTCTTTGCCCTCGAGACGAGCAAGACCTTTTTCGCTGGCGGCTTTTCTCGAACCGCAGGCGACGAGGTCGTCGTAGCCGATGATCTCGGCACGGATAAAGCCGCGTTCGATGTCGGTGTGGATCTCGCCGGCGGCCTGCGGTGCCTTGGTTCCGATCGGGATGGTCCAGGCACGGACCTCCTTTTCGCCGGCGGTCAGAAACGACATCAGGCCGAGCATGTGATATGCGGCCTTGATGAGCTTATCGACACCGCTCGAGGCGAGGCCGAGATCCTTGAGATATTCGTCGCGTTCGGACGGGTCGAGGGCGACGAGTTCGGCTTCGAGTTTGGCGCAGATGATGACGACATCGGCCTTTTCGGCCTCGGCGTGCCGCATCACCTCGGCAACGTGGGCGTTCGAGGACGGATCGGCAAGCGTCGCTTCATCGACATTCGCCGCGTAGATCGTCGGTTTGGTCGAGAGAAAAAACCACGTTTTGACCACCGCCCGCTCGTCGTCGGTCAGGTCGGCGGCACGTGCCGGACGGCCGTCTTCGAGCAGCGGCATTATTTTGTCGAGGATCTCGATATCGACCTTGGCGTTCTTGTCGCCCGACGCTTTGATCGCCCTTAACGCCTTGTCGCGGCGTTTTTCGGCGGACGTCAGATCGGCAAGTGCAAGTTCGATCTGAATGGTCTCAATATCGCGGGTCGGATTGACCGATCCCTCGACGTGGATGATGTTGTCGTCGTCAAAGCAGCGTACGACCTGAATGACGGCGTCGCACTCGCGAATATTGGCGAGAAATTGGTTGCCCAAACCCTCGCCCTTTGACGCACCGCGAACGAGGCCCGCGATATCCAGAAACTCGACCGTCGCCGGCACAGTTTTCTGGGCTTTGTTGAGTTTTTCGAGCACGGCGAGGCGTTCGTCCGGGACCGCGACCACGCCGATATTCGGCTCGATCGTCGCGAACGGATAATTGGCAGCAAGTGCCGCTTCCTGAGCGGTCAGGGCGTTAAAGAGTGTCGATTTTCCAACGTTGGGCAGGCCAACTATTCCGGCTTGTAACATAAGGGCGTTTTCCAGTGACTGTTCAAAAACTCTTATTTTACAGCCCGTCGCCCGATTTGCGAAATTGGACGCTTATTTTGCCGTCGCAGGCAGCACAGGCAGCATGCCGAAAGACCTTTCGTCGTGGGCCGGCAACAGGTGTATACGCGGATATTTTTTGGCAATGGCGGCGACGTGGATGATGTTTTCGCGGACCTCGGCATCGTTTTCGCCGAGCACGCGGCGGAGCAGCCACGGGCGTTCGGCGGGGATCTCGATGCCCTCGGTCTGCCAGACCAGATCGCCGAGCAAAGCGTACCGCGAACCCGACGGCAGGGTAACGAAAACAACGACCGACCCCGGTGTATGGCCCGGCGAGGGCACGATCACGATGGAACCGTCGCCGTAAACGTCGTGGCTCCGCGGAAACCCGAGATAGGGACCGCCCTCATATGTGTATTGCTTGTAATTGATGTTTTCAAGGCTATTTAGCAGATCGGTGTTAGACGTCTTTTCGGCAATGAACGCTGTCTCGGCGGCGTCGACCAGAACCGGCACACCGGCGAGGCCGTCGAGGCCGCTGACGTGATCCCAATGGGCGTGCGTCAGAATAACGCCGGCAAGTTTCGACGTATCCATCGCGTTCGCCGACATCTGAGCGGCGACGGGTGTGCCCTTGGCGTAGGTTGAGAGTTTCTGCATTATCGCGGGCATTCGCTTGACGTGGGCGTCGACGTCACGGCCGAAACCCGTGTCGATAAGCAGGTCGCCTTTCGGGTGGTGGATCAACAGGGCGGTCATCGAAAACTGGCGAATGTCGTTGAACGATCCGCCGCGAAACGCGAACGCTGCACGGCTCTCCATCGAACCGGTCGGAATCGCGCTGATCGACATGCCCGAGGGCGGTGAGGCCGGCGGCAGTTCGCCGACGTCGATGGCGATAGTGTCGAGCTTAGCCGCCGTAAACGTCAGCATTAACGCAGCGACGGCGATAATGGCCGCGGCGACCGCCCCGGCGATGATGCGCAAAATTATCTTGATCATTTTGATCTTTGAAAACCTATTTTCTCGCGTAAAACATACCGATGTTTTTCAGCCTCGCGGCGTTTGACCCGTCGAGCCATGGAAACCGCTCGAGTGCCGCCTTTGTGATGTCGCTCTCGCCGATCTTGCCGTCGAGTTCCTGTTCGGCGAGGCCGTAGATGTGATGTTCGGCTTCGCGCGATCGTTTTACCAGCTCGGCGATGTCCGCGGGCGAAAGGTCGGGATACACCCGCAAGATGCGCTCGTCGATCGGCTTGCCGTAATTTTCGCCCCATTCGGTTACGAGGGTCAACGCCGTGTTGAGGAGTTTATCGCTGTACCCGGTTTCGTCCATCGCTATTGCGGCAGATACGCACTCTCGACCGGACGGTCGCCGGATTGGCCAAACGCCACGGCCCAAAATCCGGCGGTGCTTCGCAGTGTGTACCACACGCCGGTCGACGGGCGAAATACGGCGACGTCCGATCTGCCGTCGCCGTCAAAATCGCCGGTCGCCGGCAGATCGCCGGTCTGGCCAAACTGAACGACGCCGAATCCGGCGGTCGATTGCAGCAGGTACCACATCCCGTCGCGGTAGACGGCCTGGTCCGTTCGCCCGTCGCCGTCGTAGTCGCCCTGAGCCGGCATATCGGTCGCAAGGCCGAACCCGACGCCGTAAAAACTCATGTCGGAACTTCGCAGGATGTACCACGTGCCGCTCGACGGCCGATAGACCGCCAGATCCGCACGGCCGTCGCCGTCGTAATCGCCCGGTACGGGCTTGTCGCCGGCCTGGCCAAACTGGATGATGGTGATCGAACCCTGGCTGTCGCTGTTCGCGATGTACCAGACGCCGTTTGACGGCCTGAACACGGCGATATCGGTCTTGCCGTCGCCGTTAAAATCGGCCGGCACCGGTATGTCGCCGGCCGCTCCGAACTGCCGCGGATTGTACTGATTTGCCTTGGTCAGGATGTGCCAATAGCCGTCCGCCGGACGAAAAACGCAGTAGTCGGTCTTGCCGTCGCCGTCGAAATCGCCCGGCGCGATAACGTCAGACGCATTTCCGAACCCGACGCCCTTGAACGTAAAGTCGACGCTTAGGAGCACATACCAGATGCCCTCCGACGGTCGAAACGCGCTGACGTCGGATTTGCCGTCACCGTCGAAATCAGCGGCTCGATTCTTTAGGATCGTGACGCCGGCGACCGGACCGTCCGCGTTGTTGCCGTCGATATTAAAGGTTACGCCGCCCCACGTCTCGTTATGCGGTGCCTGCCATTGCTTGATGCGTTGATGATTTGCCCATTCGGTCGTCGGAAACGTCGGAAACGACAGATACGCCCAGACCGAGGTGTTGTTGTCCCAGCGTGCCATCCAGATGGCGTCGGGCTTGCTTGCGGGTGCGAGCGTTACCCAATCTTCCTGTGCGTTTTTCGGCGAGCCGTAGACGCCGGATTTGAAACCGAGTTCCTTGGTGCGGTCGGTCCAGCCCTTGAGAAACGCCGTCGTGGCGGTGCGGCAGCCGGGCGTGCTGACCGTCTCATCGTATCGCTCCATGTCGTAGTAGAGGATCGAACCGGCCGTCAGCCCCAGATTGATCGCGGCCGCGACCGCGATGTCCGCTTCGCCGCGGCCCTGTGTCTCGGCCGTCGCGAGATCGTAGCTGAGTTTAACGGTCGTGATCGAGGCCGTGCACGGGCTCTGGTAGCCAACTACGGTCGGTATCAGTCCCCAGCCCATGGCGGTCACCTGGTTGACCCACGATGCCGACAGGTTCGCCTGCGTGGAACATGCACGGTTTCGGCCGCTCATATAGATGTTCATGTCGTAGAGCGGCGACGCGTTCCACCAGGTCAGCATCTGGGCCGCCGTCGGTGCGTTGCACATATCGAATCCGCGATTGAGACTCGTGCGGGTAGTACCTCCGGGAGCGGCAAACATCGGAGTGCCGGTCTTGATGGCTCTGTCACGATCGCGGCGGGCGAGTTCTCTGATCTGGGGCGGTGTTATCTCGCGGCCGTCTGTGAATAGATGCGTTTCCTGAACGCAGCCGGTCTTTTGCCCGTAGCAGTTGCCGTCGGTTCGCAGCGTCCATCCGCCCGCGACGACCTCATTGGACACGGCCTCGGGTGAATTGAAATCGACGTTTCGTGACCGGAGGTTCCATGTGACGCGGTCCGCCGAACCAAGTACGATCTGCCCGCGGAAATTCGAACTTGTTTCGAGCGGGATCGTCAGGTTCCATTCGGCGGTTGATGATATATAGGTCAGTCGGGCACCGTCGACGCTCGCTCCGCTGAGCACTTGGGGGTCGATCGCAATGGGTTCGGCTGTCCACGACGCTCCGCCATCTGTTGTCCTGCGGATCTCGATATTGGCAGCAGCGGTATCTGCCAGCAGCAGCCATCCGTCGCTCGCGTTTGCGAAATGCACCTGGGCTATCGCTTGCGAAGTACGTTTGACCGGTCCGATCTCGACCCAGGCCGCGCCGTCGTCGTCCGATCGGTAAACGGCGTCCCGCGTGAAAGCGATGCCGCTGAGTTTGCCGATCGATTGAATATTGACGATCTGCGGGGAATAAGACGCAGGCGAACCCGTTAACGAGAGGTCCTGTCCCGAAACTTGGGTAATGAAGGACCCGCCCAACATGGCGAGAGCAAAGAGTATTATGTTTTTCATCGAATCACCTAACGATAAGCCGTTATTATCGAATTATCGATAAGTATAGTTTAATCCGATGATTTGGGGCAATCGATTTGGCGGTGGCTGAAACGGCCGATGAAAAACAAAAATGCTGCGAAGTGGGAGTTCGCAGCATATCTTGTTTGGTTTGCGGTGGAAGAGCAATTTCGAGAATCCGTGGGAGGCGATCAACTGACGGTGACCTTTTTCTCTTGACTGCCCGCTACCAGGACTGTGAAACTTGCAGCCTGGCACTTTTCTTATAGGGCAATCGCGATGCCACAAGTGACGAAATTTTGACAAAAAGTGTCAACTTATGTGTTTACAGCTATTTAGCCGCATTTTGGCATCGGGCCGCCGGTTCGCACCGTCCGTCATTTTGACGGCGGCGCGGCGCGTTTCCCCACGGCTGTGGCGAAAGAGGACGGCATTTCTCCTTGTAGGTATAACAGTGTTTTTCATTACATTCCGTCGGCCCACTGCTGGCGGCAAAGGACATTGGGCGGTCCGTCGGTAATGAGCAAGCATCTTCCGCCGCCTTCGATAAAATACTGATAAGTATTGCACTAGCATGTATTTACGACAATATGTTCGACGATAAGCAGATGGAAAAGGCGCAAAAAAAATGCTGTGAGGTGGGAGCTCACAGCAATTCTTTTCTTGTGCGGTGGAAGAGCAATGCGAGAGATTTTTGTGGGAGATGAATCAACTGACGGTGACGCGATCTCAGCGGCATTGCCCGCTGCCGTAACTGTTAAACCAGCAGTCCGGCACTTTCCTATAAGGCAAGAGCGATGCCACATGTGACATATTTTTGACGCTAACTTCTAACCTATGCGTTATAAGCATTTAGCCCTATTAAGAACCCCGCGGCGGGACAAAACCGCCAAATTATTGACGATTTGCTGCGGATTGTCGCCCCACGATGTGGCAAAAGGGTGCGTCATTTTTCCGATGTACAGACTTTGTTAAACGATATGAGCGAGAAACTGTAAGAAATTCCTCAGAAATGATCAAGATTGAACAAATATTCCGAATTTTCGCGTCAAATGATGCTCTTTCCTGGCTCGCGGTCCCGATTTTGCCAACAGTCGGTTCGCCCAACGGATCTGAATCGGGATTTTGACTAGGTTTCAATCTCAGTCAATGGTATTTCTATTGTTTAAGTCGGTTTCAGGTGCGATCGAGCGACGTCGTCA
>JAYVUD010000132.1:0-4171 GCA_043788335.1 Chloracidobacterium sp. | reverse complement strand
GAGATCACGCAAATGCTGCACCAATTAAACACCAAAGCTGCTACTAGGGCAGTCGGCGAACGAGCGAACTTGCTCGCGTCGGTGCCGGACCTCACACGAGTGTTCCTGCTGACCGACGAGGTTCGTGCCGAAGCACTGGCCTTCCTAGCCGTCAGACCAGTACACACGGTCGTCATGACAAGCTTTATTCATGACAACGGATTTGACCCGAAACTCAATCGCGGCGTCTACTACGGCTACCGCGGAAACAACGGAGCGATCGAAGGGATCGCATTGATCGGACATTCGACCCTGATCGAGGCCCGCACCGACGACGCGATGAGAGCATTTGCCTTCGCCGCGAGAGCGTCAGAAACGCCGATCCATCTCGTGATGTCGGCCGGCGACGATGTGGACAAGTTTTGGAACTCGTTCCGTCCGGCCGCCGAACCGAGACTCAGATGCGAGGAACTGCTGTTCGAAGCCGCTTTCCCGTTCGCGGTTCCGACTTGCAAATGGGATGTCGCCAAAGCCGATATGTCGCAGCTTATCCCGATAGCGGAGGCTCAGGCCGAGGTTGCCTTCATCGAATGCGGTGTCGATCCGATGGCTCGCGACCGCGAGGGCTTTCTCAAACGTGTCGCCCGCCGCATCGAACAGGGCCGTGTCTTCTCAGTCTACGATGACGGCGTCCTGATCTTTAAGGCGGACGTCATCGCTGAGTCCGACGACGTGATCTACTTGGAGGGCATCTATGTCGCTCCGACACATCGCGGGCATGGCGTCGGATCGGCTTGTCTGGCGAAACTCACACTGGACCTGCTAGGCCGTGCGTCGAACATCTGCTTGTTGAGCAACGTCGATTTTGTCGGGGCCCACCGAAGCTTTGCCAAAGCCGGTTACTTAACAACCGACAAATGCACAACTCTCTTTGTCTAGCAAAAAATAACGTTAGACAAACTTGTTAAACTATTGCATACTAAGCTTGGCTCAGTTCTCGGGCCAAGCTTTGTTATTTGTGCTGAAACTGCGCGGGTAGCCAGAGTTTCTCAATCATCGCCAGACAAGCGTTCTCCATCCCACCCTCGTTCCGGCGTTCGTTCAATCACCGAATTGGCTTGAGCCATGACCGAACAGCGTTCCATAGGCCGTTATATGTCGGCCGTCATCGCACTTGGAGTGATCACCTTGGTCATCGCTTTCGTGCATCTTCCTTATGAGCGGCTCGATGTCCACGTGCTGCTGCTCTCTGCGTTGACGATCGTTCTCGG
The DNA here is from genome assembly GCA_043788335.1 of Chloracidobacterium sp. Lineage (GTDB taxonomy): Bacteria > Acidobacteriota > Blastocatellia > Pyrinomonadales > Pyrinomonadaceae > OLB17. The sequence continues at coordinate 2,921 of JAYVUD010000132.1, read as the reverse complement.
TTCGCGGATAACGATTCAGATACCTAGATTCAAATCCCGTATCGCCGTTTCGGATACATTTATATTTTTGACACTCTTGCTTTACGGCGGTGAATTTGCCATCGTGTTGGCAGCGTTGGAGGCATTTTTTTCGTCCTGGCGATTTTGCAATAAGAAGTTAACGGTCTTCTTTAATGTGGCGGCTATGGCGATCTCGACTTCGGCGGTTGTCGTCATTCTGCGGGTTTCAGACCTCTATTCCGATAGTATACTGCACGGCAAGGCAGCTAATAGGGCAAATTTTATAATCGCCCTTTCGCTGATTACGTTGACGCACTTTGGCGTAAACACATCTCTTGCAACCATTTACGATTCGCTGAAAAACTCACTTCCGGTTTGGGAGACTTGGAAGACCAAGTACATCTGGACCTTCTTTTCGTATTTTATCGGAGCCGCGAGCGCCGGAGTTCTAATTCAACTAGTCGACACGATCGGAGTCGGGATCATCTTTGCGACGTTTCCGGTGATCTTCTTTCTCTTCCTTACGTATCGGATGTATATGAAGAATGTCGAGATCTCAATACAGCAGAAAGAGCAGGCAGAAACGTACGCCCAGATAATGGAAACGCAGTCCGAGGCATTGCGCGAGTCAGAAGAACGATTCAGGACAGCCTTTGACTATGCCCCGATTGGGATTGCTCTTGTCGATTCAAACGGCAAATGGCTCAAGGTAAATCGGGCATTGTGCGAGATATTGGGTTATTCAGAAGACGAATTTGCCCAAGTGAGTTTTAAGTCCATGATCTATCCCGAGGATCTCCCACAAACGCTGGAGAGTCTACACGAACTATTTTCCGGCGGAGCCCCGAGCTGCTTGATGGAGCATCGATATGTTCACAAGAGCGGTCGAACCGTTTGGGCGTCGTGGAGTGCGTCAGCGACGGGCGATGCTATGACTGAGGCTCCCGGGCTGATCTTTCAAATTCAGGACATCACTGATAAGAAACTCGCCGAAAATCAACTCCAGCACGAAGCAACCCACGACATTCTGACAGGATTGCCAAACAGGTCGTTATTTATGACTCGGCTTTCGACGGCTCTAGCTCGCACTCAGCAGCTCGAGGGGTACCGGGCAAGCGTCCTATTTATCGATCTCGACCGATTCAAGTACGTCAATGACAGTCTTGGACACCTGGCCGGGGACGTTCTCCTCAAGGAGATATCCGAGCGGCTCATTGACTGTTTGAGGCCAAGTGATCTGGTGGCTCGACTCGGCGGCGACGAATTTACGATCCTGGTCGAGGGAATCTACGAATCGAATGAGGTGAGCCGAATCGCTGAGCGTATCCAACAAAAATTTAGCCGGCCGTTCGAACTGAGCGGGAACGAGGTCTATAGTTCTGCGAGCATTGGCATTCTACACGCTTCTGAAAAACACATGACATCAGAGGACATAATGCGTGATGCTGACACCGCGATGTATCAGGCGAAGCGAGCAGGAAAGGCCCGGCACGAAGTATTCAACGAGAAAATGCACAGTGCGGCCAAAGAAATACTCAAGATCGAAACCGATCTTCGCCGTGCTTTCGACCGTGAGGAGCTCTCGGTCGTATACCAACCGATCTATTCGCTTGAGACGGAAAGAATAGTTGGCTTTGAATCTCTTGCTCGTTGGAACCACAGTGAACTGGGTTACATATCACCGAGCAAATTTGTTCCGATCGCCGAAGAGATCGGGTTGATAGACAAACTGTGCGAGTATGTTCTCCGACGAGCGTGCCGGGACATTGGATCTATCCAAGATAGTTTTTTGCCCGCCGAAACGCCGACACTGAGCGTAAATCTCTCATGCAAACAGTTTGCCCAGACGTCGCTTGTTCGCAATATTGAACGGATTCTGGAGGAAACTCAATTTAGGCCGCATCTGCTGAAATTTGAGATTACTGAATCGGTGTTTGTCGAACATCAGGCACGGGCAATAGAGATGCTCAAACAACTTCGGGAATCAGGCATCGACATCAATATTGACGATTTTGGAACCGGTTATTCAAACCTGAGCTACCTGACGCAGTTGCCGATCACGACGCTCAAGATCGATCGTTCTTTCGTCTCGATGATCGATCCACAAGGCGGAAACGACCGGGTAGTCAGGGCGATCGTAACATTGGCACGCAATCTAAATCTCAAGGTGATCGCCGAAGGCATAGAGACCGAAGCCCAACTCGACAAGCTAAAAGACCTTGGTTGCGATGGGGGCCAGGGCTACTATTTCGCCAAACCAATGAACTTCGCTGATCTGCAGGAATTTCTTGGCAAAGCTGACCGCTATTCGATTCCCCAACGTCGAATCACTAATATCTCCAGTCTCTCGACGGTCCAGTAAAGCAGGAAACACGTCCGATCCGTACACAAAAGCAATATAAGTAGATCATATGGTGTCTATAAGATACTGTTAATTGGGCATCCGTCATATCCGTTAGCGCATCATACAAAATGTCGTTTCCCGGACGGATGGTCGGCGGGATCGGAAAGATTTATGGAATTGTCGGGTTCTGATGTAGTATACTTAGAAACGCCACGGGGCAATTGTCCGCTTCAGCCCGCCGTACGGTTTCCATATTTAAGTTTTAGAACTATGAGATCAATTAGGAGCATTGGTAACTTCGTTTTACTGCTTTCGCTATTCGCGATGGCCGAGGTTTCGGCGTTCCCCCAAAACTCGCCGGCACCGATGCTCCAGGACATTAAGGTTTACAGCGACGCGAAACCGACGCCAAGTCCAACGCCGTTGGTCCAAAAGACGGGGAGTTCGACCGCCGCAAAGGGTTCGGCTCTGCGGACGATGTTTCCGGCTCTGAGTGAGGTTGAGATTCCCGGATACTCGGGTATCCTGATCGAGTCTCTCGACGGCAAGACGGTTGCCGAAACAAACGCCGGTCTGC
>JAYVUD010000131.1:0-2994 GCA_043788335.1 Chloracidobacterium sp. | reverse complement strand
TACTATCTCGACACCGTCAATATCCTCGACCGCACGGACGATCTCTTCGTCATGATGCTCGCTCGCGGCATTTACCGTGATGTCGCGGATCAAAAAATCCTTGCCGACGCTCACGATATCGATCCCCTCAATATCGCCGCCCGCCGTGCCGATAGCCGTCGTGATCTCGCCGAGCTTGCCCGGCATATTATGAATTCTAACGCGAAGAGTAACACTATAACTCGCGTTCGGTGTTGGTGTATTGGTCATAAAAAATGCAGAAACCCGCACGTAAGTAAGGGCGTAACGATCAACGCAGTAATCAAAAGTATGACGAAAAAGGAAGATGAAAACAAATTGCAGGTTGCCAATGGGCATTCAAGCTGATTGATGGTTTGATGAAAACCTTAGGGTTGCGGGGATTCCCGTCAGGGTTTTTGTGAAAACCCTGGGGTTGTAGCGAATTCCGTCAGGGTTTTTGGCATTGGTGGTGGGTTTTCAGCATTTGGAGTTGGGTTGCGGGCGTTTCGGGTTGGGTTGCGAGCCTATTGAAAGCGCATTATAATGTCCCAGACTTATCCCAGTTATCAACGGAGGACGATACATTCGTCCCAGGTCTGCGTTCGACCTCCGCAAATCCAACGCCGACTACGGCCAACCCAGCGAATCCGCCTTCGTAACGCTCAATCCGTGAACTGCGGATTCTCACCCGAATATCCGGCGACGCCCGATATGTCTCCCCGTCGCCTTTCTCTCCTACTTCTTTCCGCCAACGATCTTCATTTCGTTGAGCAGATAACCCGCACCGCCAAATTTGTCTATGACAAACAGGACGTAACGGATATCGACCGAGATCGTGCGGTTGACGTTCGGGTCAAAGTAGAAATCGTTGCCGAGGCCTTCGAAGTTACCGTCGAAACACAGGCCGACCTGCTCGCCGCTGCCATTGAGGATCGGCGAACCCGAGTTGCCGCCGATGATGTCGGTCGTCGATAGGAAATTGAGCCCGACGCTGTCGCCCTGACCGTAACGGCCAAAATCGTGCGATGCCTGTAAGTCTTTGAGTTTCTGCGGAGCATCAAACGGTATCTCGCCCGTATCCTTTTCGAGCATTCCTTTCAGCGTGGTAAACGGCGTGCGTAATTCGGCTTCGCGTGACTGATAGCCTTTGACGTTGCCGTAGGTGAAACGCATCGTGAAATTGGCGTCAGGATAGACCACCGCCGTGCCGCGCATCTCGTTCAGGGCCTGCATATACAGTGTGCGAAGGTGGTCGATGCTGCCTCCAAATTTGGTCGAGCGGGCCGAAAAAGCAGCACGTTCGTCAACGAGTCCTGCGATAAAGGGATGATCTTTCTGGATCTTTGCCCACGAATCGTCATACAGATCAATGATCTTGTCGGGCTTGGTCAGGTCGCCGTTTGCGATCTTGTCGGCAAACGCAGCTTCGGCATCGCGGCGAGCCTTGCCCTTTTTATTTTCAAATTTCTGGTCAGCGGCCGTAAATCTTTGATCAGCCGGAAGTCCGTCAAACTGCTTGAAAAAGAACTTGAGCATCTCGGATTCGTAAACCGGTTCGCGATCAGCAAATGCATCCTCGATATTCTTTTTCAACGCCGATTTTTGATCACCCGTCAACTTACGTCCCATTTTGACGGCAGTTGCAGCCGCAACGACCTGCCCGAGTACCGGCATCGAGTTCGGATCGGGAAAACGACGGATCGTAGCGTCGCGTTTGGACGAGGCGTTAGTCTCAAGCGAGAGAGCCTTTAGCTCCGGCAGCACCGTTCCGTATTTGGCACTGCGTTTAGGATCAGCAGCAATCCAAGTCGCGAGCTTTGCTTCCTCCGCCTGCCGTGCTTGCACTACATCTGCTAGCTTCAAACGCTTGGCACCACCTTCGTAGGCCTTGCGCGAGTTGTCAAAACTAGCTATATCCGCCTGCAGTGCAATACGCTTTGCCTCATCGGTCGAGCCGATCAGCTTGAGCGTGTCGCCCAATGCACGCAGCCACTTATAGAGAAAAGGAAAGTTGGCATCACGTGCAAACTCGATCGACTGACTCTCGCGATATCGCGTCGTGCCGCCGGGGAACCCAAGAACAAAGACAAAATCATTGTCTTTGAGACCGCCGATGTTCATCGTTAGGAATTTCTTGGCTTTGTAAGGGACATTGTTCGGCGAATATTCAGCCGGAGTGCCGTCCGGTGCTGTATAGGCTCGCAGGACAGAGAAATCACCTGTGTGGCGGGTCCATTCAAAATTGTCCGGGTCTCCGCCAAAAACGCCGATGTTGCGTGGCGGAGCATAGACGACGCGGATGTCTTTCAGCTCGGATGTCTGATAGAGGTAATAGAAATAGCCGCTGTCGATCGCCTGTATGCGAATGGTCGAGCCTTTCGGTGCATTTGCCTGTTCGGCGGCGGTCAGATCGTCAGAGTTTTTCTTTACGGCGGCAGCCATCGCTTCACCAGTCAACCCTTCGGTGCCGGCCTTGACCTTTGCGGTCACATCTTCGATCCGCTGCGTCATCGTTACCGTGTACGGATCTTTTCCGTTCATCGCACGGATCTCGCCCCCGCGGCTGCCCGCATTAAATCCGGTCTCAACCAGGTCTTTGTCGGGCGTCGATGCCGTGACAAGTGCGTCAAATCCGCAGTGATGATTGGTGAGGATAAGCCCGTCCGGCGAGATAAACTCGGCGGTGCAGCCGATGCTCAAACGGAGTATCGCGTCGGTCAGCCCGCCGCCCTTCGGATTGTAGATTTCGCTCGGCTTGATCTTTAGGCCGCGTTTCAGGAGCGGGAGTTTCGCGATCTGCTCCGGGGTATACATCCCTTCGTCATACGCAGCAAAAGAGAACGTGAACGACGACATTGTGATTGCGACAAGCATCGCAAACGATAGAAAAACATTGTTCTTTAATCTCATATCTTTAGGTTCCTTGTTGATAGCTAAAATTTCGATATCTAATAGGTAAATACTAACAACTAATAGTGTATTTACAAAAAAAGC
>JAYVUD010000130.1:0-9382 GCA_043788335.1 Chloracidobacterium sp. | reverse complement strand
CGGTCACGTGGTGGCCGGGTTGAAGGAGTTAAAGGAAATAACGATCGACCTATCCGAAAACGTCGAGTTGATTCCGGGGGGCAGCGGAGTCGAAGAACTGGCCAATCTCTCAGTGTCGGCTCGCCCTCAACTTTTCCAAAAGATGCGTGCGATGGAGGGCAACAGCGGGTTTATGCTCATCGATACCGCCGCCGGCATCGCTGAAAATGTTTCCGGTGTCCTCTCGTCAGCAGCGGAGATAATCGTCGTCGTCACACCTGAGCCGACGTCGATAGTCGACGCCTATGCCACGATCAAGGTCATTCTGAGAAGTGGGGTTCAGAAGCCAATATCAATAGTTATAAACAATGTCGTAGGCATCGGTGACGCTGAACAGGTTTTTCAATCAATAAGTTCGGCGGTTCGCGGCTTTCTGGATTTCGAAGTCGATTTTCTGGGAATGATACCGCACGACCCTCAGGTCAAGGACGCCGTGCGGGAACAGGTTCCGGTCGTTAGGTACGCTCCTGATGCCCCGGCAAGCCGGGCGATACGCCTAATCGCAAAACAACTGCGAAAGCAAAAGCAAAACAGTTCCAACGAGGGCGAGATTCAATCGTTCTGGGACAACCTGGCGAAAATTTAACAACCCCAATTGTCTTATTCACGTTCGAAACTACCGAAATGCTCCAGTATTCTCAAGCATCGACATATCATCGTTCCAGGGTGCCGGCGACCGAAAAATGCTCGCAGGAGACCCGCGATTTATTGATAACGACTCACTTGCCAAAGGTAAGGTATATTGCCGATCGAATCGCGGCACGGCTACCGGCATCAGTCGAACGGGATGACCTCTATGGGGCGGGCGTCGTCGGGTTGATCGACGCCGTCGAACGCTTTGATCCCAATCGTGGGATCGCATTCACCACGTTTGCCGAACTGCGGGTTCGCGGGGCCATTCTAGATAATCTTCGCTCGCTCGACTGGGCATCGCGTGCGACCCGCGGTCGAGCCTCAGGAGTCCAAAATGCGTTTGCGGAGCTTGAAAAGGAAGCCGGGCGCGCGGTAACCGACGTAGAGGTCGCCGCCCATCTGAAAATGCCGATCGCTGATGTGCGGGAGACGCTGCAGGACATACGCGGACTCAGGGTGGCAAACCTCGACGACCGGGATGAACAAACAGGGTTGAGCATTGCCGATTTCATTTCCGACTCGTCGATCTCGCCACTTGATGAGGCCGAGAAACGTGAATATCGAACCTTACTCGCCGGGGCTGTCGAGAGATTGCCCGAGCGCGAACGTCAGGTCATCGCCCTATATTACCTTGAAGAACTTACGATGAAGGAGATCGGCGAGGTTCTCGGCGTAACCGAGTCTCGCGTATCTCAGTTGCGGACGCAGGCGATCGGCCATCTCCGATCCGCACTTAGGAATTGACCATGGAGCAGAAAGAAGAACTTGTTACAAGTGATGAAATGTCTGCACTGCTGCCGGAAGTTCCGGCGAACGAGGCAGCCAAGGAACGCGAGAGGCGTCGTCGTGTCGTGCCGTATAATTTTCGCCGGCCCGATCGCCTTTCGAAAGAGCAGGTTCGCTCGCTTTATCTGCTTCACGACCTTTATGCCCATAGCCTATCATCCAGCCTGCCGCTTTTCTTAAGGGCGATCTGCGAGGTAGATCTGATCTCGGTTGAGCAACAGTCGTATGGCGATTATCTTCGGGGGCTTTCGGATCCGACGACGATGTTCACGGTATCTGCGGATACGCTTCGCGGGATATTTGCCGTCGAATTTAGTTCGTCGATCGCGTTTCCCGTGATCGATCGCATGCTCGGGGGCGAGGGTCGCGAATTGAACGAACCCCGGGCAGCGTCGGACGTCGAGCTTAAGGTGCTAGAAGGGTTTCTGGCCGTCGTTGTCGAGAGTTACAGAGAGGTGTGGAAGACAGTGGCTGAATTTGAGACCAAGATCATCGCCCGCGAAACACGTCCGCAGCTGCTGCAGATCGTCTCGCCGAATGAGATCGTGGCAACGGTCGTTTATCAGTTAAGCATTGGCGATGCAACCGGACTGATGAGCATCTGTCTTCCGGTTGGAATGTTCGAGACGGTGATCACCAAATCGGACCGTTCCCAATACCCGGAGCAAGATGCAACACCGCCCGAAGCGACCAACGCGTTGCTGAAGACGATATCGATAACATTGTTTGATGTAACAGCGGAACTTGACCGATTGCCGGCTGCTGTTGCGGATCTGATGGCACTGAACGTCGGTGACCTGATCCGAACCAATCACAGTATCGAAAAGCCAATAAACATCTGCATCGCGAACGCCCCGAAATTCGAAGGCCGTATCGCGTCACTCGACCGAAAATTAGTCGTGCAGCTCGCCGAGCCGCAAGGTTACGGGCTGGCACTGAGTACAGCAAATTAGGAACACGATCATGGCGGAAAACGAATTAACGAAAAATATTGACCGGCTGCTCGACGTAGAAATGAACATTATTGTTCGTTTTGGCCGGACCGAGACACCACTGCGCGAGATCGTGCGATACGGTGTCGGATCGATGATCGAGCTAAATCGGACCGTGGACGAGCCCGTTGAACTACTCGTAAACAACTACCCTTTCGCCCGCGGCGAGGTCGTCGTGATAGACGGCTATTACGGAGTGCGGGTCACCGAGATCGGTAACGCCGAGGAGCGGACCAGAACATTACTCTCAACGGGTAACACCAACAATAATGACCAGGAGGCATAGAAATGAATATTGAAACTATCACCCCAACCATCGTTCTTGCGGGATTCGCAGTCAGTATCGGGTTTTCGCTGTTTTGCATCATTACCCAGCGGCGACAACGGCAACTGCTCGAATTTGCGGAAACACAGATCCTGGAGCTCCAGGATACATTGGCAAAGAATAGGGAGACCGTCGAGACGGCATCCAGCCGCGTAACCGAGCAATCCCGACACATCGCATGGCTTGAGAGCCGTGTTCGCCATCCGAAAGCTCCTATCGAGGAACAAATGGAAGTTGCGGGACCGGTCGAGGCGACCAAGCTGACAATCACGGAACGCCGCCATCGCGTAACCAAGCTGGCATCGCGGGGACAAAATGTCGACGCGATCGCGATGGCATTAGGTATGCTCCGCGGCGAAGTCGAACTAATAATGAACCTTAGCCGGGCAGCGGCGGGGAGATAATATGAACTACGGCCTATATTCAATATTTCTCGGGATGCGGTCCCGGCAAAACACCATCGAAGCGCAGGCAAATAACATTGCCAACGCTTCGACGGCCGGATTTAAGGCTGAACGGCTGCTTTACAGCACGTACGAGGCCGCAAATAAGGGTCAAAGCGACAAACAGAATCTCGTCGCCGGCGTTTTGACATCCAGCGGCACCAATTTTACCGAAGGCTCGTTCCAACAAACCGGAAGGGTGCTGGATGTAGCCATTGACGGTGACGCCTTCCTTCAGGTCCAGACGCCACGTGGCGTTAGGTTTACACGGGCCGGTAATCTGACCGTAAACAGCGGGGGCCAACTCACCACCAAAAGCGGTGATCTGGTGGTCGGCGAAAACGGCCCAATAACCATCCCTGCAGACGGCGAACTGTCGATCGGCCAGGACGGCGGAATGGCCGTACGTGGAAAGGCCGTTGACACGTTAAAACTGGTGAGGTTCAATAACCCGACGACCGCGTTGATAAAGGAAGGCGACACGATGTTTATGGCTACGGGAACGGAACCGCCGCAACAAAATACCGAGTCAAAGGTCATTCAAGGGTCACTGGAAAATTCGAATATCAATTCGATCTCCGAAATGGTCGCGATGATCAACAACAACCGAGAATTTGAATCACTTGGGAAATCGATCTCACTACTAATGAACGATATCGGACGCAAGATCTCAAGCGAGATCGGAAAGCTATAGCCGGAGGAAATTATGCCAAACAGAGCGTTACTTACCGCTGCCACCGGAATGCAGGTTCAGCAGCAAAATGTGGATAACATCGCCAATAATCTGGCGAATGCATCAACCGTCGGATTCAAACGAACGCGGCTTGAGTTTCAGGATCTGCTGTATCAAAACATGCGGACCGCCGGCGGTGCCTCAAACGCATCGACGCCGCTGCCGGTGGGCCTGCAGATAGGCCTCGGCGCACGTTCGATCGCGAGCGAACGCATCTTTATTCAGGGTGAATCAAAACAGACCGAAAATCCGCTGGATATGGTCATCGAAGGCAGCGGATTTTTCCAAGTGCGCCAGACAAACGGCGATCTTGCGTATACGCGAGCCGGTCAGTTTCATCTGAATAATCAAGGCCAGGTCGTCACCGCGACCGGCGATTCCCTCGAACCGGCGATCACGATCCCGACCTCGGCGACGAGTGTCACGATCGGGAAAGACGGCACGATGTCGGTCTCGATGGTTGGCCAATCCGCTGCTCAAACTGTCGGGCAGATACAACTGGCGATATTTGCCAATCCGGCGGGCCTCGAGGCTCTCGGCGGTAATCTATTTAAGGAAACGGGAGCATCGGGAACCGCGACGGTCGGGGCGGCAGACGCCAATGGCGTCGGAAAGATCACGCAGGGTTACATCGAAAACTCGAACGTGAATGTGGTCGAAGAACTGGTAAATATGATCTCGGCACAGCGTGTGTACGAGACCAACTCAAAGGTCATCTCCACAGCCGATCGTATGCTCGGAACTATTAATCAGGCGGTGTCCTAAGCAAGATCAGAATCGGCGGATGCTATAAAGAAGGTGAATCAATGAGCGGGCTCAACCGTAGTTATAAATTGCTCTCGTGGACCCCGGCGGCCTTGGCTGTGGCTATAGTGCTGAATTGTGCAGCATTGGCGACGGCACAGAGCAAGACGCGTATTCGCGTTTCGGCTGAATCTATCGTCGCAAACGACAATATTCGCCTCGGTGAGATCGCGTCGATAACGGGTGAACCCAACCGGTCGACCGGGTTGAAAAGTGTCTCGCTGGGCTATGCTCCGCAGGTCGGATCAATGCGTGCGATCGACCGCGATCAGATAAATCTGGCGATCACGGCTACCGGACTAGCCCAGAGTGATTTCATCCTCGACTCACCGCCAAGCGTCCGCATAAGGCGTATTGGACAGGAGGTTTCTGCCGCAGTTATCCGGACCGAGATCGAACAAAAATTCCTGTTTAAGTTGACGGCCCAGGGCGTGACATTCAGCGTCGTTAGATTGGAACTTCCGAAAGATATCCGTGTGCCGATCGGAAAGTTGGAGATCCGTATCGACGGTTCCGCCATTCGAAGCCGGATGAGCGTTTTTACGCTACTGGTCGAAATACGGGTTGAGGGCAAAATCGTCGGCCGCTGGTCTGCAACCGTGGAACTTGAGGCATTCGCCGATGTGCTGGTAGCTGCCCGCGACCTGACAGCAAAGGAACGAATAACGGGTGCCGACGTTCGGGCTGAAAAACGCAAGCTCGCCGGAACGGCTTCTGACTACGTCCGCGATCCGGCCAAACTCAAAGGTGCGATGCTGACCAAAAATGTGGCGGCGGGCACGGAGTTGCTGGTTGGATACCTCGTTGCCGGAACGGTCGTGCAGGCCGGCGATGGCGTCAATATCGAGGCACATTCGGGCGGCGTCAAGATCATCGTTCGCGGCGAAGCTCGTTCATCGGGGAAGATCGGCGACCGCATCGCCGTCAAAAACGCCGCCTCCGGCGTAATACTTCAGGCACGGGTGATCGACGACGGCCTGGTTTCGGTAATTTTCTAAGAATATGAAAGTCAAAACTATTATCGCCGTTGTGATCGCTCTCTTTGTCGTCGCTTCAGCTAACGGACAGACCTCAACCGTTCCAAAAGCGCACACTCCCAAAAAGAAAGAGAAAAAGGTAAAGAAAACCGATCAACCGACGCTCAGCGTGGTCGAGGTCCAAGCAGTTCCACCGGTCGCACCGGCGGTAGTTGTGCAAAAGCCGTCGAATGGGTCGCTTTTTACCGACAATTCGATGAACGGCAACCTGCTTCGCGATTTTAAGGCGCAGCAGGTCGGTGATCTGGTATTTGTCGACGTGGTCGAAACCAATACGGCCACGGTGACCTCGTCCGCAAAGCGGAATCGCGATTCCGGCAATTTGGCGGGCATCGTACCGCTGGTCAACGCATTGCCAATCAATGGTGCAGCAGTAGCAGGATCGGTGTTGGGCGGGTTGGGCCAGCGCAAATTTGAAGGTGCCGGGACGACCGGGCGAACGAGTTCCGTCAAATCCCGGATCACGGCCCGCGTGGTACAGGTGCTGCCGAACGGCGATTTGCGGATCGAGGCCCTAAAGCTCGTCAAGATAAACAAGGAGACCGAAGCGCTTGCAGTGACGGGCATCGTTCGTCCGAATGATCTTGCAAAGGACAATTCGATCGAGACTATTTACATTGGCGATCTCCGCGTCGAATTTAATGGCAAGGGAGTTGCATCAGCAGATAATGCACCTGGTTGGTTGTACAGGCTGTTCGACAAGATAAATCCTTTCTAATGGGAAATTCGGACCCGACGACCACAGTTGCCGAAATCGACACCGGTTCAAACAAATGACCAAATCAATTGAAAATACAACGAGTTACAAATTTCGCGGAACGACGCTTAGACGTGTTTTGTGGTCGCTCGTCCTGGTTCACGCGTTTTTTGCGGGCGTAATGTTCTGTCAACAAACAGACACGAATATTCCGGTCCGCGTCAAGGATTTGGCGGATATCGAGGGCGTCAGATCGAATCAATTGATCGGATACGGCCTCGTTGTCGGCCTCAATCGCACGGGCGACAAAGTGCAGCAAAATCTCTACACCAGCCAAACGCTGCAAAACCTATTACAGCGAATGGGTATCTCGACGACAACGACCGGCCTCAAACCGGAGAATATTGCAACCGTTTTGGTCACAGCAACACTCCCGCCGTTCATTCGCCAGGGATCGAAGCTTGACGTCACCGTCTCGTCGATCGGCGACGCGCGAAGCCTGCAGGGCGGCACATTAGTGCTGACGCCACTGAAAGGCATTGACGGCCAGGTATATGCCGTAGCGCAGGGTTCGGTCTCGATCGGCGGCATTTCCGCAGGAACGCAAGGTAACTCGGTCGAGATCAATCATCCAACCGTCGGCCGCGTCCCGAACGGAGCAAACGTCGAGCGTGTTGTTCCGACGGTCCTGGCTGCCAACAATCAACTGACGCTCGTGCTCCGCAACGAAGATTTTTCGACTGCGTCACGTTTGAATGAGGTGATAAACGCCAAGTTCGGCTCCGGTACCGCCAAAGCTCTGGACGGACGTAATATCGACGTGACGCTGCCGGCAAAATACTCTGAGAACCACGTCGGATTTATTGCCGAACTCGAAACGCTGCGGCTCACGCCGGACAACATCGCCAAGATCGTCATCAACGAACGCACCGGCACGATAATAATCGGAAGCGAAGTTCGTATTTCCAAGGTTGCAATCTCGCAGGGCGGCGTTACCGTGCGGGTCGGCACACAATACGACGTTGCACAGCCATCACCGCTGTCTGTCGGCGGCGAAACGGCCGTCGTTCCGGTGACGACCGTTGACGTAAAGGAAAAGAAGGCTGAATCGGTGATCCTGAAGGACGGAGCGACGGTCGATGAGGTCGTCCGCGGTTTACGAACGGTCGGCGTCTCGGCACGTGACATTATAAGCATACTGCAGGCGATCAAATCCGCCGGAGCAATGAACGCCGAGTTGGAAATGCAGTAAACGTCCGAACGGCCAAATAGCGTTATGAATCTCAATCCGCTTGACCAAGCAACAGCAATACCGTTGAAGCCGCAAACCGCTTCACCGGATGCCCTGCGGAAAGCGGCGACCCAGTTTGAAGCCGTCTTATTGATGCATCTGACATCGGCCATGAACAGCACGGTCAATGACGACGAAGAACCGCTGTTCGGCGGCGACGGCGGAACCGGCCTGGCAAAGCAGATGTTCTCTGAACAGCTTGCGACGACGATGGCCCAGTCAGGCGGAGTCGGCCTGTCGGACGTGATCCTAAAACAGTTTGGCGGTGCCGGAACGAGTCCGGCCGCTGGCAAGATAAAAGGCCTCGCCGAAACGATCTACGCAATCAGAGACACAAAGCCGAGTATCTCGGCAAATAAAGCATTTCAGAACGAACTCACCAGCGCCAAAGGGCAGGCGGCCATGCCCATTTCGATGAGTGCGTTGACGGCCGGCGACCCTAACGACGCCGAGGTCATCTCGACGTTCGAAGGTCAACTGCGGGCCGAGGGCATCGATGATTCGCTTGCTAATCTGATACTCGACGGCAAGGTGGTCAATACCACGCGAGCCCGGATCGTCCCCAACGCCGAGATCACGATGGTTCCGACCGCGGCAACCGCCCAACCCGCGGTACTTTCGCCGACGCCGCCGCCGGAGGGGCCGGCGATAAATGTCGCGTACCACATTCCGGTTGCCGGCCGGATATCATCCGGTTTCGGCAATCGATTTCACCCAATCGACAAAAAAGTGAAGTTTCACGGAGGTATCGATATCGCCGTCCCGACCGGCACCACCGTGGGAGCGGCGGCGGACGGTGTAGTCAAATTTGCGGGCCCGGATGGCAACTATGGCAATCTGGTCGTGATCCGGCATCCGGATGGCCGCGAGACTCGCTATGGCCATTTAAGCAAGATCCTTGTCGCGGCCGATCAACCGATCACGTCCGGCCAACCGATCGCACTTTCCGGCTCAACCGGCAAATCTACCGGTCCGCACCTGCATTTTGAGGTGCGGGAAAACGGCAAGGCTGTTAACCCTATTAAAATTGTCTCTAATGTTTTCTCGAATAATGACGAAAAGTAGTATGGGAATCACTTATTTCGAGGTCAAATATGATGGGAAAGATAGGCGTTGGCAAGATGAACGGTTTTGGTGCCATACGTTCCGAGCGTCAAACCGAGGTTAGGAAACAAGATAATGTTGGGCCGGTGCCGAACAATAAAAGGGTCAACATATCCGGCGACACGGTCGATCTGTCCGGTCGGGGCTCAGAGGTCGGCAAACTCGTTGACCAGATAAAATTGCTGCCGGATGTACGTGAAGAGAAGGTAAAGCATTATCGTGAACAGATAGCTGGCGGCAACTACAAACCCTCAGGGGAAAAGGTCGCAGCAGCAATATTGAAAGAAGAACGAATTTAAGCTCTTGATTCAATTGATCAGCTATCCACTGTAAGAACATTACAGCTTTAATAAGTGATTTCGAGGTTTTTCCCAAATGGAAGCTGATTTGATCAAAAAGATTTCTCGATTAATGACCGAACAGGCTGGCTCATATGTGAGTCTCGCGTCGCTCACTACCCAACTTGTCATTGCACTAACCCGCTCGGATCCGGCAAAT
>JAYVUD010000129.1:0-2065 GCA_043788335.1 Chloracidobacterium sp. | reverse complement strand
CGCTGTTCGGCCGGTAACTTTTAAACTTTGACTGCCGCCCCCGTTTGAGCTGAAGATCTGAACATTGTCGCCATTAACGACCCAGTTTTGCGCTGTCATGTCTTCAAAATCGTTCATTAAGATCACGCCGGACTGAGCCGGGAGGCCGTCGCCGAGCGGTTCAATCTTGAAATCGTCGATAAAGAGGGCGGTATTGGCACGTCCGGCTTCGATGTACACCAGCATGTATGGATCGCTTCCGGATGGCTTGAACGTCCCCGTGATTGTTGTCCATTCGTCGGCTGTCGATGCGCCAATTCCGATGGTGTCGAATTGATTGTCACCGCGCTGCATTGTCATTTTGACTTCATCGGGTTTTTCACCTTTCCCGAGTTTCACCGCGACCGTAAATTTATAGATAGTTCGCGCCGCCAAGAGCTTTGTCAGGTTGAGCTGGGCGCCGTTCCAGAAAGCCGTCCGGCCAGTAATCTTGAGGCTTTTTGTCCCGCTCGCTGCCTGATCCTTTGAACTGCTGACGATTGCCGGGCCGCGATTTTCCCAGTTCTGTACGCCCTTTTCGAAATCATTTGATACGACGACGGCGGATTGCGCAAACGCCGGCAGGGCGGACGTTAGAACCATAACGGAAAGGAAAGAAAGGGCTCTCATTACGATTCGTCTAAATGCAATAAACATATGGTTTTTCAACTATTAATGTGATTCTGCTGGTTCCTCGAACTTATCGGATAATGTTCGAAAATATTGAATTCCAGGCCACAATAATCAATACCTGGATTCTTAAAAAACTCCCCTCCTTTCTGAAGGAGGGGAGTTTTTCAAAGAACTCTACTTATATGAGCTTTTTTGACTTTTGTAAAGTCATGCAACAAAGGTTCCGGAACGCGGTTTATCTAAACAGTTGGCCTCGCCTTTTGGTCGGAACATCGTGAGCCGCAATCGCGCCTCTTCAATAGTGCATTATCTGCGAAAACTGGCCGAGTTGCGTATCGGAAAGCGGACGCATCGTAAACCCCGTCTCGTGACCTGTTAGGAAACGGTTAAACGTCATCGTATGAAAATCGCCATCTGAGGGATCAGCGTATTTGACGGTCGTTCCGTCACCTGACAAACCGTAGATAATATTAATATGGCGGGCGGCCGGCGCGTGATCCGTCCTTACTATTTCTCCGCGAGTTTTCTCTGTTTTTCAAAATGATCAAAAATATCCAGCGCGGTTTTTTCGCCGACGTAAGGTTTTAGCTCTTCGATCGAAGCCTTCGCGATCTTTTCGATCGAACCTAGATTTTTCAGAAGCTTCATCCTTCGTTTTTCGCCGACCCCCGGGATCGCTGTCAGTTCCGAACTGAAATCCCGGATCTCGCGGCGTTTTCGGTGATATTCGACGGCCGTTTTATGCGTCTCATCGCGGATCGATTGGATGAAGCGGAACGTCGGCGAACCGGCATCGAATTTAACCGGCTCGTTTTCACGTCCGAATCGGAGAAGATGTGATATTTGATTATGATGCTTTGGCGGTTTTACGAGACCGACGATCGGTATCATTTCCAGATCCAGTTCGCGCATTGCCTTGGCCGCAGCCGAGATCTGGCCTTTGCCGCCATCGACAAAGATAAGGTTCGGAAGCGACTTCTGTTCTTCGAGGAGCCGGCGGTAACGCCGGAATACCGCTTCCTGCATTGAAGCAAAATCGTTTGCGCCTTCAACCGTTTTTATTTTGAGCCTTCGATATTCGGCGCGGTTTTGCCTGCCGTTTTCAAACACCACGATTCCGGCAACGTTCTCCGCACCCGAAATGTTGGAAATATCGAATGATTCGATCCTTGCCGGAAGATCGGGAAGTTCGAGGATAAATTGCAGGTCCTCGAGGATCTTTTCGGTATCCGGTTTGAGAATACGGAAACGCTGTTCGAAGGCGATCTTCGCATTTTTCTCGACGAGCTGGATCATCTCTCGTTTAAGTCCGCGCTTCGGGTCATAGATGTGAACGCGCCGGCCCCGCCTGAGTGTCAGCGCTTTTTCCAGAATGTCGCGGTCCTCAAAATCGGCCGGGACGTGGATCTCAAGC
>JAYVUD010000128.1:0-11389 GCA_043788335.1 Chloracidobacterium sp. | reverse complement strand
CTTCGATGCGGCTGTCCACGGCGTCTAGCAAAGCGCGGTTTTGTGCGTCGAGCTTTTGATCGCCGCGCCGCCCCGCACCTGTGTAATGGATGGTGCTGGCAGTGTCGCCGTGAAAGTCCGGATAGCACGGATTGATGCGTCCAAAATCCGTCAGCAGCGAGATCAGCACGCCGTTTCGCTGGTAGATGCCATTGCGTATCTTATGCACGCGGCCCACCTCACCCCAAGTAAACACAAGCCCAATATCATCCTGCGAAAAAAACTTATCACACATCGTCGAAACTTGTCTGTTTCTCCTTTGATACAAAATATAGTGATGATAGAATATTGTCCCAATACCACTTAGTGGAAAAGCTTTACAAATTTCACAGTTAATTTTGCCTGCTATGACCCTCACGGATCATACGTCGGGTTGCTCATATTTTAGCGGATGAGGAGATCACTTAAAGTGAAAAGAATATTAGTATTTTTGGCAGTTGTCGTCTGTGCCTTGATGGTTTTTGGCGTCGTTTCAAAACGCGCCGAGGCTAACAGGACAATATTTAATACGGGTTCGCAGGACGAGCTCGAAATAGCAAAACAAAAAAGTATCGACATTCTACGCGGTCGAGCGACACAGCGGGCCATAGGTAATGCAGATGAATTTAAGGTGAGTCGCGTCGAGATCGATGATCTGAAAATGGCCCATACTCGTTTTCAACAAACGGTCGGCGGCGTTCCCGTCTGGGGCGGCGAGGCCATTGTCCATCTAAACTCTGACGGCGAATTATTTACTCTTACTGACGATCTAGCTGAAACGGTCACAGTAAACACAACGCCAAACTTCACCACAAAAGAAGCTATCCGATTTGCACGCGGTATGTATCGCGGCTCCGCAAATTTGACCGAACGCCCGACAGCCGACCTCTGGATATATCGCGGCGAAGACCGTGACCATCTCGCATACCGCGTTTCGATGCGTCGCGAGGACGGAACCGATAAGACAGCTATGCCGGTGATCTTTGTGGATGCTCAGACCGGCGAGAAAGTATTTGAATACGACAACCTGCAAACGGCATCTGTTACAGGTAGCGGCGTTTCTCTCTATAGCGGCACAATTTCGCTCACCACCTATCAGAACGGCACGACCTATTACCTCGAAAATGTCGGAAGCAAGGTAGGCACCTTTAATTACAGCAACGGCACGACGACCGCCACCCGATTTTCCGACACCGACAATATATGGAACAGCACGGCACAGAAAGCCGGTGTTGATGCCCAATATGGCGCGGTGGCAACCTACAATTACTATCTCAACGTACACGGCCGCAACGGCATTAACGGCAGCGGTGGCCCCGGCACGACCACTTCGATCGACGGCGTAACCAGCCTAGTCAGTTCGCGTGTGCATTACAGCACCAATTACAATAACGCTTTTTGGAACGGCTCTTACATGACCTATGGCGACGGCGACGGCACCACATTTACTCCGCTCGTGACGCTCGACATTGCCGGCCACGAAATGACCCACGGCGTGACGCAATTTACGGCGAACCTAACTTACTCAAACCAATCCGGTGCGCTGAATGAATCCATCTCAGATATATTCGGAGCGATGATCGAACGAAACGCTCGCGGTGGAGTCGTGAATGCTGACACCTGGAAGATCGGTGAACAGGCATATACACCGACAACCGCTGGGGATGCTCTCCGCTATATGGATAATCCGACACTCGGCGGTCAACCCGATAATATGGCGACATATGTAAACACGACATCCGACAATGGCGGAGTGCATACGAATTCCGGAATTCCTAATTATGCGTTTTATCTGATGGCCCAGGGCGGAACAACTAGCCGCGGAGCAACAGTCGTCGGTATGGGAGCGACCAACGCCGAAAAGATCTGGTACAAGGCGTTAACGAGCTATATGACCGCAAGCACCAATTTTGCGGGGGCACGCACGGCAACACTGAGTGCCGCATCGGCATTGTTTGGTGCAACATCCACCCAGTATGCGTCGGTTGACAGCGGTTGGTGCGCGGTCGGAGTAGGAACCTGCTCGACCGGCACGCCGACACCGACGCCGAGCGGAACAGAACTGATAACAAACGGCGGATTTGAGACGAGTGTGTCTCCGTGGGTCGTCTCCGGTACCGGTGCATCTTACGTAGCTAACGGCAGTTCGCCACACGGCGGAACCGGTTATATTTACTTTGGCAATATCAACAGTGCCGCCGGCCAGTATTATGAGCAGGTGACCATACCGTCAACGGCTCCCGCAAACCTGAGTTTCTGGCTGAATGTGACATCGGCTGAAACCACGACGACGACACAATACGACAAGCTATTTGTCGAAGTGCGAAACACGGCGGGAACGTTGCTAACGACGGTCGCAACGTACAGCAACCTAAACAAGGTTGCAGCGACGACGACATATTCACAAAAATCGTTTAGCCTCGCAGCGTATAAGGGACAAACGGTCAGGCTGCAGTTCCGCACGACGACCGATAGTTCAGCTATCACTACGTTCCGCGTCGATGATGTGTCGCTCAAGTAAATAGCAATTCCAACACAAAAGAGTGAGGGGACGGCCGACGGCCATCCCCTCACTTTTTTGCCTTCCGAGCATATTACGTGCCCCTCGAGCGTCCTACGGGATATAAAAAGCCGGTGCCGGTTGGTCGGTGCCAAGCCCGAACTGGTAGGCGACGAAGCCGCCCGTACTGCTGTCGAGTCGATACCATGTGCCGGTGCTCGGCCTGAAGATCGCAATGTCCGTCTTACCGTCGCCGTCGTAATCAGCCGGAACAGGTATGTCGCCGGCGGAACCAAATCCGCTGCCCGAAAATGAATTATCAGACCGCAAAATGTACCAGGTTCCTGTCGACGGCCTCCAGATCGCGGTATCGGCCCTGCCGTCGCCGTCAAAATCTCCGGTCACGGGCTTGTCCTCCGTCGAGCCAAATTGTACGGCGTAAAATGAATTTGTTGAGCTAAACACGCGGTACCAGGCGCCGTTCGACGGACGGTAAAGATTGATGTCAGCTTTGCCGTCGCCGTCGTAATCGGCAGGTATCGGCACATCGCCCGCTTGCCCAAACGGGTACGCCGAAAACGCACCGGTCGCACTCAGCGTCTGATACCAGAGGCCCGTCGACGGCCTGAAAACCGCGACATCGGCTTTGCCGTCGCCGTCGAAGTCAGCCGGTGCGGGAATGTCGGTCGAATTGCCGAAACTGATACCGTCGTAGGTATTTGTCGAGCTCATCAGCCGATACCAGACACCCGAGCGATAAACGGCCGCGTCGGTCATTCCGTCACCGTCGTAGTCGGCGGCGACGATCTTGTCGCCCTGCTGGCCAAATTGAAATCCGATAAAGCCGCTTCTGCTCCGCGCCAAATACCATGCACCGTTAGACGGCCGAAACACTGAGATATCGGCCTTTGAGTCGCCGTCAAAATCGAATCGGCAGGCCGACGTCATCGTCACGCACGAACCGTTAGATGCCAGATAGTTTCCGATCTCCGTTTGCGAATACGAGCAAAACGAGATCGGAGTGCCACCCGTTAATTGGGCGTTCATCAACGAATTGGCACAGTTCTGGGTCGCGTCTACGTGGTTTGCTCCGAGTTTGTGACCGATCTCGTGAGCGGTAATGAGATATTTTCCCGGCGCCCAGCTGATGTAACCACTGACGCCGTATGCGCTGTCCGCCGAGCGGCAAATGACGCCGATAAATGCCCATCCCTGCGACAGGGCCTGGCTCTTGCCGGTAAACATGTGGGTCGTGTCACGCGGGGTGGTCGCCGGCGGATAATTAGTGTTCCAATAGCCCTGAAAGCTCCGCGTGAGCTCCTCCGGGTTGATCCCGACAAACGGGTCGCCCGTCGACCACGTGTGTTGGAAAACGATACTGACGCCCAGCGTGAGTTGGTCAGCGTAGAGGCCCTCGACGACGTTCATTATCCCGAGGATCTCAGCATTCGCAAGTGCGGGACTGCCGAGCGTGGCGACATACTCCGCATCGGCCTCGGTCGCGATCTCGAGACGTTTGCGGGTCTGGACTACCTGCTGAGCCGAAGCACCGGCGATCGCTAACCCGTTTTCGATCTTTTCGTTCAGTTTTGACGAGCAGCCGAACGTCTGGCCGTTGATCGCGTCTTCTATCCGGTAAACGACGTACTCATCGGCTGCCGCTTTAGGCGAATAGCACGACGCCGGCTCAACGAAATACCGCTCGCTGCCCAATGTGAAATAACCCTCGGCCCGCGAATCTCGGATATTGATCCGTGCTTCTGATCCCGCCGCTCCGGAAACCACGCCTTTGAACGTAGTCACGGCCGCCCGATCCGCCGTCGTCTCGCCGTTTGCCCCGGTGTCGACCGCCCAATAGCCGTTTGACCGCAGGTCGTGCGGTTCGAGCGATATTTCCACAGGCTTGCCGCCGCGTGCAAACGTAAGCAAATGCCGCCCGTTCGGCAGTTTTGAATCGGCGATCGAAACCACGTCGACGTTGGTGAAAAAGGCTGTAAGATCACGCCTCACCGAGTCCGTTTGCCCGAACGCAGACGCGGCCACGAGCGAAAGCAATGTCGCAATAAATGCCGATCCGAAAGTTAGTCTGCTGAGCATCGTTAGGTTACCCCCGTTGAAAAGCTGATATGATGAGGTATGGGGTGTAATTCGGTCGAAGAACGCCCTAATTTTATAAACGTTCAACATTATTGTTATTCCATTTTTTCCGAACGTTCCTAGTTGACTTCGATGCTTATATCCATTGGCAAGCTTTGGAAATTATTACCCCCGTGGGTGCGGACGCAGATTACCCGTCTGACCCAACCCACCTTTACCGTTTCGGTCGCCGGCATTATAACTGACGACGAGGGACGAGTGCTGCTGCTTAATCATCTATTGCGGCCGCGTTCAGGCTGGGGACTGCCGGGTGGTTTTATCAATTTTGGCGAGCAACCGGCCAAGGCGTTTCGCCGCGAAGTGATGGAAGAAACCGGCCTGGAAATTTTCGAGATCGAACTGCTGAGTGCCCGGACGTTCAAACGCCATGTAGAGATACTCTTTACCGCCAGATCATCGGGCACTGCCAAAGTCCTGAGCCGCGAGATCATCGAACTCGAATGGTTCGCCCCTGACGGCGTTCCGCCCGAGATGAATCTCGACCAACAGTTTCTGATCCGTAAAGTTTTGCTGCCGGATGTTTGATTAACGACCCAGTACTTACTAGAATCGTTGATTCACGATTTTTATCTCAGGAGCAATATTAATGGTTAACCTAGTACCAATCCCCGAATCTGTAATGAGTATCCTGGCGGCGACGGGAGCTTATCAAAAGGGGCATTTTGTATACCCAACGGGCAAACACGCCTCGCACTATTTTCAGATGCCGCTCGCATTTCGATATTACGATAACGCCAGAGTCTTGTCTGTCGGCTTGAGCCGGTTATTCAGGATGGAAAAGTCCGTCTTCAGCGTCCTGCCAAAGATCTCAGTCATCAGCCCGAGTCCGGGCGGCATAATGGTCGCATTCGGCGTTCGCGAGGCTCTGGGTGCTGACCAGATCTACTGGGCCGAGATGGAAGACGGCAAGCGTCAATTTCGGCAGTTTATGGGAAATGGACCCATTTACCCGGCGATCATCGTCGACGACATCCTGCGAACCGGGCGGGCGATGCGCGAAACGATCGACCTCGTGCACGAACTCGGTGCTGATGTGATCGCGTGCGGCGTCATCGCCAAGTTTGACGGTGCTCCTAATGATTTTGACGGGATCCCGGTCCGCAGTCTTCTGAATTTTGATGTGAATTTCTATGACACCGAAGAAGAGTGGCGCCAGTCAAAGAGCGCGTCGGACGCAGAGGAACAAAAAGTAAGATTCTAACTTCGGACCGACAGCGGTCACATCGAGTGGTAGTGGTGGATGAGGAAACGATTCCACCCTTTTTTTGTGCGGGATTCGACGACGAATAGGACGCCGCCGTCCTCCGCCGGCCAATACGCCATACGGGCGAGTCCCGCCGGCATTTTCGCCTCGAATCCGACCGCCTCCGGATGCAGGTCGCTGACGTCGGCGATCTTGCCCTCGGATCGTTTTCCGTCAGACGTGAACGACCAAAAACCGACCTCCCGGTCATCCACGACACCGATGACGGCAAGTTCCCGATAAGCCTTGCATTCGTCAGCCTTGCCGAAATACCAGGCCGCGGTCAACAGGATATAGTTGCCGCCGAGTATCTTTTCCAGCGTGCGTTCGCAGCGGACCGGGCCCATCGGCGAATCTGCCTCCGCTTTCCAACTGCCAATCAACGGTTCGAACGGGCCCAACTTGCCGCGGCCTTTTTTCCACAATTTACCCATAATTTTGAGCCTAGATAGCGTGGCGATTTGTCAGAGCCTTGTCCATGGTCACCTCGTCCACAAATTCGAGATCGGCTCCGACCGGCATTCCCATCGCGATCCGCGAGACATAGATGCCGAGCGGTTTGAGCAGGCGGGCGATGTAATTGGCGGTCGCCTCGCCCTCGGTCGTCGGGTTAGTGGCGACGATGATCTCCTTGATCTCAATGCCGTCGTTATTTTCCGGTTTGAGCCGTGGAAAGATGTTCGCCAGCATCAGTTCGTCGGGCCCGACGCCGCGCAGAGGCGAGAGCGACCCGTGCAGGATGTGGTAGAGCCCCTTGAACGAACGCGTCTTTTCGACTGCGACGAGATTATACGGTTCCTCGACGATGCAGATGACCGAGCGGTCGCGTTTCGGATTGGTGCAATAAAGACAGGGGTTTACGTCTGTCAAATTGTTGCAGACCGAGCAGAAGACTATCTTTTCCTTAACCTCACGCAAGGACGCCGCAAACGCCTCGACCTCTGCCAGCGGCCGCCGCAAAATGTAGAACGCCAGCCGCTGTGCCGACTTGCCGCCGATACCCGGCAGCCGTTTGAATTCGTCGATCAACTTGGCGACGGGTTCTGAATAATCTAGCATAATCCAAGTGCGGATCCGGGCGAGATCAAAAAATCCGCAATCCGCATTTAGCACTCCGCACTTAAATCAGCCCCGGCGGCAGCATTCCGCCGAGTTTGCCCTTGAGCGATTCTTCGACCTTGCGGCGGGCTTCGTTGAGAGCGGCGACGGTCAGGTCCTGGATCATCTCGACGTCGCCGTCTTTGACGAGATCGGGCGAGATCGTGACCGTGATCACCTCAAAATCACCACGCATCTTGACGGTCACGGCACCACCGCCGGCGGCCGCCTCGACGGTCATATTCTTCATTTCCTTGCCCATTTGCTCCTGCATTTGCTGGGCCTGCCGCATCATCGATCCTAAGTCCATCCCGCCCGGTAATTTCATAATTGTATCTTCCTAACACCCAATTGGTTCGTTTTATTGAAAGCTGATTATACCATCAGAGATGCGAAATGTCGCTCCCCAACCTTCGGCCGCGAAAGTCATGATTTCGGACTTTTCTCGAATATTTTGGAGCCGACCCGAGCCGTGAAGCTCCTCGTTCGTTTAACAACGCAAAATAATGTTGACATATCGTTTTGACTGTTGTAATTTTACTTTAACGCTGAGTGTATCGGCGTTCCTCCTCCT
The DNA here is from genome assembly GCA_043788335.1 of Chloracidobacterium sp. Classification (GTDB taxonomy): domain Bacteria; phylum Acidobacteriota; class Blastocatellia; order Pyrinomonadales; family Pyrinomonadaceae; genus OLB17. Next base: position 3,799 of record JAYVUD010000128.1, on the reverse strand, counting down.
TCCCAATACAATTACACCATCTTGATAACTGATGCTCAGGCTGCTTCAGCAGCTAGGCTTGTCTGAGTCGGTTCCTACAGTAAAACTGTCGGCGTATCTCGCGTCGTCGACGGTCAAGGGGATCATCGGTCATTTCAGGTATACGTGTATTTCGCGCGACCGCAATCCAAATTACTGCATTGACTAGGAGACCAGAGATTACAAATGAAACTAACACTTAAACTCGCTAAACAGATAGCATTGATCGCCGCGATGGCACTGATGACATCGATCGCGATCTCGGCTCAAACTACAACCGGCACGGTTTCGATGAGTGCCACCGTCTCGAAATTTGTCGAGATCAATTCCGGCGGAGCCGCGACCTTGAGCGGCAACACCAGCGGTGGGATCACCACCGACGGTACCGCCAATAACCCGTTGGCGGTCGTCATCAACCTCGGCGAATTGGGCCCGTCAAATACGAATTCATTCGTGACGGCCAGCGTCCCGCTCAAGATCCGCAGCAATGCGGCGTACGTCCTATCGATGAACTCGACAGTTACCAGCACGGGTACGACGACCAATAAGATCACGTCCGCAGACGTCGGTTTCGGCCTGGGCACGGTTTCGCGTGTCGGTGTCGGCGTCAATACCGCCGGCACGGATACCAACGCCACGTCCGGTGACCCGACCCAGGCCGGCAACGGAGCGGTCAACGCAACGACAGGCCGCTTTGAATTTACGGCCGTTCGGTCAAATCTAAGTGCGTTTGCTGCCTCGACGACCGCGTTGAACGGGTCGTTCATTATGAACGCCGTGCCCCGGTCCAACGCCTTTGGCTTGACGGTTCCCGCGATCTTTGCTGTAAAACCGCAGTTCTACGAGAACGGAACGACGACCGTCGCCGTCACCTTTACCGTAACCGCACCGTAATCGAAATGAATAAGAGTACACTTTGTATTCCAATTCTATTTTGCGTGCTTTCGCTCGCCGGCTTGGGCAATGTATTTGCCCAAGCCCTCGACATTTCCAGCGGCGGGGCACCGACGATCACAGGTGCCCTGGGCGGTTCCGTCACCGGGACATCAAGTGTACTGAGTGATCTCGCGGTCAATATCAATTTCGGCGAGGTCTCACCCGCAAACACGAGCGGCATCGTCAAGGTGACTATTCCGGTCGCCGTCAGAAGCAACCAACCGTATCAGGTTCAGGCGACGGTGTCTGGTTCGATGAACGCTAATGCTCAGGCCGTGCAGTGGGCCGACATCGGATTTGGCGTCGCCAATCTCAGGGCGATGGGCTCAAATTCGCGCGTCTGCAACAACAGCAGCCACATTTACTATTCACCGTTCAACAACGATCCGGCCATAAATGCAACAATCAGTTCGAGCGGCCGTGTCTCTTATCCGTCGACACTAAATAACATTACGACCGCGACCACAATACTTAGCGGACCGCGTCTCTCAAATAGCAACAATACCCGGCAGACCAATGACGGTTATATCTTCGACGCCATATTCGTTCTCACGCCCCAATTCTTTGCCGCCGGTTCGACGAGTGCCACCATCACCCTGACTATCTCAGCCGGCCCGAATGTTCCCTGCTAACCCCCCCCAACCACCGCATTACCATGAAAAAACTCGCCATTCTATTACTTTTCATCACAAGCTCGGTATATGCCGTCGTGGCTCAAACAGCTCAGCCGAACGGTGACGGCATCGCCCTCGCTCCGGCGCGTTTTGAGCTCGAAATGAAGCCCGGAACGGAGACCACGGTCGTCATCAATCTCGACTATCGCTCGGTCACGGGCAACGCTCAACCGACCCGCATCGCCGCCAGCCTGAACGACTGGAACATCACCAAAGACGGCCGTGTCGAATTTTTCAAAGCTAATACGCGGCCCGATTCTGCCAGTTCGTGGATCATTTTCAGCCCCGGCGAAGCCACCGTCACGCCCGGAGTCGTTCATTCGATTCGCGTCACTGTTGCTGTGCCGCTGGACGCCACCCCCGGCGACCATCTCGCCGCGCTGATCGTCGAGCAGCGTCCCGACACGATCAAATACGCGCGTTCGGAACGCGAAATGATCGTCCGCTATCGAATGGCGTCGGTCTTTTACATTAAGGTCGCCGGTCTTATCAAAAAGGGCTCGTTCGAAAACCTGTTCGCCGAGTACACGGAAAACGGTGTCGTCGTGACGCCGACTCTCAAGAACGACGGCAACAGTGTGATCCGGCCGAACGCTTCGTTACAGATCATGGACGAATCGGGAAAGGTCGTCGCCGACGTCGCCGAGGTCAATGCTCTGCCGGTTCTCAGAGGATCGGAGATGAGCCAACCGACGCTCGTCGCCAATAAGCTAAAGCCCGGCAATTATACGGTCAAATACCGTGTCGATTTTCAGGACGGCAGCAACGCTACCGAGGGCGTGACCGACTTTGCTGTTAAGGCGTCAGTCCCTCAGATCGCATCCTCCGGTCCAACCACCAAAAAACCCTAACCCGACCTCGCCTTCCGTTTGCATTAAATGCGGCCGACAAATTTCATCAGAGTACTCCTACTCTTGAGCCTCAGCTGTGCCCTTTCGGTCACGGCTGTTCGGGCGTCAGGATCTAGGTCCGATGAAACGATGGCCGACGCCGACAAACAAGCAACGGATCCGGCAATCGTCGTCGGAGGCGTAAAACTCTCGGGCCCGAACAGTACCGGCCAGCGGCGTGCCGGACGGCTGTTTCTGCCGGTCATGGCTGTAACGCAGGCTCTCGGTGATGTCGCCGCCATATATGTTCAAAATCGGACGATCGCCGTCCGCCGCCAGAGCGGGGTCACTGCCGAATTTGACGCAAAACTGGGCCAGGTCCGCGAAAATGGTTCGGTTCGGCTCGCCGTGTCGAACACCGCCGAATTTATCTTTCCGCCAAATGCCGAGTCGCTCTACCTGCCTCTCGAGATCCTTTCTGAGCTGTTGGACGTGTCAATCCGATTTGATGCTTCCACAAATTCCGTTATCGTATCCCGCGGCGTGCCGGCCGCGGATACGGTCCGGAACGGTGCAAAACACTCATTCGGCGAGATCTACCAGATCGACTATGACTACGGCATTAATCGCTACTCGGCGTCGACCGGGCATAATTTGGCGATCAATGCTATCGGCCGACTCGGCGATGGCCGATTTACCGTCGTGTCGGGCCTCAGCAGCAACGGTAAGGCATGGAACCTGGCGACGGGCACATTTACGTACGATCGAGCCAACGGCCAGCGTTTTGTCGCCGGTGATCTCGGAACGGGTAATGAACTCTCACTACTCTCGACGAACATACGCGGTGCGTCATTTCAAACGCCGATTCGCGGCTTTCAATTCACAGCGTTTGCCGGCCGCACTTTCTCGGGTGTATACGCCGCCCAGGCTCAGACCATATTGCCGGGTCAGGAACCAACCGATCAACCGCCCGGCCTGGTCGCAGTCAAGCGGCAGTTCGACACCACGGTCTTCGGCGCCTTTGCCACAAACGACATTGCAGGCCGGCCTAAGCGGCTGATATTTTCCGGCGGATTTTTAGGCTTTACCGGACACGGCCGCGGCGGAAATGTAGCCTCGGGCGGTTTCAAATACAATTCGCGACGATTTCGCTTCGACGGCAATGTCGGACTCGGAGCGTTTACCCAAACCTCAGCAGACGGCACCCGCACAAGCTCTATCGGCAAGGCGATCGACTTTTCCGGAACCATCCAGTTGTTCGAGAACCTTTCGGTTCAGGGACGGTACACCTTTATCGGCAAGAATTTTCTGAGCCCTCAGTTCGGGCTTCGCGAAGCGGTA
>JAYVUD010000127.1:0-5673 GCA_043788335.1 Chloracidobacterium sp. | reverse complement strand
GGAAGTCTAATTCTTCCAATTGCCATAAGTTGATGTTAAAATGATAATTTGTGTCGCAACGTAATTGCGGCCGTTTGCGTCTAAAATTATCGGAAGTACTTTATCTGTGTTTTTATAACTTAGACGCCTAAATTTTGCCTATATGTTCGAGCAGTCAATATACGATCAAGAGCCTCTAGCCGAGCCGGTACCGGACGCGCAGGAAGGCGATCTTTTCCACAATTACGAGATCCGGACGTGGTTGCCCTCGCCGCGGCTCTACAAGATCTTGGGGATGGCCGCAATGGCGAATGTACTCGCTCTGCTGGTCTTCGCCCAGACGTCCTTGCTTACGATGAAGGGTTGTGACAGCCCGCTCGTCGGCAGCGTTTGTCAGGTGCTCGACACCGTCTACGTCGGCAGCCTGCTGCTCGGCACCAAGCGCGATTACGTCGACGCGACGTACGAGCGGACCAATCTCGGCGATATGGATATCACGTATATCGAATTGCCGCCCGAGAACAGCAAACTGGAATATCCCGAAGGCTATTTTCAGTTAGCCAATCCGGAGCAGATCACCCAGATCTCAAATCCGACATTGGATACGTCGTTTCCGTCGTACATACCGACCTATCCCGGCATACCGACGACACGGCCGATGCCCGGCAAAAACCTGCTCAATACACCGCCGGTCTATTCTAAGCGTAAGCCGGACGTCAATGACGACGAATTGCCGACCGGTTTTGGCAACCCGACGGCCTCCGCAAATACGAAACCGGGACCCAACAAACCGCGTCCGGGCAACGGCATTCCCGGAATTCCGGGATCGGCAAATGTCAACGCCAATACCCAGAACCCGACCGACCCGAAAACGCAGAATACGACCTCAGGCCCGGTACCCGGCGTCGACATCAACAAGCGCCCGATGGTCGACCTTGCCAATAACGTCAACGACCTGCTCGACAAAAAGCAGATCAGTCTCGAATCGCCATTCGTCGTCAGTGCTAAGGGCAAACTGACCAAGGAAGGCCGACTTGATCCGAAAACCTTTACGTGGGGCCCGATCACGAGTCAGGACGAAAAGATGAAGGACGTCGTCAAATCTGCCGTCGAGGCGATCAATGACGCGGGGTATCTGCAGTATCTCAAGGACCTGACCGGCAAAGATTTTAACATGATGCTCCAGCAGGACGATCAGAACATCTCGGCCGTCGTCCAGTCCGAAATGGAAAGCGATAACCGGGCGAAATCGATCAAAACGGCTCTCGGTATCATGCTCGACTTTGCATTAAAGCAAAAGACCGCGGCCACGGCCGATGCCAATGACAAGGACGATCTGGTCCTGCTCCAGGGAGCCACGATCGAGACCGACGGTAAAAAGGTCGTTATTAAGTTCGTTGTGCCCAAGAATGTTGCTCTACCGATGATCCAGCGAAAACTGGCCGAGCAAAAAGCCGCGGCCAAGACACCGAATAGCGGTGCTGCCGTCCGTGACAACAACACCAACGCAGGCAAATAAGATTTGAAGCACCGAACGTCTCTCAATTCGATCCTCGTCCTCGCGACACTAGGCGTGTACCTCGGCCTAGTGCTCGTCGGCGCGACGCCGCAGGTCGTGGGTCAGGATGTCCCTTCCGATAAGACCGTTATAAATTCCCGGCCGACCCGGGATTTCGTCGCCGACATTCGTGAGCAGGTCAGGAACGGCTCGCTGGATCTCAACTCGCCGTTTACGCTTGAGTTAACGGCGTCACTTACAAAAGATGGTAAATTAGACCCAAAGTCGGCGAAGTTTACACAGATCGATGGCGACCCCAAAATGGTGGGTGTCAGTAAATCTGCGATAGAAGCGCTCAATGATGGAGGGTATTTTCAGTATCTGAACTCCCTTGGTCAAACGGAATTAGTGATCAGATTGCATCAAGACGATAAGACGTTTTCCGGCTCTGTCACCGTTGACGCCGTTACTGAAAGACGAGCTCAGACCTTAAGATCTGGGTTCGATCTAGTTTTGAAGATGGAGGTGTCTGATTTGCAGCAGCGTAAAGACCGACCTGTACCAGCAAACGACATACTTATGTTTAAGCACATTACCGCGTCGAGTGCCGGCAAAAGCGTTTCGCTTTCTATAGTGATGCCCAAGGCAGAATTTTGGCAAATCGTCGTTGCAAACCCCGATGCGGTCAAATCGGCCGAAAAATAAGCTACAATAGATCCTGTGAAACGACCTAAAAATCACAATTCGATCCTCGTCCTCGCGACACTAGGCGTATACCTCGGCCTCGTGCTCGTCGGCGCGACGCCGCAGGTGCTGGCTCAAGCGGCAATGACCCGCGAGTTTAACGTCAAGGATGAGATCGAGGTCAAGGACGATCTTGATACCAAACCTGAGAGTTCAGAGGCTCCTGACACAGAAAGCACGGCCGCAACCGCCAACAAGATCGCAAAATCGGTTCAACGCTTTCTTTGCCAATTCAATTCGGCTGCCGGTGACGCGTCGATCCTGGTTTCGTCCGCGCGATCGTTCGATTTCGGGGAACTTCGGGCTACTTTTAACTCGGATGTTCGTTCCCTTAACGCGGAACCATTCCGTCGCCTCGATTCCATTTTGTCCCCGGCCGATCTTCCCCGTGCCGGCCTCGACGCCCTGCTTGCCAACGACGCAAAGTAGCGGCGAGCGGGTAGCACAACATTTCTTCCCCCGCCATTTTCAATAGGTTCTTACCGTCACGAGTTGCGTGAGTTAACGCATTCGGGCAAGCTTTAAGGTTTGCAGACGTGTCCGTAGCCCGCACGTGAGTAAGGGCTCAACCGGGCGCATATTCAACGCAAGGAAAATGGTGCGAGACTACATTGAGTTTCAAGACCGTTCGGTAGCGCAAGGATATCTGATAACATTTCGTTGTTATGGTACCTGGCTTCACGGCGACGAACGCGGATCTGTTGATCGTAGATTCTACAATCGCGTCGGAACCGAGAAAATAGTCCCCAACCCCGAAATGGTTGGGCGGAAAGCAACTCAGTTGAAGCAGGAGCCCTTTATACTTGGCAGCCGGGAAAGAACTGTCGTCAAAAAAGCGATCGAGGAGGTTTGTAAAGTTCGCGGGTATGGCCTGTATGGAATAAACGTGCGTACAAATCACGCTCATATAGTCGTAAGCAACTCAGGGAAGCCTGAGCGGATAATGGATAGTTTTAAGGCTTATGCAACTAAGGCGTTGAGGGCTGAAGGGCTGATCGGTGACGATTTTCGGCCTTGGAGCCGGCACGGCAGCACTCGATACCTTTGGACGCAGGAGCATGTCTCTCAGGCAGTCGAGTATGTTGTCAGCGGGCAGGGTGGTGAGCTCCCGAGCTTTGAGTGAGTTGAATCTGCTTTACGTTGAGCCCTTACTAACGTGCGGGCTACAGACACGGCGAGCAAGAACAGATAAGAGGATAATATGGCAGTTAACAGTTTTGCAGATAAGTTAGTTAAGAAAATATTCGGGTCGAGCAGCGACATTTTTTTGAAAAATGTTAAGCCGATCGTCGCTCAGATCAACGATTGGGAACCCAAGATCGAAAAGCTCTCGGACGAGGAACTACAGGCTCAGACGCCTAAGTTCAAAGAGATGATCGCTGCGGCACTCGACGGCATCGACGACAAAGAAGCTCGCCGCAAGGCCGAACAGGACATCCTGCACAAGATATTGCCCGAGGCATTTGCTACCGTCCGCGAGGGTTCGCGGCGCGTGACCGGTATGAGACATTTCGACGTGCAGATGATCGGCGGCATCGCTCTCCACCAGGGTCGCATCGCCGAGATGCGAACCGGTGAGGGCAAAACGCTCGTCGCTACCCTGCCCAGCTACCTCAACGGCCTGACCGGCCGCGGCGTTCACGTCGTCACGGTCAACGATTATCTCGCTTCGCGCGACGCCGAGTGGATGGGCAAAATTCACACATTCCTCGGCCTGACCGTCGGCTGTATCCAAAATGATATGGACGACGTCCAGCGAAAGGACGCCTATGCCTGCTCGATAACGTACGGCACCAATAACGAATTTGGCTTCGATTATCTGCGAGATAATATGAAGTTTGACGTCGAGTCGCTCGTTCAGCCCGACCACTATTTCGCGATCATCGACGAGGTCGACTCGATCCTCATCGACGAAGCCCGTACGCCGCTCATCATTTCCGGTGCGTCGGACGAGGCGACCGACAAATACTACACGGCGAACCAGATCATCCCGCAACTCGTGCTTGGCCATAAGGACGAGGAGACCAAGGTCACGACCGGCGATTATCTGCTCGACGAAAAGAACCATTCGTCCGTACTGACCGAGGCCGGCGTCACCAAGGCCGAAAAGCTGCTCGGCGTCTCGAACCTCTACGATCCGGGCAATATGGACCTGCTCCACTGCGTCGAACAGGCTCTCAAGGCACACACGCTCTACAAGGCAGACCACCATTACGTCGTGCAGGAAGGCGAGGTAATCATCGTTGACGATTTTACCGGACGTCTGATGCAGGGCCGCCGCTGGTCCGACGGGCTCCACCAGGCCGTCGAAGCCAAAGAGGGCGTCAAGATCGAACGCGAGAACCAGACCCTCGCGACCATCACGCTCCAAAATTACTTTCGAATGTACGAAAAGCTCGGCGGTATGACCGGAACAGCCGAAACCGAGGCCGAGGAATTTGGCTCGGTGTACACCCTCGACGTCGTGATGATCCCGACCAATCAGCCGATGGTCCGTGTCGATTCGTCCGATATGATCTATCGCACGCTGCCCGAAAAATGGGACGCGGTGATCGAGGAGATCCAGGAACTGCACGGCCGCGGCCAACCCGTGCTGGTCGGTACCGTTTCGGTGGAAAACTCAGAACTCGTTGCCGCTAAGCTCAAAACTCTGGGCGTGCCGCATAAGGTCCTCAACGCCAAATATCACGAACAAGAGGCTGAGATCATCGCTCAGGCGGGCCGCAAGGGTGCCGTTACCATCGCCACCAACATGGCCGGCCGCGGAACCGACATCCTGCTCGGCGGCAACCCCGACGCACTCGCCCGTGATTATCTCAAACACCTCGAGATCAATCCCGACGAAGCGACCGAAGAGCAGTTTGAAGAACAGCTCCGCAAAGCAAAGGCCGTGGTTGCCGTGGAACATAAGGAAGTAACCGCCGTTGGCGGCCTGCATATCCTCGGCACCGAGCGGCACGAATCACGCCGCATCGACAATCAGCTTCGCGGACGTGCCGGGCGTCAGGGCGACCCCGGAAGCTCAAGGTTCGTGCTTTCGCTCGAGGACGACCTAATGCGTATCTTCGCCGGGGACAAGGTCCGCTCGATGATGGAGTGGCTCGGGATGGAAAAAGGCGTCGCGATCGAGTCCAAGACCGTTTCCCGCCAGATCGAACGTGCCCAGAAGGCCGTCGAGGCACGCAACTTTGAGACACGCAAACACGTGCTCAAATATGACGACGTGATGAACCGCCAACGTGAGACCATCTACGGCCTGCGTCGCCAGTTGATGTTCGAACCCGAGCATCGCGAGTATCTGCTCGGTGAAAACGGTGTCGCCCGCGACCTGCTCGGCGATCTGACGCACAGCTTCCTCTCCGGCGAGATCACGCCCGAAAAATGGGACATCTCGACCTACGCGGCCGAGATCGAGAGCATTTATGACGTTGATCCGGCTCGCGACGCGGACG
>JAYVUD010000126.1:0-10072 GCA_043788335.1 Chloracidobacterium sp. | reverse complement strand
CCGCCCGTATCCGAACGCAGGATCATACCGTTCGCCCCGACGGCAAATCCGAGTTTGTCGGTCACGAAATTAACGGCCAGTAGGTCTTCGGTGACGTTCGAGATCCCTTTGCCCCAGCTCGCCCCGCCGTTGATGGTCCGCAGCACCGTGCCTTTGTCGCCGACCGCCCAACCTTTTTGACCGTCGTAAAAATAGACGGAATTGAGATTTTCAGCGGTGTCCGAAAACACGGGGAGCCAATTGCGGCCGGCGTCGTTGGTCAGCCAGACGCGGCCGTGCGAGCCGACGGCGACGCCGAGTTTGTCGTCGAGAAACGCCAGATCATTGACGTCCTCGCGGCCGCCTTCGCTCAAACGCTGCCAGCTATAACCGCCATCGTCAGTCCGTAAAATAAGGCCGTTGTCGCCGACTGCCCAACCCGTAAATGCGTCGGCGAACCACGTCGCGACGAGTTTCGGGCTCGTCCTCACGTTAAACGGCAGCCACGTCGTGCCGCCGTCGCCGGTCAGCCAAACGAGGCCGTTGGCGTCCGTGATCGCCGCCTCTACCGCACTCGCGGCCGTGACGGAAAGGAGGTCGGCACGGCTGTAGATATTAATGTTCGCCCACGTTACACCCGCGTCGACGCTGCGGGCGACGCAACCGCCATAGCCGACGGCGATCAGAGTCTGAGCCGAAAAATAAGTCACGCCCGACACGAGCGTGTCGCCGCACGGCAAAGCGGACGTCCACGTCGCGCCGCCGTCGCGGGTCGAGATGAGCGTGCCGTTAACGCCGACAGCGGTGGCGATATTAGCGTCGAACGCCGTCACCTTGAGCAAATGGTCGCCGGCGGGCGATGTCTGCGTTTTCCACGTCTGGCCGCCGTCCGAAGTTTTCAGGATGCGGCCATAGGTGCCGACGATCCAGCCCGTCCCCGCGTCCGTTTTGGAGAACGAGATGCTGTACAGATGATCGCGCGAATCGACGGCGACCGGCGTCCACGAACGTCCTCCGTCGTCGGTCGCGATGATCGTCCCGCGGGCGCCGACAGCGATGGCAGCGTCGCTATTCTTTACCCAAATGCCGGAGATCGTCACATCGACCGGTGAAACTTGTTTCTGCCAGTGAAATCCGCCGTCGGTCGTCCTGAGCACCGTCGCGTCCGAACCGACCGCAAAACCATTGAGCTTATCTTTGGCGAAACTGATGGAATATAGCGGATTGCCCTGCGGCAAAGGGTTTTGCCAGACCCAACCCTGCCCGGTCCGCTGTGCTCCAGCGAACGAGGCCGTTAGGAGGATCATCACCGCGGAGACGCAGAGACGCAGAGATAGGGAGGCCGGTTGGATATGCCGGCCTCCGATTCTCGCGGACTTAAATGTGCCTCTGATATTCAAAACAAACTCAAAAAATCTCCGCGTCTCCGCGTCTCCGCGGTTAAATCTCAAGTGTTCCCAGTTCCACGACCGCGTCTTCTAAAAGCGCGTTGTCGACGTACCCGAGTTCGGCCATCTTGCGTGCCATTGCGTCCGCTACCTCCTGGACGTCGTGGCCGTTGTGGCCCTTGACCCATTTCCAGGTTATATGATGCCGTTTTGCGGCCGCGTCGAGGCGTTTCCACCAATCGTGGTTGGTCTTTCGCTTCCACGTGCCGCCCATTGTCTCGACGACGTAGCGCGAGTCCGACATCAACGTCACCGTACACTCTTCTTTCAAACTCTCAAGCCCGATCGCCGCCGCCGCGATCTCGGCCTGCTGGTTGGTCGCATTGCCGAGATATTCACCGACGGCCTTCCAATAGCCATTGAACCCAAGCACCGCGACCGCCGCGGCACGCGTAATTCCACGACCGTTGCCGAGGCTCGAACCGTCGCAGACTATGGTGACTTTTTTCATAGATCTTTTTTCACCGAAGCCGATTCATGCGGAATTTAAGGTAAACATTTCTGAATAACGTTCCGCTTCCGATCGCGGTCAATATCGCTATAATCGAGTCAATCAGAATCCCCGACCAAACCAACCGACTTACTATCACAGTGTCATAAATAGTGAGGCTTCCAACTTTTCCAACAGAATCACCCATGTACCATTCATATAGGGTAAACGGAAATCCTAATTGGTGAACGTACTCGGGCGACCATGACAACGACGTAAGATTCAAAACTACGACTAAAGAAAGTCCCACAACGAAGCCAATAATAAATAGAAGATTCGCATTTATGATTCTAATTCTCATACTCAAATAGCACCGACCGACACCACATTGTCGACATAGCTATCGAACGTCTCATCGTGCGATATCACGAAAAGCTGATCAAAATTGGTGATCCGGCTGATCTCCATCGCGAGGTTCTCGCGGCGTTCGGCGTCCATATTGGTCGTCGGCTCGTCGAAAAACGCGATGCGAATGTCGGTCAACTGCTTGAGCAATGCAAGCCTGACCGACAATGCTGCCGCCATCTGCTCGCCGCCTGACAGGCTTTGGAAAGGCCGCTCGTAACCATCCTCCTCAAGCATTATGGCGTAATCCTCGCCCCATTTCAGCGTGCGTTCTGCATTTCCCGAAATTTCGCGAAACATCAGGTTGGCTTCGAGTGAGACGTGGTAGACATAATTGCGTGCGACCCGCGGTGCCGCGTCTTTGAGTGTGTCGCGAATGAACGCAGTTGCCTCGGCCACTTTTTCGATCCGTTCTTTTTCTTTGAACTCGCCGGCGAGCGACTTTCGTATTTCTGCAAACCTTTTCAGTTCGGCCCCAAGCTGGCCGGCACGTCTATTGGATGCATCAAGTGTTGCCTTGGTTCTCGCGTGTTCGCGTTCCGTTTCGACCAGCCGCGAACGCTCGGCGACGTGCCTTTCGCGATCGTAATGGGCGGCGGCCTCGGCAAGCTCCTTTTCGGCGATCTCGACCCGCTTGGCGATGGCGGCAGTGTCATTTTGGGCAGCATCGAGCTGCGAACGGCGTTCGGCGAGCGTTTTGGATTCGGCCTCGTTGGCGATAAACGAGCGATGAGCGTCGACCGTTGCGTCGCGTTCGGCGGAGAGTGAGGCCCAACGTTCATCGAGGCCGCTGTAAACGGCAAGCTTTTCGACGGTGACATTTCGGTTGTTTTCGAGCCGTACCAGACTGGTCTCGACCTCGGTCACGCTTTGGCGAAGTTCCGCCTCGCGTTTCGTCTCGTTTTCCAGAAACCGCACCCGCGAACGCGGGTCGTCGAGCGTTTTGAGCTTTGCTTCATTTTCGGCGAGGTGCCGTTCGGCGTCAGTAATGCCGTCGATCTGCGCGGCGAGTGCCGCTCGCTCGGCGTTGAGCCGTTGGCCCTCCTCCTTAATCTCGGTCTCGCGACGCCGGTAGCCGTCGAGAGCGGTTGCGTATTGCTGAGCCTGACGGGCTCCGGCGAGAGCTGCGGCGACGGTGACGCGTTCCGCGTCGAACGCGGCGATCTGTTCGCGAAGTCCGGTAAACTGGCTCGAGACAAACGTTTCGAGCGTCTCGCCGGGCCCGAGGTTGAGGCACTTTTGCGACAATATCGGGCACAGGCCGTTGCGGATCTCGCTCTGAAATTTCTCATCGCGTTCGAGCGAGGCACGCAGATTCGCGACCTTTGCGAGCAGATCGGCGTCGCGGGCGTCGAGCGTGGCGACGTCGCCGCTGCCGCTCGCCTTGGTCTCAGCGTCGGCCAATTGAGTTTGATTCGCCTTATAGCTCTCGCGCATCCGCGCGAGTTTGTCGTCGAGGCTGTCGATCTGCGTCGCGACGGCGCGTGCGGCAGCGACGCGGTCGCGGAGGCCGCCGATGACCGCGTCGAGCGTTGCCTGTTCGTCGATCTTGGGCGTCAGGGCGGCGATCTCGGCGTGAGCGCGCCGGACGGCATCGATATTTTCGAGCAGGCGTTTTTGGTCGGCTTTGACGTTGACGATGGCGGCGTCGGTCCGGGCGAGTTCGGTGCGAAACCCATCACGAGCGTGACGTTCGCGTTCGAGTTCGGTCAGGTGGCCGAGTATTTCGAGATGACGCTCGGCCTGCGGCCTGGCGGCGTTGACCTTGGCGGCGGCGTTTGCGGCATTGATGACGGCCTGGTCACACTGGCGCAGGACGATCTCGGCACGTTCCTGTTCGGACCGGACGCGTTCGGCCGCCGTTTGGGCGAGGGTGAAACGATGTTCGCTGGCGTCCATCTCCGCGACCATCGCCTGTTTTATGGTCAGGGCCTTGCCGACGGTGTCGAATTCCGCGGTGAGCCTCGCCGCATTTTCCGATTCGTCTTTATGTTCCTGTTCGACCGTTTCCGCTCGCGACAGTTCGCCCTCGGCATGGGCGATGGTCTCGCGGACGCTGGCGACCTGAGCGTCGAGGAACCGCGACGTCTCGCGTAGCTTTTCGGCCGCCTGGCGATATTCCTCGACCTTGAGCAGGCGGTCAAAGGCGACCTTGCGTTCGGTCGCACCCTCGAGAAATATCGCGGTAAATGTCCCCTGCGGCACGCCGATCGCCTGGCGAAACAGCGACCGCAGATCGGTTCCGGGTTCGAGTCCGAGATGCTGCCAGAGAAAACGAAAGACCTCTTCCTTTTTATCGGCGATGCGGGTCTGCAAACGCGGATCGGTGACGTGATAACCGGCGGCGGTGTCGCGATAGACGACATAGTCGCGTTCGTCGAGACCGCTCTCAAACGTGATGCGTGCCCAACCTTTTTTGGCGCCGCGGCGGAGAAATTCCTCTTTCTTGTACTCGAGCAGGTCAAACATCACCCACGCGATCGCCTCGATGATCGTGGTCTTTCCGGCGCCGTTCCCGCCGGTGATGGCGGTCGTGCCGCGGGAAAATTCGAAAGTAGCGGCGGCGTGAGATTTGATATTCTCAAGCTCAACCTTTGAGATGTGCATAGGGAAGTTTAACTCGCGTTACAACCTCGATTCTAAATGAAATCGGCGCAAAGAAAAAGAATCCCCGTACGTAATGGCAAATGAGCGTAAATCGTGTTATTCGTTAATTTTGTGGAGAGTCGAATATGAAGTTTCAACCCGGAGACGCCGTCGTTATTGTATTGCACAGCCCGCGTGAAAAGCTTATCGGCCTGATCGGCGAGATCAGTGCGGCCGGCGTCTTTGTCCGCGGTGTCGAGCTTGGGTATTTCGACGATTGGAGCCGGTCGATCGCCGCCGGCGAACCGTTTATGCAGTTGAGCGACTATTTTTTCCCGATGTGGCGTGTCGAACGCGTGACGCGTGACGAATCGGGCGGTGACATACCGTCGATGTCGGAGCAATTTCGCGACCGGACCGGCCGCGAGCTAGCCGAATTTTGATCTTTAGAGTTTCTTGATCGAGATCGAGCCGTTGCTGGTGATGAGCCTGAGCGTCGCATCGCCGCCCGCACCGATCGTGGCAACGATGCTCATCACCGGGCCGGGACTGATATTTTCGGTCGCCAATTTGAACGGAAGCTCGGACGCAAACGCACCGAACCCGTACGATGCCGTCAGCGAACACGCCGAATTTTGCGGCAGCGTCAGCCTAATCGAACCGTTCGACGTGCCGAAGCTATACGATCCGCCGCTCAGTATCTCGCCATTATAGGCGATCGTTCCCGAGATCGAGTTGATCTCGAGTTGCCGATGGCCGCTCTTTTGCACCGAGATCGCACCGCTGGTCGTTTTTGCCTTGAGGATGTCGCCGATCTCGCTCGGGCCGGCGTCGAAAACAACGATGTTGCCCGCCGTATTTTCGAGCGTCATTGCACCCGACGACTGTTCGACCGTTAGGTCGCCGCGATAGGTAGCGGCCGTGACGCCGTCGGAGATGTTTCGCACCGCAATATCACCGCCCGCACTGCGGATGCTGACACGGCGGATGCCGTCGACGACGGTCGTGATCTCCTGGCCTTTCAGATTGAGCGTCGAGTTGACCGGGGCGTCGATCTCGATCTCGTCGCCGCGAAGGCACTCGGTTGCGGGGCCAAATTTGCCGACGCCGCCCTGGTCTGCGGCGATCATGATCCAAACCGGCTCACCTGATTTGGGGCTTTTTTGCTGGACCTTGAAACCAAATTTGGTGCCGTCGGTCACCAGTACACGAACCTCATTTCGACTCCAGCCGTTGACTTTTACATTGCCCTGGATCACACACAGCGAAAGGTTGACGCTCGGGTCGGTAATGATCGCCCGCTCGATCGTTTCGCCGGAAACGACCGCGAGAGCAATACGCGGAACGACCTTTGGGCCGTATACGGGCACTGCCGGCGGAGTCGGCTTTGCGGGTGAGGTGGTCGACTGGGCAAACGCACTCGCTGAGATCGCGATCGCGATAGCCGCCGCCGACAATGCCAACTTAAATTTTCTGCTCAATAAAAACATTATGTTTCCCGGCGGTTACCGAAGGCTCGCGACAAGCTCCTCTTTTTGCGAGACCGAATTTAGCAGATCGATCTTGTTCTGGTACGACGAATACAGTACCTGCTTAGCCGTCTCGTTCTTGGGGTTGCGTTTCACCTCGACCCGCATCTTGCTGATCGAATCGTCGACGACGGCCATGTCGCGTTCGAACGACATTCGCTCGGAGCCTCGCATGGCACTGTCCTTTTGAGCGTTCACGGATTGCGACAGGCTGGCGATGGTTTTGACATAGCTTTCCTCGCCGGGCATATAGCCGCTGGAAGCTACTTTTACGGCCGCCGGACGAATGTCGGAGGTTGCTGCACTAACGCGTCGGACGGCCGCCGGGTAATCGGCACGATCGATCGTGATCGACGGGGCGTTCTTGGCCGTCACCGATGGGGCGGGAGAAACGGTGTCCGAAGTCACACCTCGCGAAGGCATCCCCGGAGGTGCGGTCGCCGTCGGTTTAACTCCCGCGATATCTGTTTTATTTGGTGTCGCCGGCCCGCGATCGACCAATACCAAGGCGGTCACCCCGACCACCACCAGCAAACTGGCGGCGACCGTCAGCGAAGGCGTCATCAAACCGATGCTGAAATGTCCCCATGCCTTCTGCCAGAACGGCCGGCTCTCGCGTTCGACGGCGATCGAATCGTTGATCTTGGCCCACAGCCGCTGGGTCGGGACGAGCGTGTTAAATTCGCGTTCGAGAGCAGGGAAAACGACGGCCGATTCGTCCTCGGCATCGGCGAGCATCACGGCACACGCGTCACATACGGCGATATGGCCCGAAACGTTCGCCGACCGGGCGTGGTCAAGCTCGCCGTCCATAAACGCCTGGATGATGCCGATGTCTAAACAATCCTGCTTCATAACGTGTCCCTGCCGATCTTTCGATAAAACCGGCTAAATTCTTGTCTCGCTCGGGCGATGTACGTGCCGATGCTCGTCTCGTTCAACTCCAGACTCGCCGCGATCTCCTTGTACGAGAGGCCCTGCTGTTTCAGCAAAAGGCAGCTGCGGAGCGGTTCTTTGACCCTGTTCAACGCTCGGACGATCTCGCTCACACCGGCCTGCTCCTCGAATTCCGATTCGACGGATGCCGCATCGAATGTGCCTGTCTGTTTGACGTAACTTTCGTCGCGCGTGGTTGCCCTGATCGAGCCGCGGAGGGTGTTGCGTGCGACATTTATCGCCACGCGGATGAGCCACGGCCTGAGCATTTCGCCATCGGTTATCGAGTCAAGATTGTTGTAGAGCCTGAGAAACGTCTCCTGCGTCACGTCCTCGGCAAGGGCGGCGTCCCGCACCACCGACCGGGCGGCGCGAAAGACGGTCCGGTGATGAAGCGTAAAGGCCTCCTCAAACTCGATCTTTACTTTCGCTGCCGCCGTCGATGTTTCGGACATTATGTCCACAAATATTTCGGTTCTCTCGCTCATTCGTCGCACGAAAAATGCTCTTACGCACCAGATACACCGCCGGAAGCCGATTTATGACAAGAGTCTAACCCTAAAACCCAATTATTTTCAATCGTTCTGAGTTCCAGCTTTAGCGGGCCACGCGGAGAAATGCCAACTGAAGTTGGAACTCAAAACTAGAACCCAATTATTTTCAATCTTTGAATCATCTCGGGCGACTCGCCGACGGTGACGTTGGCGGTGACCAGATAGCGGTGGCTGTCGTCCGTTTCATATGAGATACGCTCGATATCTGTTTCGGGTTCGGGCGAAGTCGCCGGCGGGGCAAATTTTGGTTCAACGATGGCGAGGCGTTTGAGCACCTCGTAAAGGTGCGATCGTGTCGTGCCGAAATCGGTGTCGTCATCGCCGATGACGAGGCGGATCTCGGCCTGGCGGTCGGCGTAGTCGGTCAGGACGGCGGCAGCGAGCCTGACGCCGGCCTCGAAGCGTTTGGAAGCGACCATGCCTTTGCCGCTCTGTTCGGCGGAGATCCGTTCGCGGAGCGAGATCGTTTTGCCCACGTCTTTCGGCACGACCGGGTCGAGAAAGACGGTCACACGCATCTCGTCCTCAGCGGCAAATTCGCGAACGGTCATCTGTTGTGCCCGAGCGGTCGCTTTCCAGTCGATCCGGCGAAGGTCATCATTTTGCTGATAGTCGCGCAGGGCGAGCAGATCCTGGCCCATACCGCGTTTATTGGCAACCAGTTTGCCCGTGTCGAGCGGGGTCTCGGCCGAGTCGTCATCGAACGGCATCGGTGCCGGAAATACGATGAGCTCGGTCTCGCGTGCGGGTAGACGACGCCGGTGGCGGAAAAAACCGAACGGGAACCGCGTCGACAGCTCAAAATCCTTGATCAAAAACCGCCCGCGATCGGCAAAAACGTGTTCGGTCCGGCTCTCGATCGAGCTATTTCTCGCCACGTAAATGATGTGGTCGAGCGTTCGCCGCACCGTCGGCGGACGGCTCAGGCGTTTTGCCAAAAACGCCGGCAGCATTGCCTCGATCTCGTCCGCCGTGACCGAGCGTTCACGCTCGCGGCCGCGGACCTCGGCAACGACCGAAAAGCTTGGGAAAAGCCGTTTGCGGTTGGTCACGCTGAGCAAAATGGGCGTTTTCTCGCCGGCAAAGATCGTTTCCGGAAAACGCATCTTGACATCCAGTTTCTTGAGACTCGTCCGCCCGGCGAAAAACCCGACGACCATCGTCGCGACCAAAAACGAGAGCACCAAAAACAGCAGATTATTGCCCGTATTCCACGCCGAAAATCCGACGACGGCCATCAGAACCAGCATTATCGCTCCGCCCGAGGTAAATTCGAACGGCGGATTCATCTGCGACGCCTCGCGACTCGCGTTGCGTGCCAGCGGCGGCACCACAAAGATCAGTATCAGCAGCACAAAGATCAACGAAATGCCCGCCGAGATCCCGGCAAGCTGCGGATTGTTGGTCTGATGTGCGTAAAGCGTGAGCCCCGACAGCCCAACGCCCCCGAGGACCACGATCAGGCCCATCACCGCGTTCCGCAGATCCTTGAGAGTGAATAGCTGGCTGAGAGCCCGTAGATTCATCATTAAGTACTATGCCCACGAAATACACGAAAAACACTAAAAAAAGGACAGATCTGCTTTTCGTGGCTTTCGTGTATTTCGTGGGCAAAACTCTATATCGGCACACTGACCTTGAGCAATATTTCCTGCAGGACCTGTTCGGCTTCGCGGGTGCGTTGGCGGAGGGCGTTGACGCGGGAATTTACGATGATCCGATGAGCAAAGCACGGCACGACGAGGCGTTTGACGTCGTCGGCGATGCAGTAATCGCGGCCCTCAATGAACGCAAGTGCCTGGGCAGAGCGAAACAGGGCAAGCGTACCGCGCGGGCTGATTCCGAGTTCGAGAGCGTCGGCCTTCCTGGTAGCGTCGACGATCTGGAGCAGGTAATCGACCAAAACTTCGTCAAACCTCACTTCGGAAACGCGCTCTTGCAATTCGATGACGTCGGTGTGCGTCATTATCTTTCCGATCAGGTCGAGCGGATTAGAGCGTTCGCGGTCGCGGAGTATCTTTCGCTCGTCGTCGAGTGTCGGGTAACCCATGTGCAACCGCAGCATAAAGCGGTCAAGCTGAGACTCGGGCAGCGGATATGTGCCGTGGTGCTCGGACGGGTTTTGCGTCGCGATGACGATAAACGGCAGCGGCAGGCGCCGCGTGACGCCCTCGACCGTGACCTGTTCCTCGGCCATTGCCTCGA
>JAYVUD010000125.1:0-6903 GCA_043788335.1 Chloracidobacterium sp. | reverse complement strand
GGTAAAGCGGATCTCCTCGGCCGATGAATGAACCTCATCGATATCTTCGATGGCGAACGAATCTTCGAAGATAGCCTTTATCTTATCAAAATCGACCCGATGGTCGGCGAGAACTTTTTCTCGCTTTGCAAAATCTCAACTTATCTTCATTACAAATAACACACACCCTTTACGGCCGCCACGATCTTGGCTACGTCCGGCAATGCCATCGCTTCGAGGTTTTTAGCGTACGGCATCGGCGTTTCGGCACACGAGATGCGTTTTACCGGAGCGTCGAGATAGTCAAACGCGTTCTCCATTATCTGGTGCGAGATCTCGGCACCGACCGAGGCAAACGCGTGCGACTCTTCGGCGATGACCAATCGGTTCGTTTTCTTGACCGAGTTGACGATGGTGTCGATATCGAGCGGTTTGATTGTTCGCGGGTCGACAACCTCGACCGACACGCCAAATTCTTTCTGCATCTGCTCGGCGGCCTGCAGTGCGAGCGGCACCGTCATCGAACGGGCGACAATTGTGCAGTCTGTTCCCTCGCGTTTGACGTCGGCGAGACCGAGCGGGATCGTGAAATCATCATCCTCAGGCACTTCGCCCTTGAGGCCGTACATTCTTTCCTGTTCGAGAAAGAGCACGGGATTGTTGTCGCGGATCGCCGATTTGAGCAACCCCTTGGCGTCCGCCGCGGTCGAGGGCATCACAACCTTTAATCCCGGAAAATTAGCGTAAAACGCCTCTAATGCCTGCGAGTGCTGTGACGAGACCTGATACGCGGAACCGTTTGGGCCGCGAAACACTATCGGCATCTTAAACTGCCCGCCGGACATGTAGAGCATTTTCGCCGCGTGATTGATGATCTGATCGGCCGCCAGGACGGAGAAATTCCACGTCATGAACTCGATCACGGGCCTCAAGCCCGCCATCGCCGCTCCGACGCCGACCGCCGCGAATCCCAACTCCGTGATCGGCGTGTCGACGACGCGTTTGTCGCCAAACTCCTTCCACAGTCCGCGTGTGACCTTATACGCACCGTCGTACTCGGCAACCTCTTCGCCCATCACGAAGACGCTATCGTCTCTCAATATTTCTTCACGCAACGCCTGATTCAGTGCATCGCGAATCGTTAAAACTGTCATAATTATAGATCTGCTCTATGCGTACACGTGCGTCAGCAGTTCGCTCTCGCTCGGGTACGGGCTCTCCTCGGCAAATGCGACCGCCGCCTCGACCGCAACGGCGGCTTCGTGCTCGATGTTGTCAAATTCCACGTCGCTGCACACGCCTGCCTCATGCAGGCTGTCCTTAAAGAGGACGATCGGGTCGCGTTCCTGGTATTTCAGGACCTCGTTTCTCGTTCGGTAATTTCCCGGGTCCGACATCGAGTGGCCCATAAATCGGTAAGCCATCACCTCGAGCAACGTCGGCAGACTCTCGTTCCGGGCACGTTCGATCGCCCGTTGGGTCGCCTCGCGGACGGCCATCACGTCCATGCCGTCGACAAATTCGTGTGCCATCTCAAAGGCCTCGGCTTTAAGTGCGATGCTTCGCGAACTCATCGCCCTTTCCTGCGACGTTCCCATGCCGTACTGGTTGTTTTCGCAGACGTAGACGCACGGAAGTTTCCACAACTGAGCCATATTCAGCGACTCATGAAAGATGCCCTGGTTGACCGCGGCCTCGCCAAAAAAGCAAAGTACGACCTGGCCCGACTCCTTATATTTCGCCGCGTACGCCATTCCGGTGCCGACGCCGATCTGGCCGCCGACGATGCCGTGGCCGCCGTAAAATTCGAGTTCCTTGGAGAACATATGCATCGAACCGCCCTTGCCCCCGACGCATCCGCCCTCTTTACCATATAGTTCGGCCATGACCGATTCGGGCGTCATCCCTTTAATGATCGCCTGAACGTGGTCTCGATACGACGTTACGACCATATCCGTTGGCTCAAGTGTCATCATCGTTCCGACGCCGATCGCCTCCTGGCCGATGTAGAGGTGGCAAAATCCGCCGATCTTACCCATGCGATAGACCTCCGCGCATTTCTCCTCGAAACGTCGGCCCAAGACCATCTGATAGAGCATATCCCTAAGCAGGGTCTTGTCCGTCTTTTTGATGGATTTGAGCTGCTTGGCACGGCGGGCGAGAAATTCCGCATGAGCCAATTCCACCTCGATGAAATCACGATCCTGATGTTCTTTGACTATCGTGTCCAACGTCTTGGCCTTGCCGTTTGTCGATGCTTTCGCCGACGTGGCCGTTTTCTGACGCGTTACTGCTTTTGGCAAATCTATTTCCTCCGAGACGCCCGTTCGGCGATATTTAATACCTGAAGTAAAACGATTATTATAAGCGCGTGATGGGGTTTGTGCAAAATAATCGATACTTGTTTATGGGAGCCGAAAATCGAAAATGTTATAGTGTTTTTTAACTGATCTATGCAGATGCTCAGACGATATCTATCAATAGCGGCCGCTGTTTTGATGCTGGCGTGTTGGGCGTCAGCCCAAAATCCGGCAAAATGGACGCTCGCCGCCGACGGCCCGATTGCCGGCGATAAGCTTAGCGTCTCGCTGAAAGCCGATCTGGAATCGGGCTGGCACCTATATGCCCTCGAACAACCGGAGGGCGGCCCGATCGCCACCACGATCAAGATCACCGACGGCAAACCGTTCGCCGTCGACGGCAAGATCGCTTCGCCAAAACCCATCGTGAAGAGCGATCCGCTCTTCACCGGCACCGACGGCAAAGCTCTCGAAACCCGATTTTACGCCGATTCTGTGACGTTCGTGATACCGCTGAAAACTACCGCGGCGACGACGATCGATGCCCTGTCACTCGATGTCCGATTTCAGCTTTGTGATGACAGATCGTGTCTTCCGCCCAAGACCGTTCGCGTCTCGACCACCGGGACCGAGGATGTAAAACGTGGGCTTTCGTCCGCGACCCCGCAAACGGCGGCCTCACCATCGGTCTCAAATGTCAGCCCGACCGTACCGCAAACCCCGACCGATCTCTGGCCGTTTATCTGGCTGGCGGCATCGCTCGGTGCGCTGTCGCTGCTGACGCCGTGCGTATTTCCGATGATCCCGATCACGGTCTCATATTTCACGAGCCACTCTGCCGGCCATCGCGGCCGGGCCGTTAAGCTTGCGACCGTCTATTCGCTCGGCATCGTCGCCACATTTACGATAGTCGGAATGTTGCTCGCGTTTTTTGTCGGTGCCGCCGGTATCAATCTTTTCGCTGCTAACCCGTGGATAAATCTGCTCATCACGGCGATCTTTCTATTTTTTGCGTTTAACCTGTTCGGCGCCTACGAGATCACCATCCCGGCCGGCATCCTGACCAAACTCGATAAACTTACACGCAGCAAAGAGGGTGAGGGCAGCGGCGTTATCGGTGCGTTGCTGATGGGCCTGACGTTTACGTTGACGTCATTTACCTGCACATCGCCGTTCGTTGGCACGATCCTCGTCTCGGCGTCTCAGGGAAATTGGCGAATGCCGCTGCTCGGCATGCTGGTGTTTTCGACCGTGTTCGCCCTGCCGTTCTTTGTGCTTGCACTGGCACCGCATCTGATTTCACAATTGCCGCGGGCCGGCGGTTGGATGAATTCCGTCAAGGTCGCCATGGGCTTTCTCGAGGTCGCCGCGGCGATGAAATTTATCTCAAACGTCGATCTTGTCTGGAAATGGGGCATCTTTACCCGCGACGTCGTTCTCGCCATCTGGATCGCGATCGGCGTGGTTCTGACGATCTATCTGCTTGGCAAGTTTCAGCTTTCGCACGACACCAAACCCGAACGCCTCGGCGCCGGCCGCGTGTTTGCGGCCGTCGTTAGCCTGGCGATCAGTTTTTATCTGTTGACCGGTCTTTTCGGAGCTAAAATGGGCGAACTCGAATCCTTTCTCCCGCCCGATCTTAATAATTCGTCCGCCCGTTTTATGGGCCGCACTGATGCCGGACTGAAATGGATCGAAAACGACTATCAAGCCGCCCTCGCTCAAGCCAAGACTGAAAACAAGCTCGTGTTCGTCGATTTCACCGGTTACACCTGCACCAATTGCCGCTGGATGGAGGCAAATGTTTTCACGAAAAAAGAGGTCGAGGCCGAGCTTGCCAAATTTGTCCTCGCCCGCCTCTACACCGATGGAAACGGCGACGTTTACGCCCGCCACGAGCAGATGGAGCAGGATATGTTCGGAACTGTCGCATTGCCGTATTACGCCGTCGTGTCACCTGACGGAAAGATCGTTGCATCATTTCCCGGATTGACGCGAAATGTGTCCGAATTCGTTGACTTTTTAAGGAAAGCGAACCAGAATCGTTAAACCTTAAGTTATAACTCAAAGGGTCACGCCTCCCGCGGACGTTGGATCACTATGAAACGATACCTTGCCGTTCTCGTCGCGTTATTCGCGTTTTCAGTTTCGACGATCCCGGTCGACGCTCAACTCGGCATCCAGGCCGTCGATATCACCGGCGACAGTATTTCCAAAGGGTTCAACGCCGGCAATGCTTTTCCGTGCTCCAATGGCGATCAGGAAACCTATAACTGGCTGACCAGCGATACCCACGGCAGCACGTTTTGCGGCAGCGGTCCCGAGGGCGTCTTCAGCGTATTTGAACGGATGGAGTGTGCCGCCGGCGGCAATCTGACCACGCCTTTGCCCAATCACGCCGCGTCCGGAGCAACGCTGGTTCGCGATTTCGTTACGCAGGCGGGCAACGTAAATACTTACCTTTCCGCGCAGGCCGGCAGTCGTCTCGCCGTCGTCTTTCTCGGCCACAATGATAACTGCTCCGGCACCGCGACCAAGTCGAACGCGTCGTGTTCGAGCACTGACCTCGACCCGGCAAATTACTGCAAGACCAAGCCCGACACATTCGAACGCGAACTCCGCAAGGGCCTCGATGTTCTCATCTCGATCGGCAACACCAAGGTCGGCGTCGCTGCGCCGATCCGCGTTTCGCAACTCTGTAATTTTGGCACCAAATCAAATTGTCAGCTCGCCGGTTCGTGCCAGTTCCTGTGGGGAACGGTCAGCATCTGCACGTCGCTGACCAAGGACTGCTCATCGACGCGTATCATCGATTCGTATACGACGATGAAGTCATATCACGACATTCTCAAATCGGTCACCGCCGAATATGCCGCGATCCCGGTTTTCGGCACTTCGCCGGTCGTCACGATCGGCGGCCAAACGGTCGGCGGCGGCGTCAAAGCAGCGGGGACGACGGTCTCATTTAGCGACGGCGCGTGGTATTACCGTTTTAATGCCGATCAGATATCGTGCTGCGATTGTTTTCATCCGTCCAATGTCGGCCAGAACACGCTCGCGAAAATGATGACGAATGGCCTCGCCTGCTCCCGTCTCAACCCGTGCTGCAAAGACACCGGCGACCCGCTCGCGGACGGAAAATGTGCGACCACCGACCGCAAACAAACGTACTATCGCGGACTATTCTGATTTCGGGAATATCTGATACAATTCCCATTGTTTTCACACTCCGGCAAACGGCATCGTCAACACTATGGTCAAGCTTGAAAAATTGGTCGAAGGGCTCAGGTCGGTGTCCGACGACGATTTCACCTGCGGCAATATTAATCAGTATCTCATTGATAACCCGGTCGATATCGACTCGATGGCGCCGTATTTTGTCTGGAGCCCCGAAGTTACACGCGCAACCTGGTCTACAAGGACGAACGGTTCGAGGTGATGGTTATCTGCTGGGAACCCGGCGTCGCCTCACGCATTCACGACCACTCAGATCAGAAATGCTGGATGACGGTTCCGCTCGGCCGCCTGACAGGGCAAAATTTCGCGGTTGCCGAGATGGACGAATCACGCGGTTTTTGCCGCCTCGTCGAGACCGACCGGTTCGAACTGTCAGGAACTCTAGCTGCCGCCGTAGAGCTCGAAGAGCCGATCCACCAGGTCCTCAATTTGCCCGAGTACGGCGAGCGCTCGGCCAGCATCCATATCTATTCCAAACCTTTCGACAGTTGCCTGTCATTTTGCCGCGACACCGACACGTTCAAACGCGTCGACCTGTCTTACACCAGTGTTTTCGGCAAGCCCTGCTGATCGGGCGGACGTAATAAATGAAACGATCCCGGTTAATGCAGGTGGCGGTTGCGTCCATATTGGTGGCGGTCTATTCGGCGGCCAGATTTTGGAAAATGACGGCGTCGTGCCTCTGGTTCGACGAGATATTCAGCGTTCACGCTGCTGAGCATTCGTGGGGCACGACCCTCTCGTTTATCGCGCGTGATCTCATCCACCCGCCGCTCTTTTATCTGTTTTTGAAGGTCTGGATCCTCATTGGCGGTGAGAGTGTGTTCTGGCTGAGACTGCTGCCGGTTCTGTTTGCGATCGCCGCGGTCATACCGTTCCTCTATCTGTGCCGCGAACTCAAACTCAACGACTGGTCGCGATACATCGCCTTCATCCTGATCGCCGTCAACGGCCCGCTCATTAAATATTCACAAGAGGTGCGAATGTACAGCCTTTTGCTGCTGCTCTCGCTTTTTTCGATGTGGCTGTTCGCCCGATATTTTCACAAGGGAAAGGGCCTCGCGCCGCTGGTCATCGTCAACGTTCTGATGATCTACGCTCATTACTTCGGGTGGTTCTTTGTCCTGAGCGAGGTAGCGGCGATCGTTATATTTCAGCGGATCAAGATACGTGCGATATTAATAATGTTGGGCGTTTCGGCCGCGGCGTTCGTGCCGTGGTTGGTCGCGGTCGCAACGGCGGCGAGCGGCGGTTCCGCACTGGGCCAAAACAT
Organism: Chloracidobacterium sp.; assembly: GCA_043788335.1. Classification (GTDB taxonomy): domain Bacteria; phylum Acidobacteriota; class Blastocatellia; order Pyrinomonadales; family Pyrinomonadaceae; genus OLB17. The sequence goes on along the minus strand of JAYVUD010000125.1, from coordinate 114 downwards.
CGGTTGGATGCAGCGTCCGGGGCTGATCCAGATCCTCCAGTTGGTTACAGGCCTCGTCGAACCGTTCTATTTCCAGGCGAGCAATGCCGAACCGTTTACCATCGTGGCCGTGAC
>JAYVUD010000124.1:0-2180 GCA_043788335.1 Chloracidobacterium sp. | reverse complement strand
GACGTCAATTGAGATCGACATACATATCATCCGGCCCGACTCCATTCTCCGCTCACCCAGATGAATTTACAATCTCTGCTGAGGGTGCGGAATTATCGTTACTAGAAAAACTAGCTCGGATAATAGTGGAGTTGAAGGAAAACCAACCGATATTGTCATTAGGTTGAGCCGTTTAGAAATAAGGCCTGCTTCTTACGTCCCATCAGGGACAGACGTAAATAGGAGGCTGTCCGAAAAAGTCATCCGAACTCTCTGCGACCTCCGCGTCTGACTTGGCGGACTCTGCGTTGAAATTCGGTTAAAGATTGAAAGACTTACCCCGAGGCCGCGAGACGCGGACTTTAGCAGGGTTTTGTGCGACTTGGTCTCTAAAAAACTGTCATTCCCGGAAACACTCTCGTCGATCGCGAATTTACGTTTGCCGGGCCTCGTCAACCGTCCTCGAAATCGCAACTTCCCGATAGGCGGAACTGACCCACTCGGGTCGACCGGAGCGTGCGCATCCGACATCATTTATCGGACGGGCCAATCGCTCGGTCGATCGCGATATCTCTAGCGGAGCTTGTCCCTGATCCGGTCGATGTCGTTGCGGTTGGCGGCGAGCAGGAGGGCTTTTCGCCAGGCGGTTTTGGCCTCGAGGGCACGTCCCTGCTTTACGAGAACGTCGCCGAGATGCTCGTTGATATTTGACGATTCGGCGTTGATCCGGGCGGCCCGGCGGAGAAAGGCCTCGGCGTCGGTGTAATTGCCCCGCTTGTAAAATGCCCAGCCGAGGCTGTCGAGATACGAGGCGTTCGCCGGTTCGATCTTTAATGCCGCGCGAATCAGCGTCACCGCTTCGTCGAGGCTGCGGCCATTCTCCGTCAGGAAATAGCCTAAATTATTGAGGGCGATCGGGTTTCCAGGTGTCTGTTTAACGAGATCGCGCAAGGTGCGTTCGGCTCCGGCGAGATCGCCACTTGTTTGAAGGGCCGACGACAACGCCAGTTGGGCAATCTGCCTGTGCGAGTCGTCCCCCGCCATCGCCAGCGCCTGATTTGCGGCGTCTACGGCCTCCTGGCCGCGTCCGGCCTCACGGTATAGCCCGACGATGAACAGCAGGTTCGAAAAGTCGTCAAATGCCGTCGGCTGCGTGCGGCCGAGGCTCGCGGATCTGAACGTCTCAATCGCCTTTTCGACTTCGCCAAGTTCGGCCAATGTCATTGCCTCCAGCCTCACAAACGATTGGTCACGCGGGTTCCTCACGCGGACTGCCCGAATGATAGTCAACGCGTCCTGCCGCCGCCCGACCAGGCGGTAATGGGCAATCAGCTGTTTATCGGCGAACAGATCGTCCTTTCCAAAAGCACGCCGAGCCCGCTCGGCGACGGCGACCACTGCGTCCGTCTTTTCCATTTGCCGATAAGCCTGAATTAGCTGCGTAAAGGCCGTCTGCGCGAAATCCCGGTCCTCAGCTGCAGCCGGTCCAATTTCGGGAATACCGCGTTTCCGAAGCGCGTCCTCGAACACCCCGGCCGCGTCGAGGTAACGTTGTTCATTCAGATAAACGTCGCCGAGAGCAAGCAAAACCGATGCACCGAGCTTCGGCTCAGTTTTCCCAAGCGACGCTGCCGAGGTTCGAAGCAGTTTTTCGGCATCGTCAGATCGGCCGGACCTGACATAGACATCGGCCAGCAAACGCAATAGCGATATGTTGCCCGGAGCCGCAAAAGCGGCCTGTTTGAGCGTTCCGGTCAATGCGGACAGTTGCCCGGCGTCCGCGATCTCCACGCATTCACGCAACAGAGCGATCGCCTGTTCGTTATCCGGTTCGTCGGCGATAACATTCGAGAGTGCCGCTGCCGCCTCGTCCCCGCGGCCGGCGTTGATCAACGCGGAACCGTATTTCAGAGCCGCCGAGTCGGGCATTAGATCGGCCGCCTGGCCCATTATCCGTTGATAAAATTGCGTTTCCGCCGGCGGGGCCGACGACACCCATTTGCGGAGGGCGTCAATGTTCTCATTTTGCCGGCCGGATGCCTCATAAAATGCTGCCAGAAACGCCCAGGCTTCGGCATTTCGGTCGTCGAGCCTAGTGATCTCCTTCCAAACGGCAACCGCCCGCCCGGCCAACGCCGCGTCAACCTTTGTTCTATTGAGTCCGCTCTTAAAGGTCGTGAGCCTTGCCAGCAGCCGTTGTC
>JAYVUD010000123.1:0-6635 GCA_043788335.1 Chloracidobacterium sp. | reverse complement strand
TCGGAGCGATGGTCAACGCCTATGAGACCGCCAAACTTTTCAGCGATCTGAGCAATAAGGTCTTATCGGCCGGCGGATCGATCGACTTTAGCGAGGTCCGCGATTGGATCGCCGGCATTCGCGGTTCGGCCGAGAACCGCGAACGTCTCGATCTCGCCGTGCTCATCCGCGAACTCGCCGCCCGCGGCGACGCCGAGCGCAAGCTCGCTCGCGAACTGCTCGAGACCGTCATCCGATATTCCGACGACAAAGCCGAGACGAGCTACCTGAGTTTCTAAGAATTTGTTGGCCACGAACAAACACGAAGGGCACGAACAAGAAGATCTAAGTATGGTGAATATCGTTGAAAAGGAGCTCTCGTACAAGATTGTCGGGGTGGCTTATCAGGTTCGAGACGAGTTGGGTTTTGGCTTTCTGGAGAAGGTTTACGAGAATGCTCTCGCTGTCGGATTAAGGGAGGTCGGCCTTCATGTCGAACAACAGGTTCCGCTCGAGGTTTTCTATCATGGTCAGCTCGTCGGAAACTACGCACCGGATCTGTTAGTCGAGGGGCGTGTAATTATCGAAGTTAAGTCGGTCGAGGCGATCATTAAGGCTCATATTGCCCAAACCCTCAATTATCTAAAGGCAACTGGCATCAAACTCGGGCTCGTCCTAAATTTCAACCGGTATACGGTGGATGTCGAACGATTAGTTCTATAATTGGTCTTGTTCGTGCCTGTTCGTGCTTGTTCGTGGCTAACTTCTTAGTTTCTTATGTCGATAGATGAGTCACAATTTTTGGGGACGATGTCGGCTTATTTTGCGCCGAGGCATAATTGGCGCGAGGCGAGCGGGCGTGGGGTGACCGTTGCGATCGTCGACAGCGGGATCGACACCGAGCACCCGGATCTGGCAGGCAAGGTGATCGAGTCGGTCGAGGCACGCGTCGAGGGAAATCGCGTCGTGTTCGACCCGTCGACCGCGGGCGACTCGGCGGGACACGGAACGGCGTGTGCGGGGATCATCGCCCGCATCGCTCCGGACGCGCAGTTTGCAAGCATTAAGGTGCTCGGTGCCGGCGGACTCGGCGACGGCCAGGTTTTCCTCGCCGGTCTCGAATACGCGATCAAACAGAGATACAAGGTCATCAACCTCTCGCTCGGTACCACCAAGCCGCAATTCTTCGCACCGCTGCACGATATGCTCGACCGGGCGTATCAGGCGGGCTGCATCGTCGTCGCGGCGGCAAACAACATGCCGCAGCCGAGTTTCCCGTCCGTATTTTCATCGTCGCTCATCTCCGTCATCAAGAGCGACGAGACCGACGCGCTTAATTTTGGCTTTCATTACGGCCAGATCATCGAGTTGACCGCTCCCGGCGTCAACGTCCGCACGGCGTGGCTCGGCGGCGGCCACCGCAACTTGACCGGCAACAGTTTTGCGTGCCCGCACATCACCGGCATCGTCGCCCGCTTTGTCGAGGGCTACCCAAACCTGACGCCCTTTCAGGTAAAGGCGGCTCTCTACGCGATCGCACGCGAGAATAGAGCGGCCGTAGTTACGCTCGAGCCCGTTGCCGGCATCGGCGACCGGTCTGCGTAGCTCCGCCAAATGTAGAGCGAAATTATTGGCAGACGAACAAAACCCGCCGAAAATTCGACGGGTTTCGTTCACGAATGCGGATACTGCTGTTATATCGTCATATGAGATGAAACTGAACGCGGCACCATCCTATCTAGCACCCGTCGCCCCGAATTTGTTTTCGATCTGATGGGCCGCACCGGCCGCGTTTTCGCCGGCTTTGTCGACAGCATCGCCGATCTTTGTCTGAACTTCGGCTGATTTGGATGTAGCAAGGTCGAGCACGCCGTTCGCCTTTTCCTTGGCTGTCTGGTACAGCTCGCTCGATTTTGCGGACGCGCGATTTGCGAGATCGGCGGTCTGGTCATAGCCGCGTTTGGCAACGTCCGTTATGTCGCCGCGAAACTCAGCTCCTGATTTCGGAGCGAAAAGCAGAGCAAGGATCGCTCCGATGCCGCCGCCGACCATGAGATATGTCAATGCCGAAACGCCGCGGGCAGTATCGGTCAAAGATCGTCGTTCGTTGTTTTTGTTGTATTGATCGTTTGTCATAATTTACTCCTTGTTACGTGAGGCCTCGCGGTCTATCGGACTGCTGTCAACCGCTGTCCGTATCCTCAAATGAGGTTCTCGCGACTCAATCCACGTTCCTCAATAATGATATCTGCATTCCCGCGTCCCTTATGTCTGCTGTCGAACGTAAGCGAAAATCTGCGAAAAAAAACTCGTATCGCCAGTTTCCACTGATGGCGAACGCACGCGTGTCGGAGCCGTCGATAATTAGTGCCCGAAATCTTCGGCCGATGCCGGATCGAGTTCCCAACGGTCGCGGTCGCGGGCATTGAGTTTGTCTTCGGTTCCGAGCGGTTCGTTGTCCTGGTAGGTGATGCCCATTGCCTCGCCGAGATCCTCGACGACACTCTGGTCGGGCGTCGGATTGTCTCCGCCGACCGACTCTTCGCCGACGTCCGAATCTGCCCATGCAGCATCGATATCGCCGCCCGAGAGCATCGGCGAGCTGTTGGTGTTGTTCATCAATTGATCGATAAGCTGAGCACGGCCACCGCTGCCGAGTTCGCCGGCATCTTCAAATTCCTGTTCGACCTCATTTTCGAGCGTCTCGTCCTTTAACACTTCTTTGATTGTCATAGTGATCGCCTCCTATTCCGAATTTACGCCGTCGTATTCCTCTTCGATCGTTTCGGCTGCGTGCTTGGTCGCACGGACGATGCCGTCCTGATGATGCGGCGGCGAGTAGATGGTGTACAGCTTGAGCGGATATGTAGACGACGTATTGATAACGTTGTGCTTGGCACCCGACGGTACGACCACGGCGTCACCGTCCGACAGAATGTACTCGTGGCCGTCGATCACGCATTTTCCCGCACCTTTTTCTACCCGGAAAAACTGATCGTTATCCTTATGGGTTTCGAGTCCGATCTCTTCGCCCGGTAGCAAATTCATCAAAACCAGTTGGCTGTGTTTGGATGTGTAGAGCACCTTGCGAAAATTCGTATTTTCGACCGCATCTTGTTCGATAGCTGATTTGAATCCTTTCATTATATTTCTCCGCCGATCTCAATTAGTGGCTTACAACGATTGTATATAAATTCACACGTTCGCTCTGTGCGTTGTAGCACATGTTGAAGCGATTATTGGGTGCTTCGATGCGGGTTGACGAGACGAGCCGGACGCAAACGAGCGATCCTGAACGGATTACTGATAATACATCCACGCCGCGGCCTCGGCACGTCAGACCCGCCGGTAGAAGACAACGTAACATGCGCGATGCGCGCGAATTTAGTAAGATTGAATCCGAATTCAGATCCGAGGCGATTTGATAACTTGAATTTCGTACTTTTAAGGAAAATAGTTATGTTTCAAAAATCAGATTACATCGTTTTGGGAGCGGCCTTTGCATCGTTCTTATTCTCAGTCTCTCTCTGGTTCGGCGTTTTTGGATTAGAGCACAAGGATGCAGGGGTATTTGTCGGACTGTGGGTGCCGTCGATCCTGGCTCTGGGCATCTTCTTTAAGGTAACTGTGCTCGAACGGAGGAAAGGATGACTATCATCATCTTTGTTGTGGGATTTCTGGTCAGCATATCGGTCTGTTACGCTCTCTTTGGGTACACGATAGCAGAAATGCGATCCGCAGGTAACGACGATTGACAGGCAAAGGCCGGTTGGATTTTTTCTACTCACGAAAATGAATCGAGGTGCTCGCGGAAGATCTCCACCCCGTCAGGAGTACCGTACGTAATGCCCGTCAAAAGTTCCGTCATTTCTGATCGGAATCTTTTTCCGGCATTTATTCTCAAAAATTACTATGAAAAGAAGATATTTGATCGTTGGGGCGAGCAAGGGCATCGGCAATGCGATCGCTCGGATGCTTTCCGCGGAAGGGAATGAAGTGATTGGGTTGAGCCGAACCGAGGGCGGCCTGGCGAACCTCGACAATGCGACATTCTATCAGTACGATGCGACGCTGAACGACGGATTTCCTGAGATCGAGGGGGCAATAGACGGTGTCGTCTACTGTCCGGGAAGCATCAATCTGCGTCCGTTTAACCGCCTGACGGAAAAAGATTTTTCCGACGATCTAACTATCAATCTGCTGGGAGCGGTGCGTGTCATCCAGCGTGTCCTGCCTAATCTAAAACAGTCGGCCACGCCGTCGATCGTTCTGTTCAGTACGGTTGCCGTGCAGACCGGTATGGGCTTTCATTCGTCAGTGTCGGCCGCAAAAGGCGCGGTTGAGGGCCTGACCAGATCGCTGGCTGCCGAACTTGCTCCCGCTGTCAGAGTTAACTGCATTGCACCATCCCTGACAGATACACCCCTCACCGAAAGACTGCTGAACACGCCTGAGAAACGCGATGCTTCGGCCGCCAGGCATCCGTTGCGAAAGGTCGGTACACCCGACGACATCGCGTCAATGGCGGCGTTTTTACTTTCAGAAAAGGCGGCCTTCATCACCGGCCAGATCATTCACATTGACGGCGGAATGAGTGCGATCCGTTAACATCGCCGGTGGCGAACAATCTATCAGCATGGGGTGGAGTCTTGAACTTTTGAGGCTTCATCCCGTTACCGTTTATACACCGTTTCCAACCCCAAAGAGATCGGATCAAGCCGTCGGATGTTCGACCGCAATGGCGTAGGAACGCGCGAAAAAAGTGGGGTATCGCTCGCCCTTGCTCGCAAACCCCACGTTCATAACCCCGTCACTATTGATAACGCCAAGAAATACGTTACAAACCTTTCCAATACCGTATCGCGTTCACTAGCGAACTACTACCAAGACGCTAATTCTGAGCTACCAGATTTAGAAGATGTCCCATCTGAAATCGTTTCACGCTCAAATATTTTTGCGTATCTTTCGACGGGGGCAGTTCGATAGCGACGCGTTCGACTACGTCGAGGCCGCCATCACGCATCGCCTGTATCTTTTCCGGGTTATTTGTGAGTGCCTTGACACGCGTTAGGCCGAGATCTTTTAGTATTTCGACACATTGTTCGTAGCGGCGGGCGTCGATCTCGAGGCCCAGCCGCACATTTGCTTCGATCGTGTCGGCACCCTCGTCCTGCAGTGCGTATGCCCGGATCTTGTTGATGATCCCGATACCGCGGCCTTCCTGTTGCTGGTAAAGAACCACGCCGCGACCTTCTTTCGCGATGGTCTGCATCGCCATTTCCAACTGCTCGCCGCAGTCACATTTTGCCGAGTGAAACACGTCGCCCGTCAGACATTGAGAATGGATGCGGACGGCGACCGGGCGATCGGTCCTCAACTCGCCCTTATAAACGACGACAAATTCCTCGTCACTCGTCAGCGAACGATATCCGGCGATGCGAAATGGGCCGTATTTGGTCGGAAGTTTTGCGTCAGCCGCCTTGACGATAGTTGGAATCAAACCGCCGAAGCGGTTAGTGGTGGTTGTGTAGTTTGATTCTGAGATCATAATGAATGTTAATTTCGATCAGTCCAAAGGAATATACCAAGCGATTCAAGCTATGGATTTCGCGAACGACAACTGATCGGATTCAAAAAAAACGGACGATTCGCCCTAAAACAAAATTCGGCGAGATCAAAAAGATCTGATACAACGTTGATTTCGACTGTCCGCATTTTCCGTCCATTTTGGTTCGCGGCGATTTTGTCGTTTTTGATTTTTGCCCGTCAACGTGTTCTCATTAAATCAGTGAAAGTTATGACAGATATATTCAGATTACCGCCGCTTGAGATCGAGGAATATGCTCTTGCAAACGGCCTGCGGGTCGTATTGAACCCCGATCATGCGATACCGGTCGTATCGGTCGCGGTCTATTACAACGTCGGTTCGCGTAATGAGCGCGACGGCCGCACTGGGTTTGCCCACTTGTTTGAACATATGATGTTCCAGGGATCGGCGAACGTGCCCAAGGCGGGTCATTTTCAGCACATAATGAAGGCCGGCGGCACGATGAACGGCACCACGTCGAGCGAACGTACCAACTATTACGAGACGCTGCCGGCGAGCCAATTGCCGCTCGCTCTGTGGCTCGAATCCGACCGGATGAAGAGCCTCGCGGTCACGCAGGAGAATCTCGACAACCAACGCGAAGCCGTCAAGGAAGAAAAACGCCTGCGATATGATAACCAACCGTACGGGCAGATATTTGACCTGATCAATGAGATGATCTACAAAAATTTTGCCAATTCGCACTCGACGATCGGGTCGATGGAACATCTCGACGACGCCACGGTCGCGGACGTGCAGGATTTTTTCCGGGTCTATTACGCTCCGAACAACGCCGTCATCACGCTCTCCGGAGCGTTTGACATCGCAACCGCCAAGGATCTGATCGAGACGTATTTCGGAGATATCGAGTCGCAGCCTCTGCCGCCCGAACTCGACGTGAGCGAACCCGCCGAGGTCGCGATGACCTATAAGGAATGGGAGGACAAGCTCGCTCCGTTCCCGGCGTTCCTGATCGGGTGGAAGATACCGCAGCGGCGAACGCCTGAGTTTTACGCTCTATATTTGGCCGGAAAGATACTGTATGACGGCGAAAGTTCGCGGCTGTATC
>JAYVUD010000122.1:0-13717 GCA_043788335.1 Chloracidobacterium sp. | reverse complement strand
CTAATCTTCCTGATGCTCTTTTTCTTCCGAATATACTCTTCTATCAAAAACTGCTCGTTGACTTGCGGATGTTTCATTTGAAATTCCTCCAGCAACATTATAATCAATACCGTACAACTCTTCAAGTAATACTTGCCAAAAAATATTCACATACACGTCGTCGAGTGGGCCGAATTGATTGAAGAAGGCGTTCATGGCCTCCACGCCTTGTCTCTCCTGGGGATCTGTCATGGTAATGCCTCTGTCGGAATATGCGAAAGTTAAGGACAAATACTGCATCGCCTACTTCGGCAATTGCGACGATTACTTGGTACAACTACGATTGCTCCGACCGATGATGGAACTAGCCTACCCAGGCGTCTTAGTCTATATATCCCACAAGGATTCCGCCTCGCACATTTTTTCCGGGGCTGATCGCACGTTGACCCGGACGGAACTGGAATCCTCGCGGAATCAATTCGCCTACGTCCGGGAGTTGTCCTGCGACATGAGCAGCCACCCGGTCGAACAATTCATGAAAGAATCCGAAATCGCCTGCGGACCCGTAATAACGACCGTCCGACCCAAGACGGGCAGGTGCGTCCTGCTGACCCAGGCCATGCTCCCAGCCAAATCCTTGACGGCCACGCAAATATCCGCCATGTGCGAAAAACTGAACGCAGGTGGATGCGACAGCTTGTCGGTTGACGGAAATATAGACGACGCGGGGGTCGTAATAGGGGTGGAATGCGGGAAGTTGTTCGAGGCCGGTTCAAAAGGCATCAAGGTGATTCTGGTGGCTACGGGGTTCGGTGAAAATATCTTCAAATGTATGTATCCGTCGGGAACGGTAATTAGAATCTGAGGGCGTGGTGTTTACATACTATCGAAGACCAGAAATCGGCCCGAACACTCATAAGGAGTATAATGAGCGTATTTCAAGTTCAGTTGAACAACATTTCGCAGGGTTACATGGATCTGAACCCCGCCACCGCGACTTCGATCAGTGCGAACAACCAGAGCCAGTTGGGTGCCGAGATGCAGCCCTCGATCCAGAGGACGATTTACGTCGCTGGCCCGAACCGCACCTACCGCAAGCTCTTCGACGGGCAGACTTTCACGGACTGCAACTACTGGAAGCGTTTCGCTTACCCGCAGGTTCCGTTGGACCAGGCTTTCATCAGCGTGGTCACGGACGACGGCTCCGTCTGGAGTGACGTTGCTTCGGAGAACACCTACCCGAAGGTCTACAACATCTCGGTAGCCAACGGCTCCACCTACACCACTGCGGGCAACGTGGTGGACATCTTGGGCGACACGGGCGGCTATGCCATCTTCGTCCAGATCGCGAACCAGTCTTCGACGGCTGTCAAGGTCAAGCTGAACGGCTTGGCTTCCGCGATCTTCGACCTGGGTGCTGGCGAGACGCAGGTCTTCAACTCGGGCGAACTGTCGGTCACGAAGGTCAACTTCGCGAACGTGGTTTCCGGCGGAAGCACCGCGACCGTCCAGGTTCTCGTCTCCGTCAGGAGCGTCTGCAACAGCTAATCGTGTGACAGGACAGCACGGCCCCAGGCGATATTCGCCTGGGGTTTTTTCGTTGATTTTTACTCTTTTCGGGTATGGCGAAGTTAATCAAACCCAAGAAATACGGCCCGGCACCCTGGAGTCTCGCCGACTTCCACGCGAAGCACAACATCGTATTGATCTGGCATGATAAAGGCGGGTTGGGGGACGTGCTGATGCAGCGGATGATGTTCGCCGGGATCAAAAAATTGGTTCCGGGGTGTGAACTCGTGTTCGCCTGCCTGCCAGAATACTTCGACGCCGCCAGGGACCACCCCGACATCTCGAGGGTGGTCGATTCGAGAACGATCAACCCGAAAGACTACGTCGCCTGCTACAACACCTGCGTGACGATAGCGGACAAGTACGAGAATCATTACGCCCCCGACTGCAAGGACCACCGGAGCGACATATGGGCCAGGCAGATGGGCGTGACCCTGGAATCCCATGAAATGCACTTCCGTCTGGACGAGGGGGCCGGTAGGTCGGGGCGAGAGAAGATGGAGCGGCTTCGGAAACCGGGGACTCCCCTGGTGGCGTTCGCCCCGGTGAGCAAAATGGCGACTAAGACTTTACTGCCATGGCAAATGGAAGTGGTAGTGAGGGAAACGGCGGACTGCTCGCTAGTCGGGATACACAACAAGGAGATGCCGAGTCTGACGGACCTCGGAGTGCCGGGGCTGTACGATTCGACGGTGTCGGAATGGATGAGCTACATCGCGGCGGCGGACTACGTCATCGCGGTGGACACGGCGGCGTTCCACCTGGCGGGTGGGATGAAGAAGCCGCTCCTGGGGGTATTCACATTCGCCGACGGCAAGGTGTACGGGAAGCACTTCGACTTCGTACTGGTGCAGAAGCACAGGGACGACGGGGATTGGGAATGCGGGCCGTGCTTCAAATTCGCCGACTGCCCCAAGTGCCCGACGGCGACGAAGCCGTGTCTGACGGAAATCACCGGAGAAATGCTGCGGGCTGGGGTCCGGGAGATGTTCGAGCGGTGGCCCGTGCGGAGAACCGCCCTACCCGTACTCGTTTAAGTAACGGAAAAAACAACGAGGAACATACATACTATGCCGCAACTCACTGGACAAACAGGAAGTAAAGTCTATGCCGCAACTCATCAGACCGCAGGAAGTAAAAGTCTTGACGCAGAACGGCGAGGTACGAGTCTCGATAATGCTGGACTTGAACATCAACCTGAATGCGAGCGGGGGGTTCGATGTCACAGCCACGGCCAGGGACAATCCGCCGCAAGTGGAACAACAGCGGGTGAAAGAAGACACACAATGGGCGATACCGGATTTCGGGGCATCGCCGAAAATCAATTTCGGTAAAAAGGAGTGAAAGAATGAAATGCGGAATTTATGCCATCAAGAACAAAGTGAATGGCAAAATGTATATCGGACAAAGTCGCAATATAGAAAACAGATACAAAGATCATTGCCGCGAACTAAAAAATAATCAACACTACAATAAACATTTGCAAGCTAGTTACAACAAATATGGAATGTCAGAATTTTACATTACGGTGCTAGAAGAGTGCGACATAGAAATTCTCGGCCCAAAAGAACAACAATGGGTAAGTAGCGTTTCAAGAAAAGAACTCTACAACCAAGTATTTGATGTCCAGCACAGACAAGGAGAAAGCAATCCTTTCTTCGGAAAAAAACATACAGAATCAACAAAAACCGCAATGAGTGAGGCCAAGAAAGACATTTATATTGGCAGCGGCAATCCAAATTATGGCAAGAAACATTCTGCATCGGCTCTGATCCGAATTAGCGAAGGCCGTGGCAAGCTAGATAAAGATCAAGTTTTGCAAATTGCAGTATTGCTGAAAACAGGTCATTCACATCAAGATATTGCCGACAAATATGAAATTAGTCGAAGTGTCGTCACACGCATTTCTAACGGAAGCAGATGGGCCAATGTAACCGGCGGACCAGTCATTCCGGTCGTCTATATCGATGGCAAACGTAAATTTGGAGAACTTCATTGCAAACGGATCGGGGACAAAACAAGACAATGTAAAAGGAGAAATAAACTATGAGTTGCGGATTCGACTGCGGGACTTATAACCTCGTCGCCTGCACCAGGGACGACAAGGGGAATTTCGTACACAAGAGGGAGGTCAACGCCTTCCTCGAACTGCCCCTGGAAAACAGATTCGTCTTCAACATGATGAAGGGTGCCGGGGTGCCGCTCATCGAACGCGAGAAGGTGGCCTACGCCCTCGGAGAGGCTGCCGTCAACATGGCCTACACGATGTGCCAACTCGAGTTGAAGCGGCCCATGGTGGCCGGGTGCGTGAACCCGAAGGAGAAGGACGCCTTCCAGATCATGTCCATCATGATGCACGGACTGCTCGACGACGTTCGGCAGGACGGCGAAGTGCTGTACTACTCCGTCCCGGCGAACGCCATCAACCAGGAGACGGACGCCGACTACCACAACAAGATCCTGGAGGCCATCTTCAAGGCTTACAAATCGGAAAGTGGTTTCAGGGTCGATCCACGCCCCATCAACGAGGGTCTGGCCTTGGTATACGCCGAACTCGGCAAGAAGGCTTTCACGGGCATAGGCGTGTCATTCGGTGCTGGCATGGTGAACCTGTGCTACTCCATGTACGGCAACCCCGTCTTCCAATTCGCAATCGTCAACAGCGGCGATTGGATCGACAAGCAGGCGGCGAAAGCGACCGGCGAGCCGGTTTCTTTCATCAGCAAGGAGAAGACCAAGATCGACCTGACCAAGGCTCCGACCACTCTCATCGAGAGGGCGATACACACACAGTATCACCTTATGGTCGAACACACGGTTAGCGAGATCAAGAAGGGACTCGCGAATGCCTCGAAGTCCGTCCGCTCGGACGTGCCCGTGGACATTGTGATTGCTGGTGGCACATCGTCGCCATTCGGTTTTGCGACCCTGTTCAAGGACACCATCATGTCCGCCAATCTGCCCATTCAGATCGGCGAAATCATCAAGCCAGCGGACCCGCTCTACAGCGTGGCCCGTGGGTGCTTGATCGCCGCAGAAGCGGCGAAATAAGGCCAACAAATAGAAAGGATGAGATAGTGAACGATACGAAAAAAGAAGCCGACAGGTTTCACGAGGCGGGGAGCGGCCAGGACATCAAAGGGCCGCTCCTCACCAAACTCCTCGACCAACTCAAAGAAAATCTAAAGGACGACGCCATGGTCGTCTACCCCATCGGCAGATCGCAGCCGGTGTCCCCACTGCCGTGCCCGAACTGCCCTTCGATACCTGCGGCCCCGAAACGACCAGCCGCCATCGGCGTCATGACCTTCTTGCCCATCGGCAAACAAATGTACGACACGAGAAATTTCAAGTTGACTGACGGGAAAGACTACCCGATCCTGGAGAAGAGCAAAATTCGCTACGGCGGCGAATTTAGCATCAAAACCGTGGACGACGCCGGGAAAGAAGTCTGGATGAAGGACGAGTATTTCGTACCGGCCAAGCGACTGCTCATGCACGACAAGGATCTCCACTTCTCGGACGACCCGAGGAAGAATGAGCCGACCCTCGAATACTTCGGCAAACAAGAGGTCCACTGCCTGGACGCCAAATATCCGAACCCCGACTTCGTGCCGGACGTTAGGAAACTCGCGAAAGAAGCGGTGACGAAAAAAGAATTAGTGGCCGAAGAAGTCAGGACAGTCGCCGAAGAAGAACTCAAGACGGAAAACCTATACCTATCGATGATGGACGAGTACAAGGTGTTGTCCGGCATTAACGTCCCGGAACGATACTTTTCGGCGGAAGAAGCCGCCAAACTGTTCACGGATGATGTGCCGGTACGCACTTTCAAGAAGGGCGAAGACCGGGGCAATGCCCCGGAAGAAATCACGCTCAAGGCCGAGACTACCAGGGAAGAATTGGAGAAGAACAAGGATAAGACCAAGGCTCCTCTCTACCAGAGCGAAATCTACCAATCGGGGTGCAACAACCCACTCCTGATGAACATGGACAAGTTGATCGAGAACCTTGGCAAGGTATTCCCGGAGTACCGCACCGGGGACACGGAGGGAATGTTGGACTACATCCAGAAGAAAATTCCGGGTCACACGGTGGCATGGGACGAGGGCGTTTTCTCGGTGGACGGGGCGAAGACCAACATCAAAAAGGTGGACGTGAATGTGGCGTTCGACGGGCTGAAGAAAATGACGAGTCCGACGATGGCGGACAAGTTGATCGGGAAGATCATCGTGAGGAAGTTGAAGAAACTGTTTTAAGGTGCGGGAGGCCAGCCCCATTTGGGGGCTGGTGTTCCGAAAGAAAGGGAGCAATGAAAAAAAACCAGAAGTGTGTCAGCGACTTGGGGGCCGCTGCGTACCTGCTAATGCACGAGTACAAGGTAATTGGCCGACGCGGCAGGGAAATATTTTTCCTGGTGGACGACGATAAAAAGACGGCCCAGCAGTTCGACGAACTTACGCTGGACTACCTGTCCAGCGAGTTCCACAGATTCGACTCCTGCATCATGTCGCTCAAGAAAATCGGCGAGTACCCCTTCGACGTGAAGAAGCACCGCTTCGTCACCGACCTGGGTGCCGCCGCCTACATCCTCATGCACAAGTACAAGGTGGTGGGCAAGAAGGGCAAGGCGATTTACTTCGAGGTCGCGGAAGACGATTGCGACAAATTCGACGAGATCGCCCTCGAGTACCTGTCCGACGACTTCCACCGATTCGACTCTTGTCTGATGTCGTTGAAGAAAATAGGTGAGTACATCAGCGACCAGAAATAAGCATTCCGCCTATATACCGTAGGTGAAAAATGCTGACATTCGCAAAATATAGATTCTCCGAGGACGCCGACCCCATCGCCCAGAAGGAACCCGCACGCCTAATTGCCATGCCCTTGCCCGCCGCAGAGGACTTGGGCAAGGTGATCGACGATTTCGTCAACCGGCTCAAACAGCAACTCGTCCAATCAAACCCGGAGGCCAAGAGGGGCGTTTGGGACCGAATGAAGGGGTGGTGGGCGAACATATGGCACGGTCGCAACAACGAGGACAACCCTTACTACTGGAAGAATAAGCTGGGCGACAACCTCGGCAGGACGGAAGAAAACGTCGCGGCGTCCCCGCACATGCCGCTCGAACACTACATGGTGTTGCAGCAGCAAGCGATGATGCTAGAAATCGCCCTGCCAGCCGGTGCCGAAAAGCTCCAGTTCGTAAAAGTGGTTGACCAGTGGGCGGGCCAGTTCAAGCAGGCCGTATTCGCCCTAATGAACAAGCACAACACGCCCGTGCCCGTCCCCATGGAACCCGGAGAATCGTCACTACGAACCCCGCCGGAAACCCCGCCGGAAACCCCGCCGGAATCGCCCGCAGCCGAGCCGGACCCGATATCAGACGGGAAAAAACAACTGAAGGCCAAGATCAAAACGATGCGTGCGGCGTGGGGAGACGATAAAGCCGACGAATACTTGCAGCGGGTCGATGCGGCCAGCGAGTCGGAATTGGGTTTGTTGGACAAACTCATCTCGAAACGGAAGATATTCATGAAAGACGAGTTACACACCCACCCGATCCAGGGCAAGAACAAACTCAAAAAGGCCGTAGAAGAAGCCAAAACCCTCGCAGCCAAGGACACGGAATCGGTGTCGGCTGAACGCAAGGAGGGGAGCGGCGACGGCCTCGCGGCCCTGGAACACACGGCGTCCGACATAAAAGATTCCTTCATCCGGCGGTTTCGGCAGCGGGCGATGGCTTGATAAGCTCATGAGTATGAAAAACTGTGTTTTCGACACGGGTGGCCCGCCCGTTCCAGATGTCTTCGATCAGGATCGAGGGCAAGCCCTTGTCCGCCATCGTTGTGTAGAACTTCAAAAATCTACGCCGGTTCCACCAGTTCATGTGGCCGAAATGGCGGCGGCTTCCGTCACACGGACGAGGTCGAACCCGATGTGTTTCATTTCTTCTTTTCCAATTCTTTCGCCTGGCGGGCGAGGTCCGCCATCACGTCGATGTCCGCGTAGGGGGAGGGGTTCGCCTGGGTCTTGAATTCCTCGATCAATTCGGCCTGCTCGGGCTGCGAGGGGTCTAGCATTTGCTCCTCGGAGATGGCGACGACACGCGACATCGGGTAGAAATTCTTACAACTCGTTATCGGGTGGACGGTCATGACACCGTCCTCGTTCGCCGACTCCACGATGCCAACGAAGTAGTCGTTGAATTGGGCGTCCGTGAACTGTCGGGCGATTTGCGACACCAGGATGGTACAGGGTTTGCCGACGAAATATTCCAAATTTTTTAACGTGCTTTGTCTCATGCCCATATTATAGAGCTAGAAGTCGAAAAAGTTCGTCCAGTCCGCACCCATTCCGTGCGGGAATTGGTAGGAGACGGGTTTCGCATTTTTCTTGATGAAATAATGGACCACGGTCCCGCCTTCTTTGATGTACATCTCGTTCCAATCCTTGTACGGTTTCGGGGGACGCACGACGAGGACTTCCTGCTGTAAAAGGCCGCGACAGAGCGAGATCGCGTCGGACATCACGGTGGTGCCCGTCTTCCCCGCCTTGTCGCGGTCCAGGCAAAGACACAGCCGATAGTCTGACAAGATCAAAGCCTGCTTGTCCGACATATTTTTACCGCCGCACGCCGCCGAATGCAAGTCCGATAATTTCAAACTGATCGCGTTGAATTCGCCCTCGCACAGGTGGATCAGTTCCCCGGCACTCGGCCACCCCGGAACGAAGACCACGTCGCTTTTGCCGATGCCGACCTCTTTGGGCGGACCCTGATATCGGATCTTCGCCTGGGGGAAAATGTGCCTGCCATTCCAGTAGACGAGTTTCTCCTTTCGGTCGTAATACGGTATGATGATCCTCCCTTTATACGGGGAATCCAGGCAGAGGTACAACCCCTCGACGGGGATCTTCCTGCCTTCAAGGTATTCGACGGCCTTGTCCCGCCACCACTTGTTCGATAACTCGGAAATCAGGTGCGTTCCGACTGGCAGTTCGAGATCAGGGGGAGGCGGTGCCTCGACCTTCTGTTCCTCCTGGGCGAAGAACTCTTCCAGTTGTTGCTCCAGTTCGAGGACGGTCGGCTGGCCCCGAAGAATGGCGACGGCGTCTTCCCTGTCGCAGTGTTCCACCAACTGGATGAAGGAAACAAGGCTGCCCTTCTTGTCAGTCTTGAAGCAGTGAAATACCCCATTCTCTCGCTTCTTCTTGCCGCCTGCGGGGGAGAGCCAAAGGTGGTGATTGGTGTCATCGGGGTCGAATATGCTGTTGATGCGTATTTCCTTGCCCTTCACGACAACATTATCTTCACCGAAACGCCTTTTGATCCATCGCTCGAAGCGGTCGAAAGAAATATTCATGATTTAATCCGTTTAGCCTGCCTCGAAGGAGTGGTTAAAGACTTCTCGGCAGACCATCTATTCTTGATTCTCTTTCTCAAAGTCTCATATTGAATATTCAATTCTCTTGACCATTGCTTCGCCGTTTGTTTCCTGCCATCATATTCCAACACCACATTATTCGATCTGTTGTTCGCCTGTGTAATCGCATCAGCCCAAATACAATTCTCAGGACAATAATTCCCATCTCGGTCCTTTCTCTCAATACTGTAGCCATTTGGCTTTTCCCCCATGTCCGCTAAGAAATTGACAAATTCCTTCCACCTTTCACACACAGAGATTCCTCTACCGCCGTAATTCATGTAAAATTCATCAGATGAATTGCTGCACCGTCTAATCATATCCGCCCATATTGTGTACTCGGTCGTCCGTTTCCCGATTCTGTTGCATCCGTGTTTGGTATGTATTTCAGAATTGATCTTTTTGCGATGGCATCCACAACTCATAGTCTTGCCGCTTTTCAGATGGCACCCCAACACTACCTTTTTGTTCCCGCAGTCACAGTCACACAACCAGGCGAGTTGTTGCGACGACTTGCCCTCTGCTTGTTCGATAACAGTCAGCATATTAAATTTTTGCTTCGTCAGGTCTTGTTTTCGCATATATTCTCCAGTACAATGTCGATGCCAGAATACCATAATCAACAGAGTAAAACAAGATGGATATTGAACATATTTCTGTAAGTCGAAAGCAGACCTGGGAGACGTGCCAGGCCCAGTACAAGTACCGATACCACTTGAAGATGTTACCAGAAGGGCCGCAGCCCGTCTACTTCGCTTACGGGAAGACCGTCCACAAGGTCGCCGAGGAATACGTCCGTGGGGGCGGGGCCATTCCCATAGAGGAAATAGCCAAGGACGTACTCAACGGTAAAATCCTGGTCGAACATGGGATCGCGGCCCCACCCCTGGAAGGCGAGTACAAGAAAAAATTCCCCGAGCATTGCAGGCATATCAAAGAACTCACCGATAAAATAGGGTTCGACGGCAAGCTCGAATACCAATTCAAGTATGACCTGGACCCGCCCCACAACCGGCTCGTCACCGGCTTCATCGACCGCCTCATCATCCGGGGCGACAAGTATTTCATCCTGGACTACAAGACCACGAAAAAGGGGTTCTGGCGGAAGAACAACAACACGATCAAGAAAGATTTGCAGATGGCGACTTACGCCCGCGTAGTCCAGCGTGAGTTCAACGCCAAGGCGGAAAATATACGGGCCGCACTGTACTACCTGGAGGGCGGCGACCTGGTGTCGGTGCGATTCGATGACGAAATGTTGGCGAAGGCCGAGAGCGACCTCCTGAATGCCCACATCGAAATCGCCACGACCCACCCGGACGACGCCTACGGGAGAGTAGGCAATCACTGCAAAATGTGCGATTTCAAGAAGGTGTGCCCTTTCTACAGTTTAACGTAATCCCGGCAGAGGAATGTAGTCCTTCGGGAACTTCGCCTGGGGGCCACGCCGATTGATGACTGGCAGTTGACGTGCCGCGATATTACTTCCGGGCTGCTGCCTCAGAAGGAACTCGTAACCGGCCTGTTGACTCCAGTATTGATGGATGACCGACAAGGGCGTGAAATAACCGATGCCGCTGCCGTCCACCTGTGAATTTCCCCAGCAGGTGCCGATGTAATAGCCGTCCTGCGTCAACAAGCCGCCACCGGAACGTCCGGGTCGCGGGCTGTTGTGTTTCGTAATCAGGTTGGACCCCTGCTCGCCGACGATTTCTACGTCGTAGTGGGCGACCTCACGCCCGCCGTCGCAGCCGCACGAGTGTTGTCTCGACCCCACCCTGATGTCGTAATTGACGGGTGCAATCGGGTAATAGTTCGGCACATAGTCGGGCTGGAAGGTCGCGAGGGACGTGTCGCAGCCGCTCCGGTGGCTGTAGAAAATCACCTTGGCGTCGTACTGCTTGGTGGACGGCAATTTCTCCTCGTTCTTGTACCAGATCGTTATCTTACACTTTATATTCCTCCCCAAACCCTCCTCGACGGTCATAGCACCGTTATCCCACAAGTGCCCACAACTCGCGACGTAGGCCAGGTTCTTGGATGCGTCGTAGTAGCAAATGGTGCCGGAACCGGAACCTCCGCTGACGGATATTTTGACGGACGCGGCGAGCCACCGCCTGTACTCCTCCCCGCGTTGTTCCACGGGGGCTTCCGTCTGGGAGACGAATTCGCCGTAACCGCCCTTGACTATGGGCATGTTGTCGAGAGGGGCAAATCCCACGATGTCGGGTTCCGACATGATGCGGAAAGTGTTCTTCGCGGACGGCGTGGGCTTCATGCAACCGCCGATTGCGAACAATAAAAGGAAGGGGAAGAAAAATTTTCGCATGTCACTCCTTTGGCGTAAAGTCCTTCATCCTTATATATTCATCATTGCACGAGGTTTGAGGGACTGATATATTACAGCCAAGGAGTCCCACACATGTTAACCCTCGTAATATCCCACAACATTGCCCTCACCAGGGAAGAGCGATACCGCCTGAGCGAGGGTCAGGAAGTCAACGTGGTGGGAGTAAGTACCCCGGTATGGTTCGAAAAAGGGAACACGTCGGAACCGGCCCACGAAGTGTTCGTGAACTACAAGTTGACTAACGAAAAAACGCCGTCGGTAGTAAAAATAACTACCGACGGCTATGAAATGAACATGCCGCAAAAAAACGCCGAAGCAGAGGCCGAAATCAAAACCGTACCGGAGCCGTTGCTTGCGGCGTTGGGCGTCAACAAGAATTTCCCCGACGCCAAGAGTTTGACGGACGTGAAGGACGGCGGGGCCGAATTTTTACAGTTCCGGCAATACGCCCGTAGCAATTTGGTTGTTGACGGCGAAAAAACCAGGACGCCTTTGAACATCGTCCACTGCGTGGAGATCAAGCCCATCGAAGAAGTGATCCAGACGCTCGCCTAGACGGGATAGTCACGCAACGATTGCGACATCCTCATGCTGACGGAGTCGCCAGAACTTACCGTCAAAGCCTGTGGTAGAGGCACACTAGACAAAAGAACGCCCGCGTTGTCGATTCGGTTGGTGAGGAACAAAGTTGACATCGGACCCCACGAGCCGCCACTGGCCGTAAATGTGATTATGCCGCCGATGGCGGTGTACACGCCGCCAACCAACTGGATGTTCCAGCCCGAGGTCGCGTTAACAAACTGTCGAAGATATCCGTGGGATGTCGGTTCATCGACGATAGAGGCCATCGTGTCTGCGACGGCGATTGTCGGACGGGCGTCCAGTCCCATGTAGTAATTAGCGGGCAGCGGAGTGCCGCCGAAAAGGACGCCGAGAAAATATTGTTCGCCCTGGACGTGGAGCGTATTGTAAAGATTCTCGGCCTCCCACAGTAATTCGCCGCCCCTGGTGTGTCGTATTTCCACGACTTTCATCATACCACGCCAGTCATTCCTCATTTTTCACCTATTCTTATTTTGGTCTTATCCCCGTCCTTCGAGGAGAAAACGACTTCTTCCGCCCGAAACGACTTGTCGGAAAAAATGTCTGCCCCGACCAGGGCGTCCGCCTTCCTTTTTTTCACATACGCTATGGTGATATGTGGTATGTATTCCGGGTACGACTCCGTGGCCTTCAGGCCATTGCTGAAGGATCGGTAAAGTCGGTGCAACGCCTCGCTCTGCACGTCCACCTTCAGAACGTCGAAATTGTCATTCGACGTGAAGACGGACAACTTCCCGAGGTCGATGCCGAACGGCTTCTGACGCAGGAGCAGTTTCTCGACCGACCTCGGGTCGCCCGTGTGGATGCCGTAAAGGACCGTGACGTGCAACTCGTCTTCCCTACCGAAGGTGGGATCGCTCGGGTCGTGATACACGATGTCATCCGGCACTGCGGCGTCCCCCCACTCCAGAATGATTTTTGCCATCTGGGGAGGGAGATTGATTTGGGTCGAAGAATATTCATACTTTGTTTCGTACTTCTCAGTCAAGAATTGCCTGAAAGTCTTCGCCGTCTTCTCCATGATGCCTCTTTCTTCGTTGAGTGATCTCCTCTATCTTCTTCTTCTCGGCTGCTATCATTTCGTCTATCTGGGAGATGGTCTGCTTCAGGGAGAAGGGGTTCACGACCTGCCCGTTGAGGACGGGCCACTGGTTTGTCGCCTGTTGCGGCAATTCCCGCCGATCCCTTTTCGTCTCGACGTGTTCTAGTTTGTGGATAGCCGCCTGGATCTGCACCTTCACGTCGGAAAGTGCGAAATCCGGGGGCAGGGCGTGGAGTGCCTGTTTGAGCAGGGCTTTAGAGTTTTCGGCGTTGTTCATTTCATGCCTTTCTAAAAATATCGAGCCATCTGACGGGTGTGTCGCTGGCCTCGCTCAATATGTTGCCTTTCAGTTTGACCTTCCAAACATCCATGCCGTCGGTTTCGGGCGGCGACTCGCACAACGCCGTACCGGCGGGCAAGGTCGCCTCGATCCCCAACGCCAGTTCTCGCTTGACTTGCTCGAACCGCGTCCTCTCTTTTGGATGTACCACGGCATAGAACGTCTGGAACGACGCCCTCGGCTTCAACGATTGAACCGACCGCACCAAATTGGAGTAGTCTTCCTGGATGGACAATGGATACCCCTCTATGTCTTGCACGTCATAGACATCGGCCCCCTTCTCGTTTTTGAGCATGAACGTCATCGAAGGCGGCTGCCCGACGAGGACTTGCCCCTCCGACGATTCCCAGCCCTCGTCGGGCAGGGTCGCCTTGAGGATGACCGAACTGCCATGCCAGCCGTGGATGCGG